>WQYV01000001.1 GCA_009781085.1 Betaproteobacteria bacterium
AAACCCCGGCGGCTTTGGACAGCGTGCCCATCTGGATGAGCCGCCAGCCGTCGATGCCCGCTTCCGATGGGGCGCCCTGGCCTTGCGGGCCGAGCACGCCGAAGCCGTGCGCGTCGTCGATGAGCAGCCACGCATCGAACCGTTCCGCGAGCGCCATCAACTCACGTAGAGGCGCGACATCGCCATCCATGCTGAAAACCGAATCGCTGACGATCAACTTCGTTTTTGTGGTGCTTGTTGCAAGCTGGCGTTCCAGCGCGGCGGTGTCGAGGTGCGGGAAGCGGTGCACGTCGGCGCGTGAGAGCAACATGCCGTCGATCAGCGAGGCATGGTTCAGGCGGTCGGCGAAAACCGCATCGCCGCGCCCGACCAGCGCCGGGATGATGCCCATGTTCGCCATGAAGCCCGAGGAAAACACCAGTGCCCGCTCGCGCCCGACGAAGGTTGCCAGCCGTTTTTCGAGCATGTGCTGCACGGCGTAATGGCCGGACACCAGATGCGAAGCGCCTGCGCCCACGCCCCATTGCCGTGCGCCTTCGGCCAGCGCTTCGGCCAGCCGGGGGTCTCCCGCCAGCCCGAGGTAATCGTTGCTGCAAAACGCTGTATAGGTTCGCCCGTCGATGACGGCGTGGGGCGAGCAGGGGCCTTCAAGGTTGCGCCGGACGCGGCGCAGGTGTTGGCTGTCGAGTTTGTCGAGCGCGGCGCGAAGGTGATCGAGTCGGTTCATGGGAGTGTACGGCCCCCACGCGCGCTTTGCTCGCTGCCCCCCGAGGGGGCGTCACCATCCTTGAGGCGGCTCGGCGGGTGGTGTGCACTGCCCCCACGCCCGCTCTGCTCGCTGCCCCCCGAGGGGGCGCTCGGCGGATGGTGTAGTGCCCGTTCCAGCGCAGTGGCGGCGGCGGCGACCAGTGCACGCAATTCCGGTTCGTCCATGACGTAGGGGGGCATGAAGTACACCGTGTTGCCGATGGGGCGCAGCAATGCGCCCGCTTCCAGTGCCGCCGCGAAGAAGCGTCGGGAAAAGCCGTCGGTGGTGTCCTCTACGTCGAAGGCCGCGATCATGCCGCGCTGGCGCAGGTGACGTACCGCCGGGTGGCCGGAGAACGTTTCTTCCAGCAGACGCCCCAGCAATGCTGTGCGTTTGCGGTTTGCCGCCAGCACGTCGTCTTCTTCAAAAATGTCCAACGTTGCCAGCGCTGCACGGCAGGCCAGCGGGTTGCCCGTATAGGAATGCGAATGCAGGAAGCCCTTGTGGGTATCGGAGTCGTAGAAAGCGCGGAAAATCTCCTCGCGGCACAGCACCACGGACAGCGGCAGGTAGCCGCCGGAAATACCTTTGGAAAGGCAGAGCAGATCCGGGCGGATGCCTGCCTGTTCGTGTGCGAAGAACGTGCCCGTTCGGCCACAGCCCACGGCGATTTCGTCGCAGATCAGGTGCACCTGGTAATGGTCGCAGAGCGCACGGGCCAGCCGCAGGTATTCCGGGTCGTACATCACCATCCCGGCTGCGCCCTGCACCAGCGGTTCCAGGATGAAAGCCGCGATGCGTCCGCTTTCCGCTTCCAGCCGCGCTTTCAGCGCATCGGCGGCGCGGCGTGCGATGTCGATGGCAGTTTCTCCCGGTGCGGCCCGCCGTGCGTCCGGCGAAGGCACAGTAACCGCCTGGCGCACCAGTGGCGCGTAGGCATCCCGGAACAGGGGCACATCGGTGACGGCCAGCGCCCCCACGGTCTCCCCGTGATAACCGCCTTCCAGGCACAGGAAGCGGTCTTTTTGGGGTTGCCCCAGGTTGCGCCACATGTGAAAGCTCATCTTCAGCGCGATTTCCGTTGCTGAAGCTCCGTCCGAAGCATAAAAAGCGTGCCCCAATGTGCCTCCCGCGAGCGCCGCCAGCCGTTCGGAAAGTTCTACGGCTGGGGGATGCGTGAAGCCCGCGAGCAGCACATGCTCCAGCCGTTCGAGTTGGTCGCGCAGTTGCGCGTTGATGCGCGGGTTGCAATGCCCGAAAAGGTTCACCCACCACGAACTGATGCCGTCCAGCAACCGCCTGCCGTCTTCCGTGATGAGCCACGGCCCTTTGCCCTCGACGACCGGCGTGAGCGGCAGGGTTTCATGGTGCTGCATCTGGGTGCATGGATGCCAGACGGCGGCAAGCGAGCGTTGCAGGAGCGAGGGGGTCATAGGTTCCAGTCTGGTGCTATACGTTTAGCCAACTCTAAAGCCTTCCTCTTGAGGAAGATGTCGCCCGCCGAAGGCGGGTGACGGAAGGAGTAAGCGGCGGTTCGGTTGGCATATTCATTTAACTATTGAGCGCATTCAAGCGTTGCTGACTCCTTCCGTCACGCCTTCGGCGTGCCACCTCCCTCAAGAGGGAGGCTGCAGATCATCCTGCACCAGCACCCCATCTACCAGCCGCAAGACCCGTTCGCTACGCCGTGCGAGTGCTTCGTCGTGGGTGACGATCACGAAGCTCGTTTTTAGTTTTTCATTGAGGCTCATCATCAGGTCGAATACGCCTTCGGCGGTGCGGCGGTCAAGGTTGCCGGTCGGTTCGTCGGCAAGCACGCAAGCGGGGTTCGTCACCAGGGCGCGGGCAATGGCGGTGCGTTGGCGTTCGCCGCCGGAAAGCTCGCCCGGGGTATGGTCGAGCCGGTGCCCCAGCCCCACTTCCCGCAGCATGGCTTCGGCGCGGGTTTCGGCCTGTTTCTTGTTTATGCCCCGGATGTAGAGCGGCATGGCAACGTTTTCCAGCGCGGTGAATTCGGGGAGCAGGTGATGGAACTGGTACACGAAACCTAGGGCTCTATTGCGCAAGCGTCCGCGTGCGGCTTCAGGCATAGAAGAAAAATTCTTGCCAAGCAGGCTTACGCTTCCTTTGCTTGGTGCGTCCAATCCGCCAAGCAAGTGAAGCAATGTACTTTTTCCCGAGCCGGAGGTGCCGATGACTGCAAGCCGCTCACCGCGTTTGATCTCGCAATCGATCCCTTTCAGTACTTGCACCGCGTTGTCGCCTTCGCGGAAATGCTTGGCGAGATTATGACAACTCAATACAATTTCACTCATAACGCAGGGCCTCCGCCGGTTTTACGCAGGATGCCCGCCAACTCGGGTAAATCGCGGCAATCAGGGTGAGCAGGAAAGAGACGGTCAGGATGGTGACAACGTCGCTTGCCAGCACTTTCGAGGGCAGCGCGGGGATTTTATAGATGGTTTTATCCCAGACGATTGCGCCGGTAACGTATTCGATTGCCGGGATGATGACATCGAGGTTGAAGGCGATGGCCAATCCGCCAGCCAGCCCTGCTGCCAACCCGACCACGCCAATGATGGAACCTTGGATGATGAAGATCGTCATGATCGAGAGGGGCGAAGCGCCAAGGGTGCGCAGGATGGCAATGTCGGCAGCCTTTTCCTGCACGGTCATGGTCAGGCTGGCAACGACGTTGAAGACCGCCACGGTTACGATCAGGAACAGGAAAAGCATCATCATGGTTTTTTCCTGCGCGACGGCACGGAAGAGGTTGGCATGGATGCGCGTCCAGTCGCGTAACGCCAAACCGGGGGTAGAGATGATCCTGGCCAAGTCGCGCGACACGGTAGGGGCTGCAAAAAGGTTCTTGAGCCGCAGCCGTACTCCGCTGACGCTATCGTCCATGCGGTAGAGGGCTTGGGCATCGGCCAGATGGACGAGGGCAAGCACGGAATCGTAGTCATTTTGCCCGGCATCGAAAATGCCGACTACCTTGAACTGGCGCATACGCGGCATGACCGCCGCCGGTGTTGCCATGCCTTGTGGCGCAATCAGGGTCAGCCTGTCGCCCGGTCCCGCTCCCAGCCTCCACGCCAGCTCGCTCCCGAGAATGATGCCAAAGCTCCCAGGCTGCAAGGCGTCGAGCGTGCCAACCTGCATGTGTTTGCTGAAGTTTGCCACCGTATTTTCCAGTTCGGGGAGGATGCCCCGCACTTGCACGCCGCGCCCGGTTTCGCCGAGCGTCAGCATCCCCTGCCCGTTTACGTAAGGGGCTGCAGCCTCCACTTCGGGGTGCAAGCTGGCATCTTCAATGACCTGTTGCCAGTGCAGCACCCGGCCAGTGCCTTTGGTTGATTCCACTTCAATATGCGAAACCACGTCCAGGGTATTTTCGCGCAGTACCTCCTGGAAACCGTTCATGACGGAGAGCACGATAATGAGCGTCATGACGCCAAGCGCGATACCGATAATCGATATCAGTGAAATGAAGGAGATGAGGCGGTTACGCCCCTGGGCACGCCTGCGTGAGCGAGTATAGCGCAGGCCAACGAAAAGTTCATAGAACATCGGGAGGGATGCCTGGCGGACAAAAAATGAATTCTAACTGTCCCGGGCAAGTATCTGCACCTTATGGTAAGGTTAAAAAATTTTCATTACTTGACATTTTTCAGTAGGGGTTTTTGTCGGATGAATAAAACCATCGTTCATGCCATCGTCTGCTATGCGGCGGTCATTGCATCAATGTGTTTCCATGCCTTTGCCTATGCGCAGCCGGGCGATGTCCTTTCGGCAGCGGAGTCCCGTTTTCTTGCGGCGCGTGATGCTGCACGGCACGGCGACCGTGAAGCGCTCGAAAATCTTGCCAACCAAACAAGCGGGCATCCGCTTGATAGTTATATCCGCTACTGGCTGCTTTCCAACAGCTTGTCGAAGGCATCCTTCATGCCGCAGGAAAGTGCTCTAACCCGGTTCATTTCGGATGAAGCTGGCACGCTGTTGGCAGAACGCCTGCGTGTGGACTGGCTGCGCCGGTTGGCAAGGGATGGGGACTGGTCTTATTTTCTCCAGATTTATCCAAGCCTGCAAAACCCGGACAATGAAATGCGTTGTCAGGCGTGGAATGCCCGGCTAGCGACCGGGGACAGGAAAGTCCCCGACGAAGTTGCCAAGAACTGGGTTTCCCTGACCTTCGCGCATTCCACTTGCACGTCCGTGATGCGCGAGGCGGTTTTTCAAGGAAAAGTCAGCACGAATGATGCCTGGAGGCTTTTCCGACGCCGGGTCGATACCAAATTACCGGCACGCGCACGGGTGGTTCTCGATTGGGTTGGCGTAGACAGCGTGAATGCGTTTAATCAGGCCGTCCGCAACCCAAAACTCTTTCTTGACTGCCATGGCGCAGGCAGCGTGAAGGTTTCCAAGGCTTCCAAGCGGTTTGGCCGTAAACCGAAACGTACCCACGACTCAAAACGTACCCACGACTGCCTGTCACCCAAATTCGCCGATACCCGTGCAGGACAGGAAATGGCTTTGGTTGCGCTGACAAGGCTGGCGCGGGTGGACGTGTCTGGCGCATATACCCGCTTCCAGCGTATTTCTAACCAGCTTACTCCCGAGGGACGCGCTCATGCTTGGGGTGTGCTGGCTTTGCATGCGGCTCAGGATCACAGCACTGAAGCCGCTTCTTGGTTCCGCAATGCCGATGACTCCTCGATGAGTGCAACCCAACGCGCATGGCGCGTGCGTGTGTCGTTGCGTACCAGTGATTGGCCGGGGGTGCTCGCGGCCATCGACAAACTGAACCCCGAAGAGCGCGCCTTGCCCGAATGGATTTACTGGCGCGCGCGTGCCCTGAAATCCCTGAACCGGGTGGGTGAGGCAGAAAAGGAATTCCGACGCATTGCCAGTCTGGCGGACTTCTACGGTATCCTCGCCAACGAAGAATTGGGAAACCCGTTCGACCCACGCGTGGCACACACGGCGCTCGCGACTTCTACCACAGAAATAGCCGCAGAGGCCGCAGAAGAGGCAACTGCAGAGGAAGCTACCGAAGGTTCTGATGACGCCGATGCTGAATCTGAGTCCGGCTCTGGCCCTGAATCAAGTCCTGGCGAGAATACTGGGGAGGGTAACGGCGGGGCAATACAGGCCGACGTCGGGGCAGGGGGCAAGGCCGGGGCAGCGGTCACCAACGGGCCGAGCGTCGACAACCATCCGGGTTTCCAGCGCGCAATGGCGCTTTTCCAGCTCGATTTGCGCATGGATGCCATTCGCGAATGGAACTGGGCGCTACGCGGGCGTGACGAAGCTTTTCGCCTTGCCGCTGCGCAACTGGCTCTGAGAAACCATCTCTATGACCGCGCCATTACTTCCGCCGAACTCGCCAATCCAGCCGGAGCCTGGGAACTGCGTTTCCTTGCCCCGTACCGCGAACTCATTGAGCCGCAAGTACGTGCCAACAACCTCGACTTGAGTTGGGTCTACGGCGTGATGCGGCAGGAAAGCCGCTTCATCATCCCTGCCCGTTCCCCTGTTGGGGCGCAGGGATTGATGCAGGTCATGCCGAAAACTGGCAAGTGGGTTGCCAAAAGGCTTGGCATGTATTATCACCCCGGCCTGCTGCGCGATCCTCAGACCAACGTGGAAATCGGAACTGGCTACATGCGCATCCTCCTCGACGAACTCGAAGACGATCAGGTGCTGGCCGCTGCTGGTTACAATGCCGGCCCTGGCCGCGCACGGCGCTGGCGTGCCCATCGGGCATTGGAGGGCGCGGTTTATGCCGAAACCATTCCCTTTGAAGAAACACGCGATTATGTAAAGCACGTCATGACCAACGCCATCATCTACGCGGCCTTGTTCGAAGGCAAACCACAATCGCTCAAGACCCGTCTCGGCACGATTATGCCGAAGATGTCGGACTGAAGGCGGGAGTTGGGCATGCGCGCGTATGTGGTCGGCGGCGCGGTACGGGATGCTTTGCTTGGCCTGCCGGTCAAGGATCGGGATTGGGTTGTGGTGGGGGAGACGGTTGAGACTATGCTCGAACGTGGGTTTCGCCCCGTAGGGCGGGATTTCCCCGTTTTCCTGCACCCGGAAACGCACGAGGAATACGCGCTGGCCCGGACCGAACGCAAGAGCGGGCACGGTTATACCGGCTTCGTCTGCCATGCCGCGCCCGATGTCACCCTGGAGGAAGACCTCTCAAGGCGCGACCTCACGATCAACGCCATCGCCCGCGAAGCGGGGGGGGCGCTGGTCGATCCTTACGGAGGGGTGGGCGACCTCGAAGCCAGAATCCTGCGCCATGTCGGCCCGGCCTTTTCCGAGGACCCTTTGCGCGTCCTGCGCGTGGCGCGTTTTGCCGCCCGCCTGCCCGAATTCAGCATTGCGCCGGAAACGCTTGCACTCATGCGGTCGATTTGCGAGGGCGGCGAACTTGCTCACCTCACGCCCGAACGGGTATGGAAGGAACTCTCGCGCGGCCTCATGGAAGCTTGTCCCTCGCGGATGTTTCGTGTCCTGCGTGAATGTGGGGCACTCGCCTGCATCCTTCCCGAGGTCGACCGCCTGTTTGGCGTGCCGCAACCACCTGAGTACCACCCCGAAATCGACTGCGGCGAACATACGATGCTGGTCGTCGACCATGCCGCCCAAGCCGGGTATGGGCTGGAAATCCGCTGGGCCTGCCTGTTGCACGACCTCGGCAAGGGAGAAACCCCCGCCGACATCCTGCCGCACCACTACGAACATGAAGCACGGGGCGCACCGCTTGCCGGGCAAATCTCGGAACGGTTGCGCGTCCCGGCCAGTTGCCGCGACTTCGCCGTGCTGTTCGCCCGTGAACATGGCAATTTGAGGCTGATCGGCGAAATGCGCCCGAACACCATCACCAGCCTGCTCGAACGCTGTGATTGCGTGCGCCGCCCCGAGCGTTTCCTCGCCCTGCTGGATGCCGCCACCTGTGATTATTTTGGGCGCGGAGGTCATTGGCCCGCACCCTGGCCATCCGCTACGTCCTGGCAGATGGCCATGGAAGCCTTCCTCGGCGTGGACGCTGCCGCGCTTGCACGCTCCGTTGCGGAACCTCGGCAAATTCCTGCTCGCTTGCACGCTGCGCGGGTCGACGCCGTACGCAATCGCCTCGCCTGTCACAAGGAAAAGACGGATATCTGATACCCTGTGCTGTATCAATTGTGTTACTTTTTTCCCTTTTCCCTTTTTTCTAGGGAAGCAATGATGCAAAAAATGAGCACTGCTACGGTAAGCGCAGGCTCTTACAGTTCTCTTGAGATCATCAGCCGCCTGCCTGCTTCGCACCACAGGCACCGGATGCCGATCCTTTTCGTACATGGTGCCTACGCTGGTGCCTGGTGTTGGGAAGAGCATTTCCTGCCTTGGTTCGCTCAGCGCGGATGGGCCGGGCACGCGGTATCGCTCAGCGGGCATGGCAGCAGCCGGGGGCGTGACGATCTCGACACTTTCAGCATCGACCATTACGTAGCCGACCTCGTCGAGACCATTGCCACCCTGCCTGCGCCCCCGATACTGGTCGGCCATTCGATGGGCGGCATGGTGGTACAGAAATATCTCGAACAGGCCGCTGCCCCCGCCGTCGTACTGGTAGCCTCGGTTCCGCCCCAGGGGTTAATCTATTCCGCGCTCGGCCTGTTTTTTACCGCACCGCATCTGCTTACCGACCTCAACCGGATCATGGGTGGAGGCGAGCCGAGCGCCGACAGCCTACGCTGCGTGCTTTTCCACCAGCCGGTTGCCGTCGAAAAACTTCAGCGCTACTGGAAACTGTTCCAGCCCGAATCCCTCCGTGCAATCTGGGACATGACCTTTTACAATCTGCCTGATACTTCCCGCGTCTACAGGCCGCCGATGCTGGTGCTTGGCGCACAGTACGACCGCCTGATTTCTCCCGGCCAGGTTCAAATGGCCGCAAACGCCTACGGAACCCCGCCGGAAATATTTCGCGACATGGGCCATGCGATGATGCTCGAACGCAGTTGGGAAAAGGTCGCCGCCCGGATCGATGAATGGCTCACTGAGCAGGGGCTGTGAAGCCCCTGCTCGGGTTCCCGGCGACTATGCTTCTCCCGCGTTCTTCCTCTTCTGCCACAGCACATCCTCGCGTCCTGCCGCACGGTTGAGCACGCGCCCGAGCACGAACAATAAATCCGAGAGGCGGTTGAGATACTGGCGCGCACCGTCGTTGACGGTATCGATCTGCGCCAGCGCCACCAGCGTGCGTTCGGCGCGACGGCAGACGGTGCGGGCATGGTGAGCCAGTGCGGCGGCGCGGGAACCGCCGGGGAGGATGAAATCCTTGAGTGGCTCCAACCCGGCGTTGTAGTGGTCGACGGCCTTCTCCAGCCGTCCCACCTGTTGTGCGGTGATCATGCTCATGCCGGGGATGCAGACTTCGCCGCCTAAATCGAACAGGTCGTGCTGTACGTCGGTAAGGAGCGCACGTACATCGGTGGGCAATTCTTCCGTGAGCAGCAGGCCAAGCGTAGTGTTGGTTTCGTCGATTTCACCGATAGCATGGATGCG
This sequence comes from Betaproteobacteria bacterium, assembly GCA_009781085.1. GTDB lineage: Bacteria > Pseudomonadota > Gammaproteobacteria > Burkholderiales > Rhodocyclaceae > WRNU01. The sequence continues at coordinate 9,314 of WQYV01000001.1, forward strand.
CGTGTCGCTTTTCGGGACGCGGTGGCCATCGCCCAGCCCTGTCTGGCCGGCATCGCCGGTACGTGTGTAAATCTTGGAGATGCGATGTCCCATATGTTGTTTCCTGTGGGATATAGGCGTTTTTTAGCAGGTAAGCACGCATGATAAACTGCCACGTTCTGCCCGTGGCTCCTGCTAAGCCAATACCATTCATCAAACTAGATCCTGCAAGAGCGAATCCCATGAAATCCGCCGAAATCCGCGAACAATTCCTGAAATTCTTCGAGTCCAAGGGGCACAGGATCGTAGCCTCCAGTTCGCTTGTGCCTGTCGATGACCCCACGCTGCTCTTCACCAACGCGGGCATGAACCAGTTCAAGGACGTGTTCCTCGGCTTCGACAAGCGCCCCTACAGCCGCGCCACGACCTCGCAGAAGTGCGTGCGGGCGGGCGGCAAGCACAACGACCTGGAAAACGTCGGCTACACCGCCCGACATCACACCTTTTTCGAGATGCTCGGCAATTTTTCCTTCGGCGACTACTTCAAGCGCGATGCCATCCGCTACGCCTGGGAACTGCTCACCGAAGTCTACGGGCTGCCGAAGGATAAGCTCTATGTCTCCGTCTATGCTGAGGACGACGAGGCGTTCGACATCTGGACGAAAGAGGTGGGGCTTGCCCCGGAACGTGTCATCCGCATCGGCGACAACAAGGGCGCACGCTACGCTTCCGTCAATTTCTGGATGATGGGGGACACGGGTCCCTGTGGTCCTTGCACCGAGATTTTCTATGATCACGGCCCGGAAATCCCCGGCGGGCTTCCCGGCACACCGGAAGAGGACGGCGACCGCTACATCGAAATCTGGAACAACGTGTTCATGCAGTTCAACCGCGACGAAGCGGGCGTGATGCATCCGTTGCCCAAGCCGAGCGTGGATACCGGCATGGGGCTGGAACGCATTTCCGCCGTATTGCAGGGCGTGCATTCCAATTACGAAATCGACCTTTTCCAGAGCCTCATCCAGGCGGCGGCGCGTGAAACTTCCAGTGCCGATATGGCGAGCCCCAGCCTGAAAGTGCTGGCCGACCATATCCGCGCCTGCGCTTTCCTGATTGCCGACGGCGTCATCCCCGGCAACGAAGGGCGCGGCTTCGTGCTTCGCCGCATCATCCGCCGCGCCGTCCGGCACGGCTACAAACTTGGTGTGCGGGCGGCGTTCTTCCATCGCCTCGTGCCCGATCTCGTCAAGGAAATGGGTGCGGCCTACCCGGAACTGCCCGCCGGTGAAAAACGCATCATGGACGTTTTGAAAGCCGAGGAAGAACGCTTCTTCGCCACCATCGAAAACGGCATGACAATCCTGGAAACCGGGCTGGCCGAGATGAAAGCAGGGGGGCGCGACTGCTTTGATGGCGAACTCGCTTTCAAGCTGCACGACACCTTTGGCTTTCCGCTCGACCTCACCGCCGACGTTTGCCGCGAGCAGGGCGTAAGCGTTGATACCGCCGCGTTTGATGCCGCAATGGCCCGCCAAAAAGAACAGGCCCGTGCGGCGGGCAAGTTCCGGATGACGGCCAACCTCGATTACGCGGGCGCGGAGACCGTTTTCCACGGCTACGACTTGCTGGAACTCGACGCCAAAATCATCAAACTCTACCGGGACGGAACCGCCGTCGATGAGTTGCGCGAGGGCGACCTTGGCGTCGTCGTGCTCGATGGCACCCCTTTCTACGCCGAATCCGGCGGCCAGGTTGGCGACCGGGGCGAACTCCGTGGCGCGGTGGGCATCTTCGCCGTTGAAGACACCCAGAAAATTCAGGCGGCAGTGTTCGGCCAGCACGGCATCGTCAAAACCGGCGCATTGCGCGTCGGCGACAAGGTAGCGGGCCGAGTGGACATCCCCGCCCGCGCTGCCACCGCCCGCAACCATTCCGTCACCCACATCATGCACAAGGCGTTGCGTGAAGTGCTGGGCAGCCACGTCCAGCAGAAAGGCTCCCTCGTCGACCCCACCAAAACCCGCTTCGACTTCGCCCACACCGCGCCGATGAGTGCCGAAGAAATCCGCGAAGTGGAAGCGCGTGTTAACGCTGAAATTCTGTCAAACGCCGCGACAGAGGCTGCCGTCATGCCGCTGGAAGCCGCGCAGAAATCCGGCGCGTTGATGCTTTTCGGCGAAAAATACGGCGAAACCGTGCGTGTACTCGGCATTGGCACGTCCAAGGAGCTTTGTGGCGGCACGCACGTGACCCGCACCGGGGATATCGGTTTTTTCAAGGTTCTCTCAGAGTCGGGCATTGCCGCAGGCGTGCGCCGTATCGAAGCCGTAACCGGGGAAAACGCCCTGCATTACACGCAAATGCAGGAGCAGCGCGTCACGGAAATTGCCGCGCTTCTCAAAGCCCAGCCCGATGCCCTCACCGAGCGTGTTTCCAGCCTGATTGAACAGGCAAAGGCGTTTGAGAAGGAAATCATCCGGTTGAAATCGAAACTCGTGAGCAGCCAGATCGACGACCTTATCGGGCAGGCGGTCGAAATCGAAGGCGGTGCGAAACTCCTCACCGCCACGCTGGAAGGCATCGACCCCGCAACCTTGCGCGAAACCTTGGACAAACTGAAAGACAAGCTCAAATCCGCCGTGATCATGCTTGCCACCGTCCGTGACGAAAAGGTGAGCCTCATTGCGGGCGTTACTGCGGATTTGACGGCTAAAGTCAAAGCGGGCGAATTGGTGAATTTCGTTGCGCAGCAGGTTGGCGGCAAAGGCGGCGGCAGGCCGGATATGGCGCAGGCCGGTGGGACAGAACCGGGGAAACTGGCGGGAGCTTTGGGGAAGGTGAAGGAGTGGGTGAAGGGGAGGTAGCGTAGGTTTTCCTTATGGAGATAGGAGAGAGCCATCATGGATGACAGTCGGTTTGTCAAAGTCAGCTACGAAGAGCTTAATTCTCGCCAAAAGGAAAACTTCAATTTTCAGAAAGCCTCGGCTGTCCTCGCTGAATATGGGTATAACTGCCTTCGTCTTTCGGATGATTGGCAAGGTGCTGATTTTATTGCTGTTCATATTGATGGAGAAACATTCCGGAAAATCCAATTAAAAGGGCGCCTGAGCTTTGATAAAAAATATCAAGGTAAGGATATTTGGATTATTTTTCGCTATGATAATGATTGGTATATTTATCCGCATGACGAGCTTCTTGATCAAGTTTTGGAAACCGGAAAACTGAAAGGTACAGACTCATGGGAAAAAGAAGGGGCTTTTAGTTTTGGTTATCTTTCACAAGAAAACAAAACGATGCTTGAAAAATACAAACTATGATCAAGTCTGTATGCTTTCCCCTCTCCCGGCGCTATGCACCCTCTCCCGCAAAGGGGGAGGGGGAGTGTTCAGGTATGGATCGAAAATTCTCTATAAGCTATGGCAATCGAATTTTGCCGCTCTGCTGCTTGCCAAAAAATGACAACGAACACAAATGCCGACTGCTGTCATTGAATCCCTCGACCACGAAGGCCGTGGCATCGCACGGGTAGGCGGCAAGGCGGTATTCATCGAAGGCGCGTTGCCGAGGGAGGCGGTCGAATACGAAACCCTGCGCGTCCGGCCAACTTACGAACAAGCCCGTGTTGTGCGCATCCTCCGCGAGAGCGGGTTGCGGGTCGTGCCGCATTGCCCGCATTTTGGAGTGTGTGGCGGCTGCTCAAGCCTGCATCTCGACCCAACGGCGCAGGCAGCGGTGAAGCAGCGGGTGATGGAGGATGCTTTCTGGCATATCGCCAGGCTTCGCCCTGAAATCATTTATCCGGCAATGTCCGGGCAGGCGTGGGGCTATCGCCAGCGTGCCCGGCTCGGTGTGCGGAAGGTTCCGACACGGGGCAGGGTGCTGGTCGGGTTTCATGAGAAGCGTTCGAGTTATATCGCCGATCTTTCGTCTTGCCCTGTGTTGCCGCCGCATGTGTCGGCGATGTTGCCCCGGCTGCGTGTGTTGGTGGAGGGGCTTTCGATTGCCAACCGGGTCCCGCAGGTCGAAATGGTGATGGGTGAGCGTGGGAGTGGGTTGGGCGAACCCGTTACCGTGCTGGTGTTCCGTCATCTGTTGCCGTTTTCCGATGCGGATCTGAAACGGTTGCTGGCGTTTGGCGAAATGGCCAGGGTGGATGTCTGGTTGCAGCCCGGCCAGCCGGATACCGCGCATCCGCTGGCGGGTGGTGAGGGTGAATTGTTTTATTCCCTGCCTGAATTCGATGTGCGCCTAGCGTTTCGCCCTGGCGATTTCACGCAGGTCAATGTCCATACCAACCGGTTGCTGGTTCGCCGTGCCGTGCAGTTGCTCGACCCATGTGCGGGGGAACGGGTTGGCGATTTGTTCTGCGGGCTGGGCAATTTCACCCTGCCCATTGCGCGCCGGGGCGCGGCAGTGGTGGGGGTGGAGGGCAGTGCGGCAATGGTGGCGCGTGCAACAAAAAACGCCCGTGCCAATGGGCTGGATACGCTTGCCGTGTTTTATGTTGCCGATTTGTTCGAGACGACCGGCGACAGCTTCGCCGCGCTTGGCCCTTTCGACAAGCTGTTGCTCGACCCTCCACGTGAAGGCGCGATTGCTGTGGTTAAGGCCATCGAGCCACACAACAGCCCGCGCCGTATCGTCTATGTGTCGTGCAATCCTGCCACGCTCGCCAGGGATGCCGCCGTGCTGGTGCGGGAAAAGGGCTATGTTTTACGTGGCGCGGGCGTTGCCGACATGTTCCCGCATACCTCGCATGTGGAGTCGGTGGCGTTGTTCGAGCGACCTTGAGGGCAAAGGCGCAGTTCGATTGTCAAGTGAACATTTCTTTGTGCAGCATGAGCCGTGCCCGGATAGCGGCAGGCATGACCACCGCGTCATGGGTGATTGCGCAGGAGTAGAACGCGAACCGCGAGTCTCCCGTATAACGTTTTGCTGCAACGTAGGCCACGGCGGAGAGGCCGATTGCCAAGGTGTGCGGACTCATGTGCCAGCCACCTGCCAAAGACAGTGCAACCCTGTTCATTATCGATAGATACAACTATGCGAAATAAGGTAGGGTTTTCGCATGATAGGTACGCCCATTCGTGGAGCTTACTACATTGTACTTGATTTTATTTGAGATAATAACAAAAAAATAAAAATACAAAGCTTTATTCTTATTTGAAGAAATGCAAAGTTATAGATTGTATATGAATGTTTATGATAACAACATTTTTGTTGTTAGTAGTTTCTACAATTGACGAGAATGGGTGGTTAATAATAATTTCAATCTATGTCGAACGGAATCCTTAGTCTTCAGGACAAAGTGCTTTAGAGGCGGTCATGTTTGCTTTTTGTATAAAGGATGCTTGATGCCAGTATATTTTGATCGATTTTTTCTTGAGCATTTACCGGTGATATACCGAGGGTATGGAACTGGAATAAACGGTGTTGTCTGTAAGAACAGTGTTGATGAACATGCGTATTAGCAATAAAAAGTATTTATATATTGCTGCTTCTCTGATCGGTATTGTTATTGTATTAGTTGCGCGCATAGGGTTATTTTGCCTGTCTACCAACATACTGATGCAGGTAAACGAAAATAACGACAATATCTTTTTTAATGTAGTGGTATTTTCCATCACTGTACTTTTATTGGTAGCATTGGGACTGATTGGTCTAACGATCAAGGCAGTATCCAGAGAACCGATTGAAGAACTTTACGTCCTGCTGAAACGATTCAAGGACAGAGGCGGTTTTACTGGTCATTCCAGTAGTGAAGTTGATGAGATTACGGTGGCTCTTGAAGAAACGATGAACGATCTACATGGGTTGCTTCAATCCATCTTGATCAAAGCGCAGACCATTGACGGCAGAGTAGAAATACTGGCTAATGGGATACAGCAAGTGGTTGCAGATCAGACCAATCTATTTTCCCTTAACGCCGCAATCGAGTCAGCACGTTCGCGACAGGACGGTTTTTCCGTCGTTTCCGGTGAAGTATTGTCGCTTGTTGAGCGTACTGGGCGTCTGACGGGCGATGTTCGTGATATGGCCGACCAACTTCGGATGGGGGTCAATGAAATTGTCGTTGAATTGGACCATGTACTCAAGCGAGTCGACCCCAATCGGATCAGTGCGCCAATAGATACAGATGCGTGTGCAAGCTCCATTCAAGGGGAAGAGGCGATTACTGCGCTAAATGAAGCAGATGGTTCCAAGTGATTCGCAGTATATGCGCCAATTGTGGATGTTACGAATGTTGCAACGCAACAACATGTAGTAGCGTTATTCCCATGTCTTCGTTGACATGGCAGTTATTATGCGGAAAATTGAATTTGTGCATCGCAGCAAAATGCTTGAAATTTATACTATGTAAGTAGGAGGTTGATGCAATGAACACAAAGACTCATGGAATGCAACACAGCTCACATGCCAATGCGAGCTCACTTTCGCTTCTGCCTCAACGGGAGACGATTATCAAGAAGGCACGAGAAAGTGTGCGCGCCTCGCATCAGCGGATGCGCAGCCGCTGTCATGGTCGCGGCACACGTGTGTGAAGAAGGTGGCAATTCATCCCTTTAACCGCGCTTCTTTACTGCCCGCGCAGGAAGAAACGGTCAAGGTCGGACATTGTAAACTGCGTCCAAGTAGGACGCCCGTGGTTGCATTGGTCAGCCCGTTCGGTTTTTTCCATGTCACGCAACAGGGCATTCATTTCCGGCACGGTTAGTTGACGGTGGGCACGCACGGCTCCGTGGCAGGCCATCGTGGCGAGTAGGTCGTTCCGCCGCCGGATGATGACTTCGGATGTTGGGTATTCGCGCAGTTCTTCTAATAGTTCGTGTAGTAGTTCTGCCACCGCCGCGCTGGCAAGGAGTACCGGGACAGTGCGCACGGCAAGTTCCCTAGGCCCAGCGGGCGAAATTTCAAAACCCATCTTGAGCAGGGTTTCTGCGTGGGATTCTGCTGTTGCCATTTCCGTTGGACTCGCGCTGAATATCGCTGGAACAAGCAAACGCTGCATGGAAGGCGTGCCATCGAGCACAGTTTTGAGTTTTTCGTAAAGAATGCGTTCGTGGGCGGCGTGCATGTCGATGAGCGCGAGCCCTTTGGCGTTTTGCGCTAGGATGTAAGTGCCGTGCAGTTGCGCGAGGGCGTAGCCAAGCGGGTTGTCGTCGTTCGCCTCGGCAGTGGTATTTTGCGCGGCGCTTGTTTCAATCGAAGGCGCGATGGAGGGTTGAGGTTGGGCACCGGCAGCGAAGCTGAAATACGCTTGGCTTGCCGAGTCCATGGCAACGCGCCCCAGCGTGGCAGCAAGCTGTTCCGAGGGCAGGGGATAGCGTCCTGCGTCATTGATCCCGTCTGTGGTTGATGTGGGCGAGGAAGGGGGCGGGGGGTCCAGAGTGGTTCGCTGTCCGGCCACTCGCGTTTCCGCGTGCCCTGCACCCACGCCACCTAACGCTTGGGTCAGGGCGTGAAAGATGAACTGGTGCACGCCACGGGAGTCGCGGAAACGGACCTCGGTCTTAGCCGGATGCACGTTGACATCGACACCAGCTGGGTCGAGTTCGAGAAAGAGCACATAGGCTGGATAGCGGCTGTTGTGCAGGATGTCGGCATAGGCTTGGGTGATGGCGTGATTGAGTAGTTTGTCCCGCACATGCCGCCCGTTGACGAAAAAGTATTGCGCATCGCGCCGATTGCGAGCGTAGGCTGGGAGGCTGGCGAAACCGGTGAGTTTGATCGCGCTTTCCGCACGAATTTCACGCGCCTGGTTCAGAAAGTCATCTCCCATCAATGTGGCAATGCGCGTGCGCATTTCGCTCACAGTTAGGCGGTGAAGCACGCGCCTATTGTGGGCAAGCTGCATGGCAACATCGGGCCGGGCAAGCGCGATGCGGCAGAAGATTTCTTCGCAGTGGGCAAATTCGGTGGCGTCAGTCCTGAGAAATTTGCGTCGCGCCGGGGTGTTGTAATAAAGGTCAGTTACATCCACAACCGTACCGCGGTTGAGGGCAGCGGGCACCGGTTCGCGGTGGGTGGAATCGATTTTCCAAGCATGATCCGCGCCTTCGATGCGGCTGGTAATGGTGGTGCGGGCGATGGCGGCAATGGCGGCCAATGCCTCGCCGCGAAAGCCCATCGTGCCGACCCGTTCGAGGTCTTCGAGGCTGCTGATTTTGCTGGTGGCGTGGCGCTCCAGTGCGAGGGCGAGTTCGTCGCGTGGGATGCCGCAACCGTCGTCGGAGACGAAGATGCGGCGCACGCCGCCCGTATCCAGTTGCACGTCGATGGCCTTTGCCCCGGCATCGAGTGCGTTTTCCAGCACCTCCTTGAGCACCGAGGCCGGGCGTTCGACCACCTCGCCCGCAGCGATCTGGTTGATGAGTAGTTCGGGCAGGCGGTGGATCGATGCCATGGTCAGGACGTCCGGTATGGTTTCAGAGGACTTCGGCGGCGTAGTCGGCCAGCCGCGAGCGTTCGCCCCGTTGCAGGGTGATGTGCCCGGCGTGCGCCCAACCCTTGAAGCGGTCGACGACAAACGACAGGCCCGACGACCCTTCGGTGAGGTAGGGGGTGTCGATCTGCGCGATATTGCCGAGGCAAGCCACTTTGGTTCCAGGGCCTGCGCGGGTGATGAGGGTTTTCATCTGTTTCGGGGTGAGGTTCTGCGCTTCGTCAATGATAAGGAATTTCTGTAAGAAGGTACGGCCCCGCATGAAATTCAAGCTCTTGATCTTGATGCGGCTACGCACAAGGTCAACCGCCGCCGCACGTCCCCATTGGCCGGTTTCGCCAACCGTCCCGTTCAATACGTCCAGGTTGTCTTCGAGCGCACCCATCCAGGGAGTCATTTTTTCTTCTTCCGAGCCGGGCAGGAAACCGATGTCTTCGCCGACCGGCACGGTGACACGGGTGATGATGATCTCGGCGTAGCGCCGGGTTTCCAGCACCTGTGTGAGCGCGGCGGCCAGCGTCAGGAGCGTTTTACCGGTCCCTGCTTGGCCAAGCAGGGTGACGAAGTCGATTTCCGGGTTCATCAGGAGGTTGAGGGCGAAATTCTGTTCGCGGTTGCGTGCAGTGATGCCCCAGACGCTGTTCTTGCTGTGGCGGCAGTCGACCAGGGTTTCGAGCACGGCGCTGCGCCCGGCCTGTTCGCGCACCCAGGCTTCAAAGGGCGGTTCGCTCTCCAGGTGGACGAATTCGTTGAGCAGGAGGCGGCTTGCGGCAGGGCCGGTCACGCGATAGGCGGTATGGGTGTCCGTTTTCCATGACTCCATCCCGGCAGCGTGCGTTTCCCAGAAGTCGGTGGGCAATTCACAGGAGCCGGTGTAGAGCAGTTCGCTGTCTTCCAGCACCTTGTCATTGAAGTAATCCTGCGCCGCCAACCCCAGGGCACGCGCCTTGATCCGCATGTTGATGTCTTTGGTGACGAGGATGACCGCACGTTCGGGTTCGCGTTGGGCCAGGAACGTCAGCACCGAGAGGATCTGGTTGTCGCCTTTGACGGTAGGGAGCCCCGCAGGCAATTCGACGTTGATCGCCTCGGTCTGCAGGAACAACCGGCCCGTGGCAAGGCCGTGCGAGGGCGTTTTCAGCGCAATGCCCGAGGTGATGCCGTCGGGTACGCTTGATACGATTTCATCGAGCATGCGGCTTACCTGGCGGGCATTGCGTGCGACCTCGGACAAGCCTTTTTTGTTGTCATCGAGTTCCTCCAAAGTCATGATCGGAATGTAAATATCATTCTCTTCAAAGCGGAAGATACTCGTAGGGTCATGCATCAGGACGTTGGTGTCGAGCACAAAGAGCTTGGCGTGATGGGAGGCGGTAGGGGATTTTTTTGCTTTGCGGGAAGCGGCCATAAAAGGGAAACCTCAAACATGAGCCTAGGAAAGAACCCATGAAGAGTAGCGGAGACTTTTTGACAGGGCAATTGTCCGGTAGGGCAGTCGAGGGTCGGTCGGGAAGGTAGGTATATTTTCACAATTGGTTTTATTATGCCGCTGAAGGGATTTCTGGCGTCTTACAAAAGTGAAAGGGTGGATGAGAGAAATGCCGCTTTTGCTTTCCTATTGGGCGTGGCCGATGCTACCGAGGGAAAGATGTGGTGTAGCAATAATGATTACACGCGCACGATGGTTTTTGAAGCAATTGATGAAGGGTTGGAAAATTTAAAACAGTCACGTTATAACGAGCGTGCGGCTTATGTCATTACCGAGATTTTTGAAAACATCCTCTCCTGCGAAAAGAAGCATTGATTTTTACCCCTCAGAAAATAAGCTCAAGCTGCTCAAGCGCCTTTTCGTCCTGTTGGTTCAGAAAAGCCCCAAGCAATTGAAGCGATTTTTTTGCGTTCTCATTGCCTTGTTCCACCGCTTTTCTCAGCCATTTTTGGGCTTCGGTGAGGTTTTGTGCAACCCCTTGGCCTTTTGCGTGTATTACCCCAATGTTGTGTTGGGCGGAGGTATCGCCAAGTTCTGCAATTTTGAGATACCACTTCAGGGCTTCTGCGTAATGAGGAGGTTCAATGAGCCTGTCACAACCGGCGTATGTTTTTGCAAGGAAAGTTTGAGCCAATAAATGCCCCTGCTCAGCCGCTCTCGTATACCACTTCAAGGCTTCTATAATGTCCTGGTCCGCAACACACCAGCCCGTGGAGTACATGTATCCAAGCTCATGCTGGGCATCCACGAGTCCCTGTTCTGCCGCTTTTTGAAACCATTGCAAACCTTTTTCTTCATTTTCCCTGCCACCCATGAACCAACAATAAATTCCACCGAGTTCAAATTGAGCTTTCATGTCTCCCTGTTCTGCTGCTTGGCGAAATACTTCCGTCGCCATTTGAAACCATTTTGCGGATTCCTCTTCATACCATTTGGTGTCCTTTTCGCCACAAACAAGGGCTACTGCGGCGGAGACCGTTTTGATCCTCTTATTCTGGCTCTCGCTCTTAACCATGTCATATATTTCTCCCAAACGGCATTGTGCTTCCGCATCGCCATTTTCAGCCGCCAAGTGAAACCCTTCCATCGCCAGCTGAATCCATTTGATGGCTTCTTCTTCATTTTTTTTATTGGGCGGGAGCCTGGAGTACATCAACCCAAGATCGTATTGAGCTTTTGCGTGTCCCCGTTCCGCAGCCTTGAGGTAGCACTGCATGGCTTTTGCTGAATCCTGCTTGACTCCCCGGCCTTCTTCGTACATGCACCCAAGGTCATATTGAGCCTGTGTATCTCCTTGGTTTGCCGCGAATTTTATTTCTTCAGAACGTTTCATCAGTTCAAATAGAGCCATGTTTTTCTCCTATGATTGGGGATTATTTCTTTGAGTTCCCGGTCGGGTGCACACTTGTTGCGCATCCAACACGGCTGTGGGGTTGGGTAGGGGATGGTCGAGTTAAGTCGGTAATGTTTCTTTATCCCCCTACTGCCAACTCCGCAAGCAGGATGCTTTGGGCGGAGTGCGCGGTGCGGCGTGGGGTTTTGTGCCGGTATCGGCCATTTGACTGCATTTCCCACGCCTGAGTGTTGTCGAGGAGGTAGCAACGCAAGCCTTCTTTGATGACCCGGCGCTTGAGTTGCGAGTCGAGCACGGGGAAGGCCGTTTCGATGCGACGGAAAAAGTTGCGCGGCATCCAGTCTGCGCTCGACAGGTAAACCCGGTCTTCACCGTCTGCGCGGAAATACAGGATGCGGTGATGTTCCAGGAACCGCCCGACGAGCGATCGCACGTGGATATTCTCCGAGAGCCTCGGCACGCCGGGGCGCAGGGCGCAGGGGCCACGCACGATGAGGTCGATTTCTACCCCGGCACAAGAGGCTTCGTAGAGTGCCTCGATGGTTTCGGGGTCGAGCAGAGCGTTGACCTTGGCGATGATGCGCCCACGCCGACCTGCGCGGGTAATTTCAGTTTCGTTCCTGATGGCGGCGACGACGTTGGGCTGAAGCGAGAACGGAGCCTGCCACAGGTGGGCGAGGGTGGAAGCACGGCCAAGGCCAGTGATTTGTTTGAAAATTTCGGCAACATCTTCACCGATTTGTTCGTTGGAGGTTAGCAGGCCGAAGTCAGTATAGAAGCGCGTGGTGCGGGGGTGGTAGTTGCCGGTTCCTAAGTGGACGTAGCGGCGCAGGTTGTCGGTTTCGCGGCGCACGAGCATGAGCATTTTGGCGTGCACCTTGTAACCGAATACCCCGTAAACAACATGCGCGCCCGCTTCTTCGAGGCGGTTGGCCCAGGAGATGTTGGCCTCTTCGTCGAAACGGGCCATGAGTTCAAGGACGACAGTGACTTCCTTGCCTTTTTGCGCGGCGCGTATGAGGTGCTCCATAAGCACGGAATCGGTTCCGGTGCGATAGACGGTCATCTTGATGGCGACGACTTGCGGGTCGTCTGCCCCTGCACGCAGGAGTTCAATAACTGGGGCGAAACTCTGGAAGGGATGGTGGAGCAGGACATCGCGTTCGCAGAGGACGGAGAAGATGTCGCCCCGGCCTTTGAGCGATTTTGGCAGGCCAGGTTGGAAGGGCGGGTATTTGAGGTCTTGGCGGTCGACCCAGTCGGGGACTTGCATCATGCGGACGAGGTTGACAATGCCCGGGGTGGCGTACAGGTCGGTGCGGTCGAGTTGAAAGTGCTGAAGCAGGAAGTCAGCCATCCTATCGGAGCAATTATCGGCCACTTCCAGCCGCACTGCGTCGCCATAGTGGCGTTGCTGGAGTTCGCCCTTTAGCTGGGCGCGCAGATCCTTGACCTCTTCTTCATCGACGAAGAGGTCGGAGTTGCGGGTGACGCGGAATTGGTAACAGCCATGCACGTGCATGCCGTCGAAGAGTTCGTCGACGTGGGTATGCAGGACGGAAGAGAGGAAGACGAAGGTGTAGGGTGCCTGGCCGGGTTGATCCGGCAGGCGGATGATGCGGGGAAGTACCCGGGGCGCCTGTACGATGGCAGTGTTCGAGACGCGGCCAAAGGCATCGCGCCCTTCGAGTTCCACAGCAAAGTTCAGGCTCTTGTTGAACACCCTTGGGAAGGGGTGCGCGGGGTCGAGCCCGATGGGGGTGAGCACGGGCATGACTTCGCGCCGGAAAAAATCGTGTATCCAGGCGCTTTGTGCTTCGTCCCAAAGGCCACGCCGCAAAAAGACGACGCCTTCGCTCTCCAGTGCGGGAAGGATGACATCGTTGAGCAGGGCGTATTGTTCGGAGAGTATCTGGTGCACTTCGTCGCTGACGCATGCGAGCAGTTCGGTAGGCAGGATGCCATCAGTGCTGACGGCGCTGCTGCCAAGGCGGATTTGTTCACGGATGCCCGAAACCCTGATTTCAAAGAATTCATCAAGGTTGCTCGATACGATGCAAAGGAACCGCAGTCGTTCAAGAAGAGGAACCATCGGGTCGGCAGCCTGTGCGAGGACGCGGCGCTGAAATTGCAGCAGGGAGAGTTCGCGGTTGATGAAGTGTTCCGCGTCATAGGATTCTTTGTTGAGCGGGGCAACCATGGTGTTTGTTCCTTGTTCCTGCTGAAATAATAAGTTGTTTATTATGTGGCATTCCTGGCGTGATGGGAAAAAACGGGTGCAAGCATCAAGAAGGCTGGGGGCGAGACGGTGCTAGAATGCCCGCCGTCGCGTCTTCGGCGCGCCACGAATCTGTTTTTTTGAGCCATAACGTGCAGGTTGAGCCATAACGATGCAGGATGTAATTGCCGCAGTCGACCTCGGTTCCAACAGTTTCCGTTTCCAGGCCGGGCGTATTGTCAATGACCAGATTTATGCCTTTGATGGGTTGAAGGAACCGGTGCAGTTGGCCGCAGGCCTGACAGCGGACAAATGGTTGGACGATAAAGCCTGCCAACGGGGGCTTGCCGCCCTGCGCCAGTTTCATGAGCGGCTCGCAGGTTTCAAGCCCGAGGCGGTGCGCGCAGTGGCAACCAACACCTTGCGCGTTGCCAAGAACGCGGCGGATTTTCTTTGCCAGGCCGAAAAGGCGCTTGGCTTTCCCATTGAGGTGATCAGCGGGCGCGAGGAAGCGCGGCTGATCTACGTGGGGGTTGCCCATACACTGCCAGACCCGCATCGTCAGCAGTTGATTGTCGATATCGGCGGCGGTTCCACTGAATTCATCATCGGCAAAAGCTTCGAGCCTGTTTTGCTCGATTCGCTCTATATGGGCTGTGTCAGTTATAGCCTGCGTTATTTTCCCGGTGGAAAGATCAACAAACGCAATTTCCGGGAGGCGGAACTTGCCGCATGCCACGAATTGCAGTCGATTACTCATGATTACAGTGAAACGGGTTGGGAGCGTGTAGTCGGTTCCAGTGGCTCGGCTAAGGCACTGGAAGAAATCCTAGTGGAAAACGGTTTGTCGGAAACCGGGATTACTCGCGACGGGCTGGAAAAGCTGCGCACGATCTTTCTTCGCGCCGGTTCTATCGATGCCGTTGACCTGCATGCCCTGAGAAGCGACCGGAAATCCGTGATCCTCGGCGGGCTGGCGATCATGGTTGCGGTATTCCATGAATTTGGGCTGCAACGCATGGAGTTTTCAGAAGGTGCGTTGCGGCTGGGCGTGCTTTACGACATGTTGGGCCGCTATCACCGCAACGACCTGCGTGATGCGACCGTCGGAGCCTTTATGAAGCGGTATCGGGTCAATATGCGTCAGGCGGGACAGGTGGCCGACACAGCTTGTTCACTGCTTGCGCAACTCGACCCTGCTGCTGCCGACCCGACCAATATGAATCGCAGGTTCCTGCGCTGGGCGGCGCTTTTGCACGAGATTGGTATTTCCGTTGCGCATGCCGGGTATCACAAACACAGTGCCTATATTCTTGCCAACGCCGACATGCCGGGTTTTTCGCGCATGGATCAGGGGCGGCTCGCACGGCTCGTGCTTGCACATCGCGGCAAACTTGCGCGGCTGACAGATATCGAGCCATCGAGCCCAGATTGGTTGTTAATCGTCTGCCTGCGCCTAGCGGTGGTGATCCATCGCGCCCGTGACAACCGGGGCGTGCCGGACATTACCCTGACCCGGATGGGACGCGGTTTCATCGTATGGGTCCCGCCGGAGTGGTTGCGGGAACTGCCGCTTACTGCTGCTGCATTGGAGGAGGAACGACTACAATGGCGCTCGGTCGGGCGTGAGCTTACCGTGCGTGCACTGGCAGCACAAACGGGTTGATATCTGCTTGCGCAGGATTTTTATCGTGTTGATCGACACACATCTTCATCTCGACGCGGCTGAGTTCGATCAGGATCGTGCAGTGTTGCTGGCGCGGGCACGTGCGGTGGGTATCGGAGAATTCGTCGTGCCTGCCGTCGATCGTGCGGGTTTTACGCGGGTGCTGGCGCTGGCTGAAACAACACCCAACGTTTTTCCAGCGCTTGGCATTCATCCGCTTTACGTCGATCATGCTGATGAGGCCGATCTTGACGTACTCGATGCCTTGCTCACGCAGGGTTGCGCCGTGGCCGTGGGGGAAATTGGGTTGGATCATCATATGCCGGAATTTGATGCTGTGCGGCAGGAGGCATTCCTTGGCGCGCAGCTTGGGCTGGCGCGCCGTCATGGTTTGCCGGTCATCCTTCATGTGCGCCGGGCACAGGATGCCGTGCTCGCCGCCTTGCGGCGGATCAGGGTTGCGGGGGGTATCGCGCATGCTTTCAATGGCAGTTTCCAGCAGGCGGAAGCTTTCATTGAATTGGGGTTCAAGCTTGGTTTTGGCGGTGCGATGACCTTTGACGGGTCGCACCGCATCCGCCGCCTTGCGGCGGAGTTGCCGCTGGGTGCAATCGTGCTCGAAACCGACGCGCCGGACATCCCCCCCGCTTGGGCGCATGGGGGGCGGAACGTGCCGGAAAACCTTCTGCGTATCGCGGGGATCTTCGCTGAATTGCGCAACCTATCGTTCGAAGAAATTGTTCGGGTTACTTCCCGCAACGCCCGTATGGCGCTGGCGTTGCCAGGTAGTAGCTGATTTTGGTGCGTGACAATTAAAAAACCATACAATTCGAGTGACAGGCAAATGACTTTGCTAGCGCAGATGGTGAAACTCAAAACAGGGTATCAGGAGGAATTTTTCGCGCTACGTTTCGCACTACGGCATGCATAACCAAGGTCATGGTGCATAATTAGCATAGCCGGTAAAATTCAATACCGGTGGCACCCGTGAGATGCCATTTAACCGAACTTACAAAGGAGAGACAGCTTTGAAAATCCTGGTTCTGGTCAAACGTGTGGTCGACTACAACGTCAATATCCGCGTCAAGGCGGATGGCAGCGGAGTAGATACGGCTAACGTAAAAATGAGTATGAATCCATTTGATGAAATTGCTGTGGAAGAGGCCGTGCGCTTGAAAGAAGCGGGTGTGGCGACAGAAGTGGTCGTCGTGAGCGCCGGTTCGGTAGCCGCGCAGGAAACGCTGCGTACCGCAATGGCAATGGGAGCAGACCGCGGCATTCTTGTGGAAACCGATGTCGACTTACAGCCATTGGCAGTCGCCAAGCTTCTGAAAGCAATTGCCGATAAGGAAGCACCGAAACTGGTTATTGCGGGCAAGCAGGCCATCGACGACGATGCCAACCAGACCGGACAGATGCTTGCCGCACTGCTTGGCTGGCCGCAAGCGACGTTCATTTCCAAGCTCGTTCCCGGCACTGACGAAATCACTGTTGCGCGAGAAATCGATGGTGGCCTGGAAAAGCTGGCGGTCAAGCTGCCAGCAGTGGTGACGGTCGACCTGCGCCTCAACGAACCGCGTTACGCCACCTTGCCCAACATCATGAAGGCGAAGAAAAAGCAACTCGACATCATGAAGCCTACCGACCTGGGCGTGGATGTCACGCCCAGGTTGACGACTCTCAAGGTGACTGAGCCGCCCAAGCGCAGCGCAGGGATCATCGTGACCGATGTCGGCCAACTGGTCGATAAACTTAAGAACGTAGCAAAGGTGATCTGAACATGGCTATTCTCGTCATTGCCGAACACGACAACGCTGCCTTGAAGGCCGCGACACTCAACGCCGTGACTGCCGCCGTAAAACTTGGCGGCGATGTTCATCTGCTGGTAGCCGGAGCTAACGTCGGCGCGGTAAGTGGGGCTGCCGCCAAAGTGGCCGGCATTGCCAAGGTGCTTGTCGCCGATGCACCACAGTATGAGGCGCAAACCCCGGAAAACCTTGCCGCCTTGGTCAAGGGGCTGGCTTCTGGTTATAGCCATATCGTGGCCCCCGCCACTACTACAGGTAAGAACCTTGCGCCTCGCGTGGCAGCGCTGCTTGATGTTGCCCAAATCAGCGACATCATTGCTATCGAAGCGCCAGATACTTTCGTGCGCCCGATCTATGCGGGTAACGCGCTGGCTACGGTGAAGAGCGTTGACTCCATCAAGGTTCTCACTGCGCGCACGACTGCGTTCGACGCTGCTGGGGAAGACGGCAGCGCAGCGGTCGAACAGGTGGCGGCAGGAACTGATTTCGGCCTCGTGCGCTTGATTGGGCGAGAAGTCACCAAAACTGCCCGTCCTGAGCTAGGTGCGGCCAAGGTTGTTGTCGCCGGGGGTCGTGGCTTGAGCAGCCGCGAAAACTTCAGTGGCATTCTCGAACCGTTGGCCGACAAGCTTTGCGCGGCGCTCGGTGCGAGCCGTGCTGCAGTGGATGCCGGTTTTGTGCCGAACGACTATCAGGTGGGGCAAACCGGCAAGATCGTTGCGCCGCAGCTCTACTTCGCCATCGGAATTTCGGGGGCAATCCAACATTTGGCTGGTATGAAGGATTCCAAGGTGATCGTGGCGATCAACAAAGATGCCGATGCGCCGATCTTCCAGGTGGCTGATTTTGGGCTGGTGGCTGACTTATTTACCGCCGTGCCGGAACTGGTGGCGGCTCTGGGTTGAGTCCGCTTTGAAACGAATAGCATTCAGATATTCACTGGAGGGAGGTTCCCAATGAGCACTTACAATGCACCACTTGCAGATATGCGTTTTGTCCTGAACGAACTGGCTAGTTTGCAGGAAATTCTCGATTTACCCGATTTTGACGAAGTCGATGCAGACACGGTGGATGCCATCCTGGAAGAAGCCGCTAAATTCGCATCTGAAGTCATCGATCCCTTGAACCTGAAGGGCGACGTGGACAGCCCAGTCTGGAAAAACGGTGTTGTCACCACGAACCAGGAATACAAGGACGCTTACAAGCTCTTCTGCGAGAACGGTTGGCATGCCATGCCGGTGAATCCCAAGTACGGTGGCCAGGGTTTGCCCCATCTCGTCAATATCGCGGTCAATGAAATGTGGCGTTCTGCCAGCATCGCTTTCGCGCTGTGCCCGATGTTGACCTTGGGAGCCATCGAAGCGATCCGCCACCACGCCTCTGAGGAGCTCAAGGAAAAGTACTTGCACAAGATGGCTGATGGCACTTGGGCGGGCACGATGAACCTGACCGAGCCGCAAGCTGGTTCCGATCTGACCGCCATCCGCGCCAAGGCTATGCCCGACCCCAGTGGCGACGGCACTTACCGGGTTACTGGCACCAAAATATTTATCACTTGGGGCGAACACGATATGGCGGAGAACATCATCCACCTCGTGCTTGCGCGCCTACCTAACTCCGACCCGGGCCTGAAGGGCATCTCGCTCTTTATCGTTCCCAAATACCTCGTTAACGACGATGGCAGCCTAGGTGAACGTAACGACCTGGTCTGCTCATCCATTGAGCACAAGCTCGGCATCCACGGCAGCGTCACTTCGGTTATGTCCTATGGCGACAAAGATGGCGCGAAGGGTTGGCTGGTTGGGCAGGAAGGCAAGGGCGTGGCCTATATGTTCACGATGATGAACCACGCGCGCCTCAATGTGGGCCTGGAAGGCATCGGCGTGTCCGAACGTGCCTACCAGCACGCGCTGGCCTATGCCCGCGAGCGCATTCAGGGTGCGATTATCGGTGACAAGAGCAAGGAAACCAAGCCCATCCTGTTCCACCCGGATGTGCGTCGGCTTCTGATGGACATGAAGTCCCGTACTGAAGCCATGCGCGCGATTGCCTATTTCGTGGCTGGCAACATGGACAAGGCTTCGCACCACCCTGATGTGGAGGTTCG
The DNA here is from genome assembly GCA_009781085.1 of Betaproteobacteria bacterium. Lineage (GTDB taxonomy): Bacteria > Pseudomonadota > Gammaproteobacteria > Burkholderiales > Rhodocyclaceae > WRNU01. Next base: position 28,378 of record WQYV01000001.1, read on the forward strand.
CAGGCAGTCCCAAGCGTATGTCGAACTGCTCACCCCAGTGGTTAAGGGTTGGAGCACTGAAAACGGCATTGAGATTGCTTCCGAAGGTATCCAGGTGCATGGCGGGACTGGTTACATCGAAGAAACCGGCGCGGCGGTGTACCTGCGCGATGCCCGCATCACCACGATCTACGAAGGCACGACCGCCATCCAGGCCAACGACCTGGTTGGACGCAAGACCGCACGTGAAAAGGATGAAGCGGGGAACGTCGGCTTTACGGCCCGTGGGCTGTACAAGGAAATTGCCGCTTATGCTGACAAACTGTCGGGTTGTTCCAGGCTGGGTGATGTTGGCAAGCTCCTGAAGGAAGCCGTCCAGGCGCAGATCGATGCAACAGAATGGCTGATCGGTACCTATGGCAGCGCGCCGGAAGTCGTACATGCCAGCTCCGTTCCCTACCTTAAGCTCACCGGCATTGTAGTGGGTGGCTGGTTGCTGGCCAAATCCGCGCAAATCGCGCAGGCAAAGCTGGATGCGGGTGCAACCGACGGCTACTACAAGGGCAAACTGGCGACGACCCGTTTCTTCGCGCAACACTGGTTGGTGCAAGCCAGGGCGATGGCGACGGAAATCGCTCAGGGAGGCGAGTCGGTGTTTGGTCTCGACGAACCCCTGTTCTGATCTGTTTGGTGCTTAGAGCTACCCTCTTCTCCTATAAGTAAGTGGGAGGAAAATCATCTCCTCCCCCAAAAGAACTTGAACTAACCCCCAATCGTTGGACGGGTGTCCAACTTTTGGGGGTTAGTTCACTTGAGGGGGAGGGGAACGAATGTACAAGTTAAACCGAAAACGCTCTAACGATGTCTCAGCCCGCATTCGGATCAGTGGTACCTCGGCAGGCCGCTGGCAGGAATTTAGCTGGGATGGATTTAGGGTCGTTATCTACATAGCAAACCCATTTGATGGAACCATCGGTATCACTTTTATTAGGAGCCAATTTCAAGATTCCATCACTAACAACTTTCTCGTTATAGGTGATGGTGATGACACCACCATCAACCGTTACGCTCTTAACGGCGTTGCCCGTAATTTTAGTACCAGTCTCCAGCCCTGCAGCAGAGTTGTCGGTAGGCCACGTCCCTTTGTCGATCCAATATTCCGACACAGCGGTCTTAGCGGCTTCGGCCAGACCAAGACCTTCCGCAACGTGGGCGCGCTTGGCATAGTCCTGATAGGCGGGTAGCGCGACGGCGGCAAGGATGCCGACGATGGCAACGACGATCATCAGTTCGATCAAGGTGAAACCTTGTTGGGTTTTTTTCATTTGTAGACTCCTTGTTGTAATGGCGGTTCTTCCGCTCAGTTGAATAGAGCAAAAGCCGTGCCCGGTTTATGTGGGCTTCAGACATGATAAGAGTCTCAAAATAGGCATCTAAAAGTGACAATTCAGGCGGTAAGCTGTCAGTTTTTGACAACTTGCCGCCTGAATTGTCACTTTTAGGTTTCTTCAAAAACCTCAACTTATTCCTGCATTTCTTGCATCTCTGGATGATGGATTGCTTCGTCGCTTGGCTCCTCGCAATGACGGGGTAGGTTCGTCATTGCGAGCGTAGCGAAGCAATCCAGTTTGTACGGACTTGAATCAAAAATGCTCTAGCCCTTGGCTGCTTAGCAAGCGTTCAACTGTCCAACTTTATAGGGTCAGTTTACTTGCGGGAGAGGGGATTCCAAAGGGGGGAGGGGAATATGCAAAAAAAAGCGGCGGAGGTGTGTACCCCTCCGCCGCTTTTCTACGGATACCACGCCTTATTTCTTCACATCGGCATTCTTCACGTCTTTTGCATCGGCGCTCTGTTTCAGCTTGTCGATGTATGCCTGCCACCTCATTTGCTGCATCCGTTGTTGCAGTTCCGGTTTGATTTCATCAAAAGGCGGGACTTGAATGTCGCGTGTGTCTTCCAGGAGGATGACGTGGTAGCCGTACTCTGTCTTAACCGGCGCTGTGGTATATTTTCCTTTGACGAGCTTGGTCATTGCCTCGGAGAAAGGTGGGAGGAACATGGCAGGGCTGGTCCAACCGAGGTCGCCACCTTTGTCCTTGGAGCCGGGGTCGAGCGATTTGCGTGCCAGATCCGCGAATTTTGCGCCTTTGGCAAGCTTGGAGATCGCGGTTTTAGCCTCTTGTTCAGTTTTGAGCAGGATGTGGTGCACGTGGTATTCCTTTTGCCCATTTACAGAAGCCTTGATTTTTTCGTATTCCTGCTTCAGCTCATCGTTGGTTGGCGCATTGGTTTTCGTCCAATCCTGCACGTAATCCCGAATCAGCGCGTTTTGGCGGGCGAGGTCTTGCCGGATGAGCGTATCGGGTCGTTTGTTGATGCCAGCCTTGACGGCGTCTTTCTCAAGCAGCGCACGGACGACAAGTTCCTTGCGGATGTTGTCCCGCATGTTCGAGTCTTCCGGTGCGCCTTGGGCGTGCTGCTCGGAGGCGATGACTTCGATCACTTCGTTCGGGATGACGACGCCATTGGCAGCAGCGGCAGGTTTTGCCCCTGTGCTGGTAGAAGGCGCAGGGTCAGCGGCACAGCCCGTTAGGGCGACTAGGCCGAGGGCGACAAAAGCAACACTGAGGCGGTTTTGGAGATTTTTCATCAGGATTCCTTTTTTGTGGGACATGATCCCAATTTTGATATACATGGAACATGCCGGGGAGAAAACAACAAAGAAAGACTATCACGCAACATGTTTGTTCCAGCATTGCATCGAAAAAAATAATTAGTGCGTGAAAACAGAGCCGTTCGTCATGCCAGTGGGTGTGCATTTTACCTTACTGGTTGGTTTTGTCCTCAAGCAGGTGTTTCGACAGGTACAACCCTTGGACAATCGAGAACGCGAAAAACAGTACCAGACAGCCGGGGAATTTGAAGTAGACCCAAACCTTTTCCGAAAAATGGAAGGCTACATAGAGGTTGAGCGCACCAAGCATGACAAAAAATAATGCCCATGCTAAGTTGAGGTGCAGCCAGACTGGGTCGGGGAGGCGTATCTGGCCTTCGAGCATGCGCCGGATGAGGTTGCGGCGGAAAACCATATCCGAGCAGAACAGGATCAGACCGAACAGCCAGTAAACCACGGTGGTTTTCCACTTAAAGAAGGCCGGGTCGTGAAATATGAGTGTGGCTCCGCCGAGAGTGGTGATGACGACCAGTGTGATCCACAGCATGCGGTCGACCTTGCGGTGTTTGAGCCAGACAATGACTATTTGCAGCACTGTGGCAACAATAGCGATGAAAGTGGCAATCAGGAAGGGCGCTTGGTCGGCGGGAATGTCCTCGGCCAGCCATTTCGTGACCAAGGCATGCGCCTCATCTGGGAAAAAACCAGCGATTTGGTAGGCTGCAAAAAAGAAAATGACCGGCAGTAGGTCAAAAAGAATTTTCATGGACGGGATTATACGAGGTCGACACGGTTTCTGGGAGTGCTTCACATTTATCAACCCAGTTTGTTTTTCCGGTCTTTTCCCCGCTTCCGGGAAGTGCTGCGAACGGTTCGTCAAAAACGGGTACCCAGTTCAATTGGGATTTTCCTGTTGCAGCGTCAATGTCCAGGACAAGGCGTCCATGTAACAGGCCGATACCTGTTCTGGATGGATATGGCAGGCTTCGGCGGCAGAAGCGATGCGGCTCGTGTCCATACTTTCGCATGCTCGTGCCAGCGCCAGCGTCGTGGCGTAAATACCTTGGCTGCGGAGAATGGCGTTACGGATGTTGTCGTCGATGGACAGGACATCCAATGCGTGTTCTATCGGTTGTTGCAGGATGACATCAATCAGCGACAGAAGCCCGGTGAGGAAAATCGCTTCGCGCTCATGTGCTGTCCGCGAGCCGGAAACCAGTTCCATGAAGCGTGCTCGGACGAGCGCCGTTTCGAGCACGGCTGCGGCGCGCGGCTGGTTACGGTTGCTCCCGCAAAACAGCAGCGTGAGCCAACGCCGCAGCGGTGCGCGCCCCAGCAGGGTGATGGCGTGTTCGATCGAGGATACGTGTTCTTGCAGGCCGTTGGCTGCCGAGTTGATGTAGCGCAACAGGCGCAAGGTAATGGCTGCATCCTGCTTGAGGATGGAGACGATTTCTCGTGTCTCGGCGTCTTGCTGCAATTTTTTCAGCAGCATAGCCAAATGGGCGAAACTGGGACCGAGATCGGCTTTTTTCCATTGTTCGCGGCTGACGACGAAGTGTCCCTGAAACAGGGTAGCCCCAATCTCGTGGCAGAAATTGAAATCTTCAATACTAGACAGGTTTTGCACCAGAATCGATGCATGCGGCACTTTCTTGAGGAAAAAGTTGACGAGCCTTTCCCCTTTGTCGATATCGATCTGGGAAGCCTGCATTGAAACCAAGTCGATTTCCGGCAGCAAATGAAAATATTCGGGCGTCGCTATCGGATCGGGGATACCGATGCGGTAACCGAGTTTGCGTAGAGTACGCGCCCAGGTCAGTAAATCGCCCTGCGCGGGTTTGTTGGATTCATCAACGGATTTGAGGATGAAAAAGGTATTGGCCGCTGGAAGTTGCGTCAGGCATGGATCGCAAAGAAAAGAATCCGGGATTTCGATGAAGACGGAGCGTTGTCCGAGTAGCGGAAAAATATTGGTATGTATTAGGTTCCGCACCAGGACTTCAGCATAAAGATGGAAAACACGCCAGTTCTGTATGCGGATGCGAGCATTGGCGGCTTTTTGGAGCAGGAACTGGTATCCGGCGATTTTTTGTTGGCGGTCGAGGACGGCTTCGCGGCAGATGACAGAGTCCCAGATGTATTCGATGCTAGATGTACCTACGGGTGGCTGTCCCTGCTGCAGGGGGGGTTGGTGAACCGATTTGTCGGTATCAATGGGAGCCGGGGTTGCAGTGTCGCCATACGTGTTGTCTTTTGCAGGCACAGACGGCGACGAACGGTGGAACAGACGGTGGAACAGGCTCGCCAGCATGTTGGATACTCCCAAGGTTCATCCACGATTATGGTGCATATCTACGTGGTAGAAGTGCCCGAATACTGGGATACCGGAGAAATGTTCCTTCTCTCCGTGACTCAATCGTCGACCGGCGGTATTCCAGCACGGCGGCGAATGCTGTTGAGGTAAGCTGTTCCATCGGGCGAGGTTTTGTCGCGCAGCGCCTTGAACATCGTTTCGCCTAGGCAATCGAGTATCTCGTGCATGGCGTTATGGCGGCCACGGAACTTGCGCAATGCCTCGAAAGCGGCTTGGATACCGGGAGGTTGATCGATCGATATCTGTTCCTCGATGGCCAGATGCAGCGACAAGTGCAAAAAGGGATTGGATTGCCCGTTTTCAGGGGAAAACTCCTGTGACAGCGCATCTGGGGCGGAGAGCAGGGCGTGGTATTCGGGGTGTTCCAGCGCAATACCCGCAGCAATGGTTTCAAGCGCGCTAAGGACTTCCTGAGCCTGGTACTTGCGCCAGGCTTCGATGAAAAACTCTCGGACTTGTTCGCGGGTAGGGTTAAACATGACATGGGTTGGCGGTCAAGGAAGCGTTGTTGGGTTCAGGTTGCCCTGTCCGACCAATTGCATAAATCGTACACGCAGCAGGCTGAGCAAAGTGGTTTTTTTGCAGTGCAAACATAACGACCGTGCAATATTAACCAGTGATGCGCATCAAGCAGGTAGTCGGCAGGCACAGTTTTCATAAGCGAGGTTTCGACTTCATCCACATCCTTGCCGGGCGCAAGCCCCGTGCGGTTGGCGACTCGAAAGACATGCCTGTCGACGGCTATGATCGGCTGGCGAAAGATAGTATTGAGCACGACGTTGGCGGTTTTGCGCCCCACACCGGGCAGGGATTCAAGCGCGGTGCGATCAGGCGGGACTTCGCCTGCGTACCGCTCGACTAGCAGGTGGGAAAGTTTGATGACGTTTTTTGCCTTGGCGCGGAAAAAGCCGATGGTTTTGATGCGTTCGGCCAGTTGCCTTTCTCCCAGCGCGATCATCGCCTGTGGCGTCGGGGTTAAGGGGAACAGGCGGCGGGTTGCCAGGTTGACGCCTTTGTCGGTAGTTTGTGCCGAAAGTACGACCGCGACGAGAAGCTGGTAGGGGTTGCCGAATTCGAGTTCAGTACGCGGTTCCGGGGTACGTTCTGCCAGACGACGGAAAAATTCGCTGACCGTTTCCAGTTTCATGACCGTTTTCAGGCAACGGGCGGCGCGGCGGTAGCTTCTACCGGCGGGGGCGGGGTCTGTTCCCGGTTGATGCGTGCCGCACGGTGGGCATTGATTGCGTTGAAACCGGCAACCAGGCAACCGAGAACGAAGAATGCGCCGGGCGGTAGGCTGGCAAGCAGAAAACCCGGGTAGTTGTCACCAAAAACGCTGATTGATTTCAGGCTCGGAAAAACCATCTCAATGCCAGAAAAAATTGTGCCATTGGCAATGAACTCGCGTATCGCGCCAAGCAACGCCAACACCCAGACTAGGCCCAATCCCATTGCGATGCCGTCTACGGTCGACTCCAAAATGCTGTTCTTGGCTGCGTAGGCTTCAACGCGAGCGAGTACGATGCAGTTGGTGATGATGAGTGGGATGTAGATGCCGAGTACTAGGTACAGGCTGTGAAAGTAGGCGTTGAACGCTAGGTCAAGTACCGTTACCAGCGCTGCGATGATGAGAATGAACACGGGGATGCGTATCTCGTAGGCGATCCAGCGCCGCAGGCCGGAGACGACCAGGTTCGAGAGAGTCATTACTATGACGGTGGCAATTCCCAAACTAACGGCACTCACCATGCTGGTGCTGATGGCAAGGATCGGGCACATGCCGAGAATCTGAGCCAGGCCCGGATTTTGCCGCCACAGACCGTTGCGGATGTTTTCCCCGAGATTACTCATTGCTCATTCCTTTTGTTTTTCTGCCGGGGCAGTAAAAAGCGCCTCGCGATGCGCGTTGACCCAGGCGGCGGCGCGGCCTACCGCGTGCGTAACGGCACGGGCGCTAACCGTTGCGCCAGCGGGATAATCAAAATTGCCGCCGTCCTTCTTCACTTCCCAACGCGTGGTGGGCATTGTGGTGTCTGCACCAACGAACTGGCCGATCCAGGGTTTATCCTTCCTTCGATCCTTGGCCGGGTCGATGTAATCGCCCAAGCCCGGCGTTTCGCGGTGCGAAGTCACACGCACGCCGCCGATGCGCCCCTCACTGTCCAGTGAGACAACGAGATCAATGCGCCCGCCGTAGCCGTCCGGCGCAAAGGTTTCGAACACCAGCGCCACGGGTGCACCGCCGCTCCGGGCGCGCCAGACCTTGCCGACGCGGCTCTCGGTGCCGCCTTCAATTTTGGTCTTGTCGTTGATTTTGTCGTCAAGCAGGGCATTGTCGTAATGCAGGTTTGGTAACACTTCGGCAATGAGGCGCATCTTTTCCTGTTCTTTGGCGGCACGGATACGGTCGCACGTCATTTCATACGTGAACGCCATGAGGGAGGTAAAGATCAGCGTAAAGACAAAAAGCCCAAAAGCCGAAACCAGCGCACGGTATAGCGCAGGTGGCAACCCTACGAGGAAGGCCACGCGGGAAGGGGGCGATTCGGGGAGCGCGGAACCGGGAGGTGTCATGGCCTATCCTTGCGCTGACCGGCAGGGGCAAGAGGGGTTGCGCGGTTGATAAACGGCACGCAGATGTTCATCAGTAGCACGGCAAAAGCGATTCCATCAGGGTATACGCCAAAAGCGCGGATGACCCACGTAATGATTCCGACCCCGAGGGCGAAAATGAATTTACCGAGCGGGGAACTTGCACACGTGACTGGGTCGGTGACGATGAAAAAGGCTGCAAGCATCGTTCCGCCGCTGGCGAAATGAAAGAGCGGGGAAGGAAAACTCTCCGGCGCGATGAGGTAGGACACGCTCGCCATGACGCCCATGCCGACGATGAAACCGAGCGGCAACGACCAAGGGATGATGCGGCGTGCAAGTAAAAAGACACCACCGACAACATAGCCTGCCGCGATCCATTCCCACCCTCGCCCGCCAGCGTAGCCAAAGGTATTAGAGGTGAGAATGTCCTGGACATTGCCCAGGTTGTGCAATCCGGTGCGCATGGTATCTAGGGCTGTTGCGCCAGTGATACCGTCAATTCCGCGACTGCCGCCGAGAATCAAATGCAGTTGGGTAGCGAAGTCCACGCCGTCGACGGAAGGCCATTGCGACATCAGCGCCGGATAGGCGACGATCATTGCGCAATAGGCAGCCATTGCTGGGTTGAACGGGTTTTGCCCGATGCCACCATACAGGTGCTTGGCTCCGATAATGGCGACCAGCACACCTGCCACGGTCAACCACCAAGGCGCGATGGAAGGCAAAATAAGCGCGACAAGCCAAGCGGTGACGATTGCCGAGCCGTCACTGAGCGTGACCCATAGAGGACGCTTGCGTAGCCGGAGAACCAGTGCCTCAGCAGCTAGGGCCGACACGGTGGCAATGACGAGGTTGACCAGGATGCCAGCGCCAAATTGCCAAACATAGGCGGCGATGCCAGGCAGGAGCGCGACCAGCACGGTTGTCATTACGCGCTGCACACTGGCAGGTTGTCGGATATGTGGGGAAGTCATGTTTGTTGATCGTACAAGGGCGCAGCGTTGTCCTGGAGAGAGGGCTCGATTTGGGCCTGTTCATTGACCCGTTCCGCGGCGGCGGCGATTAGCGCGGCATCGGCGGCAGATTTTGTGCGGGTTTCAGTAGCTCTAGCGGCTAGGCGCGCGGATTTCTCAGCCTTCTCGCGTTCCAACCGAGAACTGCGGAATTCAAACCTCATTCGAGCCTGATCGGCGGCTTTCTGTTCTTCATCACGGGCGCGGATTTCGCTGCTGGCATAACGGAAGTAATCGACGAGCGGGATATGAGCCGGGCATACGTAGGCGCAACAACCGCATTCCATACAGTCAAATAGGCGATGATATTTGGCACCGTCGAAATTTTTCGCACGGCTGGCCCAGTACAACTCGAAGGGTTGCAGATTGACTGGGCAGGCGTCCACGCATTCGCCGCAGCGAATGCAAGGTTGCTCCGACGGCGGTGGTGGGAAAAGCTCTTTGGAAGCGGCGATGAGGCAATTGCAGCCCTTAGTGACTGGTGCGTCGAGGTTAGGCAGGGTAAAGCCCATCATTGGCCCACCCATCAGGACGTGCGTCGTGTTGGGTTTCACTCCGCAGAATGCGAGCAGATCGGCAATTGGCATACCGAGCGGCGTTTCGTAATTACCCGGACGCTTTACGTTGCCGGTCACGGTGACGATACGCGACACCATTGGCTCGCCATGCAACAAGGCGCGGCACACCGCGTGCGCGGTAGCGACATTGAAACACTGTATGCCGAATTTGGTGACACGGTCGCTAGGGGGGATCTCAATGCCGGTGAGTACGTGGATGAGTTGCTTTCTTTCCCCGGTCGGATAGCGCGTCGGAACGACAATGACAGTCATCTTGCCCGTGCCCAGGCATTCGCGCGCAACAGGTTCCATGTCGTCCACGGCGGTGCGCGTGGCAGCGATGGCCTCGGGTTTGTTGTCTTCGATACCGATAAGTGTTTGCTGCGCACCGGTCAAATGCGCCAGAACCGCTGCGCCACTCACGATGTTGGCGGCGCGCTCGCGCATCAAACGGTCATCACCGGTCATCCACGGTTCGCATTCTGCGCCGTTGATGACTAACGTATTAATTTTGCTCCTGGCCTTGAGGTGGCTTGGAAAAACCGCACCGCCCATGCCAACGATGCCGCTTGCCTGGATGCGGAGAATCAACTCGTCGCGGTTTGCCGTGGTGGGGTCGAGCGGTTCGTATGTGATCCAATGATTCTCTCCGTCCGGTTCGATTACGATGGACTGTGAGGACAACCCGGATGGGTGCGCCATCGGATAACGCCCGATTTCCGTGACCGTACCCGAAGTCGGCGCGTGAATAGACGTGCCATCCGCACCCTCAGCTTCGCCGATGCACTGACCTTTCAATACCTTGTCACCAACGGTGACAATCGTCCTTGCCGATCCCTGGCTCCCCTGGATGAGCGGGATTATCAGCCGTGGCGGCATCGGTACGTGCCGGATTGGAGTCTCGGAAGATTCCGTTTTGTGAGAGTCGGGATGGACTCCGCCCCTGGGAGTGAAAATCTTCAAATTCATGCCACCACCCTGAGTCCTGTCACTGGGTATTTCCAACGCCAGTTTTGCGGCGTGCGCGGTTCTTCTACCATTGAAATGCAATCGACAGGGCAAGGCGGCAGGCACAATTCGCAGCCTGTGCAATAACGGCTCACCACCGTATGCATCTGTTTGGATGAACCGATGATCGCATCGACCGGGCATGCCTGGATGCACAACGTACAGCCGATACAGGTTTGTTCATCGATGAGTGCTACCGTTTTCAGCTTTTCGACTAATGCCCCACGTGGTTTGAACTCACGCCCGAGCAACTCCGCTAGCTTGCGTGTGTTGTCGTCGCCGCCTGGTGTGCACAAGTTGATTTCGGTTTCGCCTTTGGCAATGGCTTCGGCATAGGGCTTGCAGCCTGGATAGCCGCACTGGGCACACTGGGTTTGCGGTAGGATGGCGTCGATCTGCTCGGCCAGCGGATTTCCTTCAACTTTGAAATAAACAGCGGCATAGCCTAGCGTCGCACCAAGCACGAGGGCTATTCCTGTCATGATTAAAATGGCGGCAAGCATCGATCTGAAAAAGATGGGGGGCAGAAGGTAATTTGGGCAGTGCGGTTATTTTTTAATGATGAAAACGATCCAATCCAGCGAAACCCATGAAAGCAAGGCTCATAAAACCGGCAGTCATCATGATGATAGGCACGCCCCGTAACGCCAATGGCACATCGGCTCCATCCATCCGTTCACGGAGGCCGGCGAACAGAATCAGGGCAAAAGTGAAACCGACGGAGGAACCGAACCCGAACAGCAGGGATTCGAGCAGGTCATAACTGAGTTCCGCGCTCAACAGAGGAATACCGAGCACGGCGCAGTTGGTGGTAATCAGCGGCAAGTAGATGCCGAGCACTTGATACAACAGCGGGCTGACCTTGTGGATGATCAGTTCCGTGAGTTGCACGATGGCCGCGATTACGACGATGAACGCCAGCGCACGCAGGTAGGTGAGGTCGAACGGCACCAGCAGGTAATGGTCGATGAGATAACTCGCCCCTGAACCCAGCGTGAGCACGAAAGTCGTTGCCAAGCCCATACCGATGGCAGTTTCGAGTTTTTTCGAGGTGCCCATGAACGGGCACATCCCGAGAATGCGGACAAAAACTACGTTATTGACAAGAACAGCGCTAAGGACGATGAAGAGATAACCCATTCGAAGCAATGATAGCGAATGAACAAAACACTGTATTATACAGAGTATTACACCTACGCGGCAGTAGCCTGTACGCACTCGCGGACGAGGCACGGGCCACGAAAAACGAGGCCACTCATCAACTGCACCAATGCTGCCCCGGCATCGAGTTTTGCTCGGGCGTCTGTGCCATTGAGTACGCCCCCCACCGCAATGATCGGCACTTCACCCGCTAGTTCCTGCGCGAGTTGGCGTATTAAGGTGGTTGAAGCTTCCAGCAATGGCGCACCCGACAGCCCGCCTTCCTGATCGGCGTGATGCAACCCCCCCACCTTGTCGCGCGCAAGCGTGGTATTGGTGGCAATCACGGCATCGATGCTGTGACGGCGCAAGGCATCGGCAATAGATGAAATGGCAATCGTGTCAAGGTCTGGTGCAATTTTCAGCGCTAGCGGTACGTAGCGGCCATGATGCCCGGCCAAGTGATGTTGGGTCTCCTTGAGGCGGGCAAGGAACTGGTCGAGTTCGGAAGTGCTTTGCAACTGGCGTAGGTTCTTTGTATTGGGCGACGAAATATTGACTGCCACGTAGCTTGCCACCTCGTACACTTTGGCGAAAGCCACAAGGTAGTCATCGACGGCGCGTTCCATCGGAGTGCCGACATTTTTACCGATATTGATGCCGAGAATGCCTTTGTATTTGGATGCACGCACATTGGCGACAAGCGCATCGACCCCGTGGTTGTTGAAACCCATACGATTGATGATGGCGTGTGCTTCCGGCAGCCGGAAAAGGCGCGGACGCGGGTTCCCCGGCTGTGCACGTGGCGTGGTCGTACCAATTTCAAGGAAACCGAAACCCATCAATGCCAACCCGTCGATGGCCTCGCCGTTTTTGTCGAGTCCTGCGGCAAGCCCAATGCGGTTTGGAAACTTGAGCCCCATGACCTCTACCGGGATAGAGAGGTGTGGACGTCCAACGGGCAGCAGGCTGCCAGCGACGTGCAAGGTGGCTATGGCGGTTTCGTGCGCGGTTTCAGGATCAAACGAAAAGAGGAGGGGGCGAACTAGATCATAAAGCATGGGGGCGATTGTAGCGGCTTGTACCCGACAGCGCGACATGAAAAACGAAACCGTTCCAGTACAAGACCAAACCGAGCGGCAGGGAGGATCGCATGATGGGTGCAATCTCCGCGATTCATGGAGAACTGAGGCGAGACAAATATTTATGAAACCAAAGAATACCCACTTAATTTTCTTGGAAAACCTCCAAACAGAGGGCAGGGGATTCAAAGCGGGGTTAGAATTTCATAAATTATTGCCAGTGTTCCAGAATGTAAAAATTATTAATGTGATGAGATGTTATTTTGAATGATATTTTAGCTAACTGTGTAACTCTTATGTGGACACGTCTTATATGTACCTAATGGTGTACAATTTAAATTGTCGGTGTAATATATTATTTCTACGCACATACATTCTATGTGATTTCGATGTGTATCATTTCATAGATATCGATATAGTAACTTCCATGAGGTTCGGTTTATATTGTCACACCGATGCGTTATTTTTGTAAGAAAGCTTGCATTGAATTTTATGTAAATGCGTTTATTTAGATAACGAAACGTGATCGAAGGAATGGAGTTTCATTAAAAATCAATGAGTTGTATCTGTATTTGATGCGTATTTAGCTGCTTGGTTAATAAGTGCGAAGGAACATAAAATGAGCAGTATCCGCAAGTTGATCATGCTGGTGGATGATAGCCTTACCAACCTGATGGTTGGTAAGGAGGTTTTATCTGACATATACAGTGTGATAACTATTCCATCAGCAATAAAAATGTTTGAATTGCTGATGCGCTATACACCAGAGCTGATTTTGTTGGATGTCGACATGCCTGAAATGAATGGATATGAGGCAATTGAAATTCTTAAAAATAACCCAAAAATGAAAAATATTCCAGTAATTTTCCTCACAGGTATGGGTGATTCTGTCAGCGAACTTCGCGGGTTAGAATTAGGCGCTGTTGATTATATAACTAAGCCATTTTCACCGGCACTTCTGAAAAAGCGGGTCGAACTGCATACTTTGATAGAAGCACAGAAAAAAGCACTACAAGATTATAACGAAAATTTACAACAAATAGTGCTTAATAAAGCGCAAACTATACTTAAATTACAGAATAAAGTTTTGCAAGCAATGGCAGAATTAGTGGAAGGGCGGGATAATTTTACAGGGAATCATGTTGAACGAACGCAAATCTGCCTTGAGGTATTATTGTCTGCTATGAATGAAACCGGTATATACCGAGAACAAACAATCGGGTGGGATATTAATTTATTGCTTCAATCTTCACAATTGCATGATGTTGGGAAAATTGCTATTCACGATAATATTCTTAAAAAACCTGGAAAATTAACAGAAGAAGAATTCGAAGAAATGAAAAAACATGTCGCATATGGTGTCAACTTTATAGAAAAACTTGAAGAGAGTGAGGAGGATAGTATTTTTTTGAAATACGCCAAAATATTCATTAATTATCATCACGAAAGATGGGATGGTTTCGGTTATCCAAACAATCTCGAAGGAACAAATATTCCGCTACTGGGGCGTCTGATGACTATTGTCGATGTTTACGAAGCCTTAGTTTCTGAACGGTGTTACAAACAAGCGATCGATCATCAAGCAGCAGTGAATATTATTCTACAAGGCAGGGAAACTATTTTTGATCCAATTTTGACTGATTTGTTTGAACAATGTTCAGAACAATTGTTTTTATCAATGTCGTTAAATGCAAAAAATGAACAAAATCAATATTTGAGCATAAGAAAATGAATGGAAGAACTGTGATACCAGATATTAGTACGTCAACAAGATACTTTTTTGTTGTAAATCCGATATGTTTTGATAACCATCAGAAAATGGAGTCGATGATTGCAGGAGTGCACAGATTTTTCAATGAGTTAAGCAAATCAACGATAAAAGTACCCCCAGATTATGCTGTTCATGTTTCGCGCTTTCCGCGCGATGCCATCGGTGCAATACGACGATTTGCCGCTGCTGTTCCATCTGCTGTTCCACTCAGAGTATATGCTGTCGGGGGTGACGGTATATTGTTCGATTGCTTGAATGGTATCGTAGGGTTGAATAATGTGGAATTAGGTATTATGCCCTACGGTGCAGAAAACAAATTTTGTACATTTTTTGGAATAAAAAATCAGAACATCCTTAATTCTTTGGAAATACAAACCCGCTCATCTTCTATACCGGTAGATGCAATGTATTGCAACGGTAATTATGCTTTGAGTCATTGCATGATTGGTTTGGAGTCGCTGATAAATGGTAATATTAAAAAAATTCGAAAACATATATTTTTGAAGCGATTTATGCCATCAGTTTTTTATTTTTTTTTCGTAAATTACATGTATTTTATAGATGCTTTGAATTTTAAAACAGTCGATCATAACTACAGTTTATGGGTAGACGGTGAAGATATGAGTGGAGTACATTTCGCAATTAATATCATCAACACTTCGTGGCATTCTGGTGAAGGATTTAATCCAAAAATTGACCCGTGTGATGGTTGGTTGAATGTGCTGGTGGGTGGTGATATGAGTGTACTGAAAATATTTAAAACAATTAATGGTTGGTCGAATACATTGAATAAATTAAAAATAGCCGAAATGTATGGAAGTGATGGTGATCAAGAAAAATATCGAAACTTATCTCGAAAATTTTATACATTTAGGTATGCAAAAAAAATTTTTATAACTTCCGAAAACTCATTGATACTTAATTTGGATGATGAAATTTTTTATGACAAAAATATTACAATTGAAATAAAACCTGCGGCAATACGCATCATCGTTCCGAATTCTGTAGCTGGAGTGTAGCCATGACACTTAAAGCGGATCCAGGAAATAATTATTTTTACTTGGCACTTGTCATGGCGGCGATTGGTGCGATCATCATTATATTGCTACATATGGGATGGGTAGTTCACGCGCATCATTATTCTGTCCTGTTAGTGCCTATTTGCGTTTCCCTCGTCATGTTGTTAGTTATAATTCCTACGATAAAATGTATACAACGAGTTTTAGGTAGTCAGGACGAAGGGGGATATTACCGGGCAGCCAGTTTTTTCGCTTTTTTTGGTGTTATTGGATTTCTCAATATTCGATTACCGCATTATCTCTGGACAGAGCAGCTAGACAAAGCGCTTCTTCTGATCATTATATGTTTTCTACTTGTTGTTATGATGGCACTCTTGATGATTTCTATAAGAAACCTTGCAGCTATGTCCTACACGGTTCCATTACTTATCTTTTTAGTTTTCATTTTTAATAGTCTATATTTAAACGATCATGAATATTATTTAAACGTCAGCGTGTGTATATGTGGTATCGGTGCAATTTACTGTCGATACAAATCGCTTTTCTATCTTATTATTACAGTTAATGTAATTCTTTATATATTGGTTTTAAATCATATTCCTCTTTTCGGGTTAACTGTGTCATACGACGTTGGGTCTATCAAGTGGGGAATTGCTATTTACGCTATGTTTGTGCTTCTGATGCTGACGCGTTTTGCTTCAGACAGAAATTTACGATCTACGCAAGCGGAAGAGGCTTTTGCTACACTGATGGCAAGCACCCCCAACATTATCGCCCTAGTGGACGAAAGAAACTGTGTCACCTATATCAGCGAGCCGATGGCAAAATTGGCCAATATCGAAAACACAAAAATGGTTGTTGGGCGCCCATTGATTGATCTTTTTCATCAAATGAGTATGAAATTGATGATTAGTGATATTTTTGAGCAAGATGATTTTTATGATGAAACAAAAGAAATAATAGAAAATGATAAATCATTTTATTTCAGAATTATATCCAGTTTATTTGTGGGCACTAGGTATGCTAATAAATGTGAAAAACGTGGTAGATTTATTGACATCAGTGATGTAACCCCCCTGGTTGAAGCCAGATTGGAAGCGGAACGAGCCAATCGATCTAAGAGTATGTTTTTGGCTAAAACATCTCATGAAATTCGTACTCCAATGAATGCAATTATTGGTATGAGTGAGTTGATTTTACGTCAAAAAGATATATCTAATAATGTTCGCTATTATGCGGAAAATATGAAACAAGCAGGAACAAATTTATTGGTAATTATCAATGATATTCTTGATTTTTCCAAAATGGAATTCAATAAATTAGAACTTGTCCCAGCAGAATATGAGTTTGATTCCTTATTGAGCGATGTGTGTATAATTACCAAGATGCGTTTAGCGGGAAAACCAATTCGATTCTATGTTTATGTTGACTGCCATCTACCGAGCAAAATGGTTGGTGATGAAGCACGTATTCGTCAAATATTGTTGAATTTATTATCTAATGCTGTGAAGTATACAAAAAAAGGATATATTTCACTTCATGTAGATGCTAAAGAAGTGCAAGCAAATGAATATGAGGTTCGATGCAGAGTACAAGATACTGGTATTGGTATTAAAGAAAGTGATATAAAACGCCTGTTCAATGAGTTTGTGCAAATCAATGGTTTCAATAAAAATCAAATAGAAAGTACGGGATTAGGGCTCGTTATTTCAAATAACCTCAGCCGCAAAATGGGTGGAAAAATTATGGTTGAAAGTGAGTATGGTAAAGGATCAGTTTTTACTGTTACGTTTTTACAAAAAATTCTTATATATCATTGCTTTGCAGAAGTTTTTGAACCAGATAAAAAAAGTGTTTTATTTTATGAACCTCGTCGTCAATTTGTAGAAAATGTTTCTATGACTGTCAAAAATTTAGGTGTATTTTGCAAACGTGTTGAATCTCATGAAGATCTTGTTGATGAATTATTGAGGCGCGTATACGGTTTTGTTTTCGTACCTCACTATTTGTTGACGGAAACCGTTACCGAACTGAAGCGGCTTGATTCTAATGCTGTGCCGGTGATTGTCGACGCGAATACTGAAGATCATATGTCTATACCCCATATCCGTACACTAACCATGCCGACCTATGCGCTTAATGTTGCCAACATCCTGAATGGTTTGCCTGATGTGAAGCATTATGCTCAGGTTGCCGAGAGCGAGGTTCGCTTTATTTTCCCGGATGCAAGAGTTTTGATCGTGGACGATCTTGCGATCAATCTGCGTGTGGCGCAAGGAATCATGGCTATTTACGAGATGCAAATCGATTGTGTCGAAAGTGGGTTTGAAGCCATCGAAAAGGTAACACAACAGCACTATGACATTATTTTCATGGATCACATGATGCCGGGTATGGATGGTATGGAGGCGACAGCCGCTATTCGCGCATTAGAAGATGAATATTTTAAAAAAATACCTATCGTTGCATTGACTGCTAATAGTGTTTCTGGGATGCGTGAAATGTTTCTTGAAAATGGCTTTGATGATTTTCTTTCTAAACCAATTGAAATTGCTAAGTTAGATGGAATTCTAGAAAAATGGATTTCTAAAGAAAAACGCCGAACCGTATTGTTACCAGTAGAAAATATAAAGGATACTGATCAAAACGTTGTTGCGAGTTTCCTGAATATCGAAGGCGTGAATGTTTCTACTGGTATACAGCATGCTGCTGATTCCGAAGAACGCTACTGGAGTTTCCTTGAGGTTTTTCTATGTGATGCAAAACAGCGTTTTGCGTCGTTGGAAATGCCAACGCCCGATAACATGAATACATTTGTCTCGCATGTTCATGCCTTGAAAAGCGCCTTAGCCAATATTGGTGCATTGACATTATCGGAATCGTCAGGTTTGTTGGAAGCTGCCGGTCGTCGAGAGGATATATTGTTCATTCGTGAACATCTGGATAATTTCCGTTCTAGGTTGATTTCGCTGTGCACACAAATAGATAAAATAATTACGAAAAGTCGCTCTCATAAAACAATGTGGAAAGACGAGGAAGAAACAGACGATTCGCGTTGGAATCAGGAAATTACACGATTGCAGGTAGCCTTGAAAGCAGAGGACATCGATGGTATGGATAAATGCCTAAAGATTTTGCAATCCTTATTGGTATCACCGGATCAGCAAGCCTTGATTTCGAAAGTAACCGAATTGATATTGGTTTCGGAATTCGAACTAGCCTTACACATGATTGAAGCGATGTGAAAGAGAGCAATCAAGCTTTGCGATTGATTGCTCGGTAGCCGATGTCTCGGCGGTATTGCATGCCGGTGAAGGAAATCGTTTCGATAAGTTCATAGACCCGTTTTTGTGCGGCGCGGACATTTACACCCAACGCAGTGACGCAAAGTACGCGCCCTCCCGAAGTGACGATCTTTTCGGTTTTGTTGAATGCAGTGCCGGCGTGGAAAACATGAGCATCCTCGCCGAAAGAGTTGTCGGGAGGCAACCCCTTGATGATGTTGCCCGTGCGCGGGGTTCCCGGATATTTGGCACTTGCCAGCACGACACCAAGGGCGACCTTCAAATCCCATTCTGCTTCGATCTTGTCAAGTTTGCCATCGATTGCGTGTTCCAAGAGTTTTAGGAAGTCGCTTTTCAGGCGCATCAGAATCGGTTGTGCTTCGGGGTCACCCATGCGGCAGTTGAATTCCAGTACCTTGATACTGCCATCTTTGAGAATCATCAGGCCGGCGTAAAGAAAACCAGTATAAGGCATACCTTCTTGCGCCATACCCTTAATGACCGGGTTGATGACTTCCCGCATAATCTTGGCGTGAATGCTTGGCGTGACAGCCGGGGCAGGGGAGTACGCACCCATGCCACCGGTGTTTGGCCCGATATCACCGTCGCCAATGCGCTTGTGGTCTTGGCTGGAGGCAAGCGGTAACACGTTTTTGCCGTCGGCCATGACGATGAAACTCACTTCTTCGCCATTGAGAAATTCTTCGATCACGATCCGCGCACCGGCTTCACCGAGTTTGTTGCTGGCGAGCATGTCGTCAATGGTTATGTGCGCTTCTTTCAGCGTTTCAGCAACGACGACGCCCTTGCCAGCCGCAAGGCCATCGGCCTTGATAACGATGGGTGCACCTTGTTTTTCCACGTAGGCGTGCGCACTTTCGGCATTCGTGAAAGTTTCGAACGTGGCAGTCGGGATTCGATGTCGCACCATGAAACGCTTGGCGAAGTCTTTGGAAGATTCGAGTTGGGCAGCGGCTTTGGTGGGGCCGAATATCCTCAATCCCCGTGCGCGGAAAATATCAACGATACCATCAGCTAGTGGAGCTTCGGGGCCGACGATGGTCAGGAAAACCTTGTTGTCGGTAGCAAATTTCGCGAGTTCCTGTGGGTCGCTGATCGACAGGTTTTCCAGCTCGCGTTCAGCGGCAGTACCGGCGTTGCCAGGGGCGACATAGATTTTCTGCAAACCGCGCGTCCGCGCTAGACACCAGGCAATGGCGTGCTCGCGTCCGCCGGAACCAATGACGAGGAGTTTCATGATTTCTTTTCCGTGATGTGATGCGGACGGCCTTGCCGGACTCCGCATCGTCGATGTCGAGTGTGTTGTGAGAGTTAGTGCCGAAAATGCCGAACACCTGTAAAGACCATCGCTAGTCCGTGTTCGTTGGCGGCAGCGATGACTTCTTCGTCGCGCACGGAACCGCCGGGCTGGATAACGGCGGTCGCGCCTGCTGCAGCGACTACGTCCAAGCCGTCGCGGAAGGGGAAAAAAGCATCCGATGCAACCACGGAACCGGCAAGCGATAGCCCGGCATTGCTTGCCTTGATGCTGGCGATACGGGTGGAGTCGACGCGGCTCATCTGACCTGCGCCCACACCCAAGGTCATGCCGCCGCCGCAGAAGACGATGGCGTTGGATTTGACGAACTTTGCGACGCGCCAGGCAAAGAGGAGGTTTTTGATTTGCTCGGGAGTTGGTGCTTTTTGGGTGACAGTTTTTAAGTTTTCCGGCGTGACGTTGAAGGCATCCGGTGTCTGTGCAAGCAAGCCGCCGCCGACACGTTTGAATTCTAGGGCATGCTGACCGGTTGCAAGGGGCACTTCCAGAACGCGCAAGTTCTGTTTTGTTTGCAACAATGCTTTGGCGGCTGCGGTGAAGGCAGGGGCAATCAGCACTTCGACGAAATGCTTCCTCGTATTCATAGCTTCTACTACATCGGTATCGACCGTGCCGTTAAAGGCGATGATACCGCCGAAGGCGGATGTGGAATCGGTCTGGAACGCTTTTTCGTAGGCTCCGAATAAATTGGGGGCGATGGCCACGCCGCACGGGTTGGCGTGCTTGACGATGACGCAGGCAGGTTCCGGGAAGGTTTTGACGCATTCCCAGGCTGCGTCAGAATCGGCGATATTGTTATAGGAGAGCTCCTTGCCCTGCAATTGCCGATAGGCGGCGATGCTGCCTGCGGACGCTTGCGGTTCTCGGTAGAAAGCGGCTTGTTGGTGCGGGTTTTCGCCATAGCGTAAGGTTTCCATGCGGTCGAAAGCCAGTTGCAGGCGCTCGGGGAAAACTGACGGAATTGGGGCGGGAGCTAAAGGGGTAGCTTCGATGCCTTCAGGTTCACCGGTAAGCCAATTGGCGATCATGCTGTCGTAGCGGGCAGTGTGGGTGAAGGCTTTTTTGGCAAGGTTGAATCGGGTGGCAAGCTGCAATGCGCCCCCATTGGCCTGTATTTCTGCCAGGATGGGGGCGTAATCAGATGGGTCAGTGACAATGGCCACCCCGGCGTAATTTTTGGCGGCAGATCGCACCATCGTGGGGCCACCGATGTCGATGTTCTCGATGGCGGCTTCCAGCGTGACGCCGGGTTGGGTGACTGTTTCCCGGAACGGGTAGAGGTTGACGCAAACGAGGTCGATCATCGGGATGCTGTGAGCGTCGAGCGTAGCCATGTGCTCCGGCAGGTCGCGGCGGGCAAGGATGGCGCCGTGCACTTTCGGGTGCAGGGTTTTTACCCGGCCATCAAGTATTTCGGGGAAACCGGTGTAGTCACCGATTTCGGTGACGGCGAGGCCCGCGTTCTTCAGGAGCCGGGCAGTACCGCCAGTGGAAAGCAGCTTGACGCCGAAGGCGGTGAGTCCCTGAGCAAATTCGAGGACACCTTGTTTATCGGAAACAGAAATTAGGGCTTGGACGATCTTCATCTTGGTAAAGCGCGAAAGGAAAAAATAAAAGCTTGCCCGGGCAAGCGGGGGGTTACAACAAGTCGTAATCAATCAGTTTGCGGCGCAAGGTATTGCGGTTGATGCCCAGCAACCGGGCAGCGGTGCTCTGGTTGCCGCTGGCGCGTTCAAGCACGAACCGGATCATAGGTTTTTCGACGCATTTCATGACCATATCGTAAATCGGCACAGGTTTTTCACCGTCGAGATCGTTGAAATACTGTTTCAAAATGCGCTCTACGGCGTCGGCGAGTCCATTGTTGTTGCAAGGGTTCATGCGGCTAGTTCCAGTGATGTTTCGACGGATCCGTTCATTGTGTGGTTGTTGGGGTAGTCGCCTGCTTCGGCTAGGCGGCCAAAGAATTCGTCAATGGCTGCGCCCTGGGCATTGGGGTCGTCAAGCTGGTTCATAGCGCGCCGGAAAGCCGACGCCCCAGCAAAACCCCGGGTGTACCAAGAAATGTGCTTGCGTGCGATCCTCACGCCAGTTTCCACGCCGTAAAAGGCATGGATGTCGGCTAAGTGTACGCGGCAGGTTTGGTGGATTTCGCTTACTGGTGGCGCTGACAAACGTTTGCTGGTTGAGAGAAAGTGTTCGATTTCGCGGAAAACCCAAGGCCGTCCTTGGGCAGCGCGCCCGATCATCAGGCCGTCCGCGCCGGTATAGTCAAGGACATAACGGGCTTTTTCGGGCGAGTGGATGTCGCCGTTGGCAATTACCGGGATGCTGACTTGGCGGACGACTTCGGCGATGGTGTCGTATTCGGCTTCGCCCATGTATTGGTCGGCGCGAGTGCGGCCATGGATGGCAAGCGCACGCACACCGCAATCCTCGGCGATGCGGGCGATAGTGGGGGCGTTTTTGTTGGAGTGGTTCCAGCCGGTGCGGATTTTGAGCGTGACCGGCGTTTCAGGCACGGCGCGTACCACGGTATCAAGAATGCGGGCGGCGAGCGCCTCATCTTGCATGAGTGCCGAACCCGCCATGACATTGCAGATTTTTTTGGCAGGGCAACCCATATTGATGTCAATGATTTGTGCGCCGTGCTTGGCATTATAGCGTGCGGCTTCAGCCAGCATCGCGGGGTCGGCTCCGGCAATCTGTACCGAGATCGGCCCCGGTTCCCCAGTGTGGTCGGCGCGGCGGCGAGTCTTGGCACTACCATAGAGCAGGGAGTTTGAAGTCACCATTTCGGAGACCGCCAAACCTGCGCCCATACGCTTGCACAACGCACGGAAAGGACGGTCTGTGACCCCAGCCATGGGGGCAACAAAGAGGTTGTTACGCAGGGTAAAACCGACATACTGCATAAGGAGTCGCCACAAAAAAACACACATTTTACCTTATGCGCCTTGTTCATGGGGCGAGCGGGCAAGGTAAAAAAACCAAGAGCCTGGATAGTTGCTTATCCAGGCTCCGGGAGTTTGGGCTGATTTTCGCGCCTGCAGCGCGGTGCTGCATCGTTGGTTCAGTTGCGGTTGCTCCGACGGCGAACGATGACACCAACCATACTCAGGCCTGCCAGCAGCATCGCGTAGGTCTCGGGCTCAGGGATCGGCGAAGTTGCGATCGAGAAGCTAAGTTGAGGAATGCTTTGGCTATGCTCTGGTGTCGTAAAACCCCAGCAGGCACCCGTCAATGCCCCATTGCTTACGCTAGAGCATGTTGCCGCGTCGATCAATTGGAGGCCGTTTACGGTGTAATCAAAGCTGTACCACCCCCCGTCGTATTGGAATAAGACGGAGCCCTCAGCCTTGGCAAACAGAAGGATATCGTCGACAGGGCCGGGCTCATTCGGCGTTTCATAGAAATATATGTCGAACTTTATGTCTGGAACGGAAACCGGATCATAAACACTACCATTCCAAGCTCCCAAATCGATCGTCATGGTCAGCTGGGCGTACGTGAGGTCAGCAGTCCTTGCGTCGATTGTGTTATTGATGTGCCGGAACATATTGATGGCCGTCTGCCCGCCGTGGATGCCGTTGGGGCCATAGTACCCGTTCCAACCATTTCTAAAACCTGCGCTTCCGTCAATATACAGGCTGCTGCGAACCTCCCCCCCACCGGTGTATGGTGAGAGGAAGTTATCCACGCCACCCTTGTCGCCCCAACTGATTGTGTCAGGTTTATTTGGATTTATACCATTAGCGTATGCAGCGCCCCTGGAGTCATGGCCACTGTCGTATGATTTCGTGAAGCCGCTTTCAGCGGGGCTGAAAGCGGCGGCAGTCCATTGCATGTCGATCGAGTAATTCCACCACTCGACGGCTGCCGCTTGCGAGGCCGAAGCTATGCACGCCAAGGCGCTGGTGGCGAGCAACTTGCAGATTGTTCCTTTTTTCATGATGAAACCTTCCTTTGAGTACCACAGACAAAAACGCAACAGGTGTTTTCGCGTAATAAGCAGGAATTAAGCCAATTTATACCTTCTTGATTTTTTTGGATAAAATATTGTATTACAAAAAATATGTAAAAAAAACCGACACGCAGTAACACTTATAGTGGTTATACCTATTGTAATGAGTGTTGCTACAGAGACGGGTTTTAATCTGAAATTCCACCTAGAGGGTGAAGAGGGCAAGATGGGTGTCTTCGCTGTGCGCGGCTCTTGTGGGTGAAAATTCCACCGAAAACTAGCCGCCGCGAGCGTGACTGCATGAAGGGAGCGGATACGAGAGGGAATCGCGGACGAAGCCCACAACAACCCGATAGGAGACGGATAGAAGCCACTGCCGAGCAGGGTAAGCGGTTCGTGACCGCAAACTCTCCCTTATATGACAATCGTTGTGACGGAATGCACTTGCTATCTTTTCCGTAGATAGTGTAATGTCATACGGTCGTAGCGTCACTCTGGCTGGTGGATAGAAGTTTCGAAGTTCTTTTGTGTTTTATGCTTTTATTGTATAATTATGGCAATACTTATGCAAAAGTTAGTAACTAACTAACTGGCATGATATCTCAGGTGCGGTAAGGGAGCTGTGCAGTTATGGTAGGGGTTTACGTGGATTACGCAGTGTTGTATTGACACCATAGTTCTTTTGCTGGAACCGAAAAATAATTGGCACTATTCCCGAAACAGGGTAGACTAAAAACACTTATAATTTGAACCGACTACAAGTCCGGTTTGTGAATGCGCAGGAAAAATTTACAACCACTTGGAGATAACAAATGAACAGGATGAAGACTGTGATCTACATAGCGGTCGCTGCCGCCTTGCAGGTCTTGTCCGGAACCGCTGGTGCGCAAGAGGTTGGTGATGCGTCCAAAGGAGTGTTGCTGGATGCTGTGCGCAAAGCCGTGGCTAGTAATCCTGAGGTTCAGGCTCGCTGGCATGGATACCAATCCGCAGCAGCGGCCAAGGACGTTGCTCGCGGCGGGTATTTCCCGCGCCTAGACCTGAACGCCGGGCTGGGGCACAGGTGGCGCAAGGATCCAGGCCAATCCAGTGACAACTGGAACTATTGGGGAGCTGGGCTGGATCTCAACCAGATGGTCTATGACGGCTTTGCCACGAGCAGCCAAGTCAAACAGATGAACTATGCCCGTCTTGTGAGTTATTATCAGTTGCTTGGCGCTTCGGAGAGCACTGCCCTTGATGTTGTGCAGGCTTATGCAGACGTTCAGCGGGAACGCGAGCTAATCGAAGCGGCTAAGGCGAACTACGCTACCCACAAGCAGCTTTATGATCGCCTCAATAGCCGTACCTCGGCAGGCGTAAGCCGGCGGGTGGATCTCGACCAGGCGAATGCACGGTTGGCGCTGGCTGAAGCCAACCTGCTGACGGAGCTTCAAAATTTGCACGATGTCAGTACACGTTATCAGCGATTGGTTGGTGACGTACCGCCTGACGCAATGCCGCCACTTGCGGACAGTTTCAACAGCGTGCGGTTACCGGAAAATGTTGTTGCCGCGTTGAACGTGGCTTACGTAAACAACCCAGAGTTCAATGCTGCGATTGAAAATGTGCGTGCCAGCATGGCCAACCAGGATGTGGCTCGTTCCAACTATCACCCCAAGCTTAACCTGCACGCGACTACGGGAGTGAATCACAACCTTGACAATACAGCTTACTATGACTCTAACATGGAGAGGAGTGGTGGCTACAGGGGCAACATGCGTGATAGCGCGGTCGAATTGCTGCTGAACTTCAACATTTTCCGCGGCGGTTCTGATGCGGCCCGTATCCGTCAGGCGGGCGAGGATGTCAATCAGGCCAGGGACTTACGCGAGAAAGCCTGCCGCGACTTGCGGCAGACCTTGGCGATAGCCTATCAGAACACTATCAGCCTGAACGAACAACTGAGCTACCGCGAACGCCATTTCCTGATGACCGGCAAGGCGCGCGATGCTTTCCGCCAGCAGTTTGACATTGGGCAACGTACCCTGCTTGACCTGCTCGATACTGAGAACGAGTATTTCACTTCTCAGCGAGCTTTAGCGCAGGCACGTTACGACCTGTTGACTGCGCAGGCTGCCACCTTGGCAGGGACTGGGCAGTTGCTGCGTACCCTTGGTGTCCAACGCGAAGATTTGCCGTCGACGAAGGAAATTGCGCAGGATCGTGACACAGTCGATTCGGCAGATATGTGCCCAGCCGACGCACCTGTCCAGGTTGAAGTTGATAAGAGTCAGTTGGTTCATTGATCGGGTAAGAGAAACCGGAACCGCGCAAAGCGTGGTTCGGTCAATAAAAAGTGGCGCAACCTTTCAGGTGCGTCACTTTTCTTTTATGGTTTGCCCCTATTGGCTTGAGGGTATTGCCAGCGAGGTGCTATAATACAAAGCTTACCTTCACGGGATTTCCCGGGGAGATAAGTTCGCACGCTGGATCGATCAGGGTGCACCGTTCAGATAGAGGCGGTGTCACTGGCGGGGAGGGTTCCCTGCCCGGTTCGGCGGAGGCCAAACCCTGAAACCGGAGTTACACACAATGTCAGTCACGATGCGCCAGATGCTTGAAGCAGGCGTCCATTTTGGCCACCAGACCCGCTTCTGGAACCCGAAGATGGCTCCGTACATCTTCGGCCACCGCAACAAGATTCACATCGTCAATCTCGAAAAGACGATGATCAAATACAACGAGGCAATGGATTTCGTGCGCAAGCTCGCAGCCAAACGTGGCACGATCCTCTTTGTAAGCACCAAGCGCCAGGCGCGCGAAATTCTCGCCGAAGAAGCACGCCGTGCCGGGATGCCGTTCGTCGACGAACGTTGGCTCGGTGGCATGCTCACTAACTTCAAGACGGTCAAGCAATCGATCAAGCGGCTGAAAGAGCTTGAAACGATGACCGAAGACGGTTCGATCGAGCGGCTGTCCAAGCGCGACGCGCTGATGACGCGGCGCGAACTGGAAAAGCTGCACAAGTCGATCGGCGGCATCAAGGACATGAGCGGGTTGCCTGACGCGCTGTTCGTGATCGATGTTGGTTATCACAAGATCGCCATTACGGAAGCACAAAAACTGGGTATCCCGGTGGCGGCAGTGGTCGATACCAACCATTCGCCTGAAGGCGTGGATTATGTGATCCCCGGTAACGATGACTCCTCCCGTGCCATTCGCCTCTACGCTCGTGGCGTGGCCGATGCCGTGTTACTGGGGCGCAGCCAGGTGCAACTGGAAATCGTCGAGGCAGGCAACGAGGAATTCGTCGAAGTCGAGGAAGAAAACGACGGCCAAGGTGAGGCTTGATCCAACGCCATAACTATCGCGGCGGGCTTGTCCCGTCGCTGCAGGAAAACGAGTAATCAAGGAGTTAGTATGGCGGAAATTACCGCAAGCATGGTCAAGGAGTTGCGCGAGAAAACTGACGCACCGATGATGGAATGCAAAAAAGCCTTGTCGGAAGCCGACGGGGATATAGTTAGGGCTGAAGAAATCCTGCGGGTGAAACTGGGCAACAAGGCGACCAAGGCTGCCGCCCGCGTCACCGCCGAAGGCGTAGTGGCCGTCCATATCTCGGATGACGGTAAGTTGGGCGTTATCTTGGAAGGTAACTGCGAAACCGATTTCGTTGCCAAGAACAATGATTTCATCGCGCTGGTCAAGGATGCCGCTGCGCTGGTGGCGAACAATGCCCCTGCCGACGTGGCCGCCCTTTCGGCGCTGCCGATGGGCGAAGGCACGGTGGAATCGGTTCGTACCGCGCTGGTGGGCAGGATCGGCGAGAACATGACCTTGCGCCGCTTCCAGCGTGTTAAGGCCAAGGGGCAACTTCATTCCTATATCCACGGTGGTGCGAAAATTGGCGTGTTGCTCGACCTAGTTGGCGGCGACGCGCAATTAGGCAAGGATTTATCCATGCATATCGCCGCTTCCAAACCGAAGGCACTGGATGCCAGCGGGGTGGATGCCGCCCTGGTCGATACCGAGCGCCGCATCGCCATCGAGAAGGCGCGTGAGTCTGGTAAACCCGAGAACATGCTGGAAAAAATCGCCGGAGGTACGGTGCAGAAGTTCCTCAAGGAAGTCACCTTGCTCAATCAGATCTTCGTGAAGGCCGAAGACGGTAAACAGACTGTG
The DNA here is from genome assembly GCA_009781085.1 of Betaproteobacteria bacterium. GTDB lineage: Bacteria > Pseudomonadota > Gammaproteobacteria > Burkholderiales > Rhodocyclaceae > WRNU01. Next base: position 56,347 of record WQYV01000001.1, read on the forward strand.
GAACAGCTGCTGAAAGCCAAAGAAGCGACAGTAGCGGGTTTTACGCTTTACGTGGTCGGCGAAGGCATAGAGAAGAAATCCTCTGATTTTGCCGCCGAGGTGGCTCAACAAGCGGCAGCTGCAGCTGCCCAACAGTAAGAAGAGGGAAGCCATTTGCCCATGTCCGCTGCGTCCTATTCCCGCATCTTGCTCAAACTCTCAGGCGAAGCCCTGATGGGTGAAGACAGCTATGGTATCAACGAATCCGTAGTGTCGCGCATCGTCTCGGAAATTGCCGAAATTACGAACCTGGGCGTGCAGGTTGGGGTGGTGATTGGGGGCGGTAACATCTTTCGAGGCATGGCGGGCGCAGCGGGTGGCATGGACCGTGCTACCGCTGACTACATGGGCATGCTCGCCACGGTGATGAACGCGATAGCGCTTGCGGATGCGATGCGCCGTGCGAATTTACCCGCCCGCGTGCAGTCGGCGCTACGGATCGACCAAGTGGTCGAACCTTACATCCGTGGGCGTGCCATCCGCCATCTCGAAATGGGGCGGGTAATCATCTTCGCCGCAGGCACTGGCAACCCGTTCTTTACCACTGATACTGCTGCTGCCTTGCGTGGGGTTGAAATTGGCGCGCAAATCGTGCTCAAGGCCACTAAGGTGGATGGTATTTACACTGCTGACCCCAAAAAAGACCCCTCGGCGCAGCGGTTTACCCGTATTAGCTTCGACGAAGCCATTGGCCGTAGCTTGGCCGTGCTTGATGCCACCGCGTTCGCGCTGTGCCGTGACCAGAAGATGCCAATCAACGTTTTTTCGATCTTTAAACCTGGAGCCTTGCGTCGTGTCGTTATGGGTGGGGACGAAGGAACATTGGTTCATTCCTGACGGTTCATTTCTGAGGATTTCGCGATGATAGCTGAACTCAAAAAAACGATCGAACACAAGATGCAGAAGTCAGTCGAAACGCTCAAGAACGATCTCATCAAGATACGGACGGGGCGTGCTCACACAGGCCTGCTTGATCACATTCAGGTTGAGTATTACGGAAACATGATCCCGATCAGCCAGGCGGCCAACGTCACCTTGATTGATGCCCGTACCATCGGCGTGCAGCCATGGGAAAAACCGATGGTGGCAAAAGTGGAAAAGGCGATCCGCGATTCCGACATTGGGGTAAATCCCGTCAATGTCGGTGAAATCATCCGGGTTCCGATGCCGCCTCTTACTGAAGAGCGCCGCCGCGAACTCACCAAGGTCGTCAAACACGAAGGTGAAGCCACCAAAGTGGCTGTGCGCAACCTGCGGCGTGATGCTAACCAGCATCTCAAGGACGGGGTCAAGGACAAGACCATTTCGGAAGACGAAGAACGGCGGGCCGAGGAAAGCATCCAGAAACTCACTGACCACTACATAGCCGAGATCGACAAGCTACTTGCCCAGAAAGAACAGGAACTGATGCAGATCTAATCTGCCGGACAATCCCGGTCCCGCCGGACCGTGTGTGTGGAGAACACCAAATGGCGGATCAAGCCTTTATCAGTTCCACCCAAACCGTACCTGACCTGAACAGGGTGCCGCAGCATATCGCCATCATCATGGACGGTAACGGGCGATGGGCGCGCAAACGTTTCTTGCCCCGGATAGCCGGACATGCCCGTGGGGTGGAAGCGGTGCGCGGGACGATCCGCGCCGTAATCGAACGCGGGGTTGAATACCTGACCTTGTTTGCGTTCAGTTCCGAGAATTGGCGGCGGCCCGCTGAAGAAGTTTCTTACCTGATGCAGTTGTTCATCAAATCACTGCAAAAGGAAGTCAGGCGGCTGCACGAAAACAACATCCGCTTTCGCGTTATCGGCGACCGTTCGCGCTTCGAACCGGTACTGGTCAGGGCTATCGAGGCAGCCGAAGAACTTACCGCTGGCAGCACCCGGTTGCATTTAACCGTGGCGGCCAACTACGGTGGGCGTTGGGATGTGCTCACGGCGGTCAATCGCTTGCTTGACCGGCAGCCGGGGCGGTGCAAGATTGACGAAGAAGCGGTCAATGCTGAACTGTCGATGAACTTCGCACCCGAACCCGATCTGTTCATCCGTACCGGGGGCGAGCAGCGGATCAGTAACTTCCTGCTTTGGCAACTGGCGTATACAGAGTTTTTCTTTACGGATGCCTTGTGGCCGGATTTCGATGGAAAGGTGCTCGACCAGGCCATTGCTTCCTATCAGGAACGTGAGCGCCGTTTTGGGCGCACCAGTGAACAACTGATTACTGGTGTTAGCGAAGCGGAGCGTCATGCTTAAAACGCGGGTCATTACGGCGGCTGCGCTGCTGGCTGGTTTGCTGGCGGCGCTGTTTTTTCTTCCACCATTAGGTTGGGCAGGTTTTTGTGCGTTGATTTGCGCGCTCGCGGCCTGGGAGTGGGGCGGGCTTGCGGGATGGGGCGGGAAGGCGCGGGTTGTTTATGGCGTCGTTTTGGGGTGTCTGTACCTTTTTTGGACAGTGGGGGTTGCAATTTCACCAGCCGCTGTCCTCCTTATTTGGTTTTCCTTTCCATTTTCTTTGTTCGCATGTCTCTTCTGGCTACTAGTTGTGCCGTTCTGGTTATGGCGTAAATGGCTCTTGCGTAGTTGGATCGCGGTGTTGGTTGGGTTCATCGTATTGATTCCGCCTACGCTAGTTTTCTTTACCCTACGAGAAAGGTATGGCCCTTGGAGCCTGATTATGGTATGTGCGTTGGTCTGGGTAGCCGACATCGCGGCCTATTTTTCCGGACGGACGTTCGGCGGTAAAAAACTCGCCCCCAACATCAGTCCGGGTAAAACATGGGCGGGTGCGATTGGCGCAGTTATCGGTGTTTTGGTGTATTGCAATATGATTTTCTGGCTTGTATCCAACAAGCTTGAAATACAGCATGTATTGTTATTTCAACCACTATTTATCGTCCTGGCGGTTTGGAGCATCATCGGAGACCTTTTTGAATCATTACTTAAACGACAGGCGGGCGTAAAAGACAGTAGCAATCTTCTGCCAGGGCATGGCGGTATCCTTGACCGAATTGACAGCCTGACTTCGACTTTGGTGCCGATGGCTTTTATTTTTTCTGTAGTCTCACCTTACTTTTGTCCCACCAGTATCACTACTTTTGAAATCCCCTACTTATCACTTTTGAAATAACCGGTACCATGCCCGCAGTTTTCCACCAACAGGTCACCATTCTCGGCGCAACCGGTTCGATTGGCGCAAGCACGCTTGATGTCATCTCCCGCCACCCGGAACGCTATTCGGTTTTTGCCCTGACAGCGCATCGTACGGCAGATCACCTTGCCAGGCTTTGTCTGCGGTTTTCCCCGCACTACGCGGTGATGACGGACGGGGAGGCGGCGAAGGAATTGAAGGGGCTGTTGCAGGCTGGGCGGTGCGCGACCACGGTGCTTGAAGGCGAGCAGGCCCTGTGCTTCGTTGCGAGTGCCCCCGAAACCGACGTGGTGATGGCGGCCATTGTGGGCGCGGCGGGGCTTCGCCCAACGTTGGCTGCCGTTACCGCAGGAAAAAAAGTGCTGCTTGCCAATAAGGAAGCCTTGGTGATGTCCGGCCAGTTTTTCATGGATGCGGTGGGGGTATCTGGTTGCCATCTGTACCCGATCGATAGCGAGCACAATGCGATATTCCAGTCTTTGCCCAGGGATTTCCGACGCCGTCCAGAAGCGGACGGGGTGCGGCGCATCCTGCTCACGGCCTCAGGTGGGCCGTTCCGTGATACGCCGGCCGAAAAGCTGGAAATGGTCACGCCGGATGAAGCATGCGCCCACCCAATCTGGTCAATGGGGCCTAAGATTTCGGTTGATTCCGCGACCATGATGAATAAGGGGCTGGAAGTGATCGAAGCCCACTGGCTGTTTGGCGTGACTCCCAGCCGGATCGAAGTGGTCATTCACCCGCAGGGAATCATCCATTCGATGGTCGATTACGTCGACGGTTCGGTTTTGGCCCAACTCGGTAATCCCGACATGCGCATCCCGATTGCCAATGCCCTGGCTTGGCCAGAACGGATCGATTCGGGTGCCAACACGCTCGACCTTTTTGACATTGCTACGTTGCGTTTCGAACGTCCCGATTTTGACCGGTTTCCCTGTCTTTCCCTGGCGTATCAGGCGCTGGAGGCAGGCGGTTCGATGCCTGCCGCGCTTAATGCAGCCAATGAAGAGGCAGTGGCGGCGTTCCTGGATGGCAGGCTGGGGTTTTGCCGCATCGCCGACGTGATTGCCGCTACGCTGGAACGCAATGGATGGCCGAGAGCCGAAACGCTTGAAGCGGTGCTGGAAACCGACGCATGCGCGCGCAGCTTAGCTCGCGAAGAAATCTGTAAACGGAGTGCTGCATGAACCTCCTTCTCCATTACGTAGTCCCATATGTCATTGCCCTTGGAGTATTGATACTGGTTCATGAATTGGGGCATTACCTTGTTGCACGTTGGTGCTGCGTCAAAATCCTGCGGTTCTCGATCGGTTTTGGCCGCCCGCTGTTGAGGGTTAAGAGCGGCGAAACCGAGTGGGTGCTGGCAGCGGTTCCGCTTGGTGGCTACGTCAAGATGCTTGGCGAGGGCGACGACGAAGTTGAAGAGCATGAATCGCACCGGGCTTTCAATCGCCAATCGGTAGGGCGGCGCTTTGCTATTGTAGTTGCCGGGCCGCTTGCCAACCTGTTGTTGGCCATCGTTTTGTACTGGGGGCTATATGTGGGCGGCAGCGATGAACTGCGGCCTCTGATCGCTCCTGCTAAGATGGGAGCCAGTTTGGCACACGACGCAGGTGTGCGCGAGGGTGACTTGGTGTTGAGCATCGATAGCGAGGAAATCAAGAGCTGGCAGGATTTGCGGTGGGTATTGCTGCGTCATGCGGTCGACAGCGACGAGGTGCACCTGTTAGTGCGCACACGGATGGGTGATAATGCCGTGCGGGTTCTCGATTTGCGGAATTTTTCCCTCGATGAAGTGGGCATGGAAGACCCGGTTTTTCGTATGGGTTTGCGCCCGGGTTCAGTTCCTGCGCGCATCGACCATGTGGAAGAGGGCGGCGCGGCGGGCAAAGGCGGTATGCTCAAGGGCGATGAAATTGTCGCTATCGATGGCAGGCCGATGAATTTGATCTATGAAATCGTTGAAACCGTGCGCGCCACGCCAGGGCAAACGCGGATGTTCACCGTGCGCCGGGGCGGGGAAGAGCGGACGTTTGCTGTTGCTGTGGGCGAAAAACAAGCCAAGGGTGGCGAAACGGTTGGTTTCATCGGCGTGGGTTTCGACGATTCGGCCCTGTACGCTAGGGTGAGTTACGGGCCGCTCGACGCCATGGTGCGTGCCATGCATCTGACTTGGGAAACCAGTGTGCTGACCCTGAAATCCATTGGTAAAATGATTCTCGGCAAGATTTCGCTGAAAAACATTTCGGGGCCGATCACGATTGCTGACATTGCGGGAAAGTCGGCTCAACACGGGGCGGCGGCCTTTATTCGCTTCTTGGCGTTCATCAGCATCAGTCTTGGGGTTTTGAATTTGCTGCCCGTGCCTGTGCTCGACGGGGGACATTTACTGTATTATTCGGCAGAGTTTATCAAAGGTAGCGCGCTTTCTGATCGTGTCGTGGCAGTTGGCCAAAGAATTGGGCTAGCGATCCTCTTCATGCTGATGGCGTTTGCCCTTTATAATGATATCAACCGTCTCACCTCCTGATACTGAATATCCGCATGACTTATAAACGCCTTGCCGGGCTGATTGCGGCCCTCTTTATTTCCTTGCCGGCCTTGGCTTTTCAGCCGTTCGTGGTCAAGGATATCCGGGTTGAAGGTTTGCAGCGCACCGAGGCGGGTACCATATTTAATTACCTGCCCGTGAAAGTGGGCGATATGTTTGATGAAACCCAGGCGAGCGAGGCGATACGCGCTTTGTTTAACACTGGTTTTTTCCGGGACGTGCGCATCGAAACCGACCGCGATGTACTGGTAGTTGTAGTCGATGAACGTCCGGCCATTGCGCGGGTTGATTTCGTCGGTGTCAAGGATCTTGATGTTGATGCGCTCAGGAAGGGGCTACGCGATATCGACCTGGCTGAATCCCGTGCTTTCGACCGTGCGCTTCTCGACCGCGCCGAGCAGGAAATCAAACGCCAATACCTCGCACGCGGCAAGTTCGGCGCAACTGTCACGACTACGGTGACGCCGCTCGAGCGCAACCGTGTCGGCATTGCCTTCAACGTCGATGAAGGCGATGTCGCCCGTATCCGGCAGATCAAGATTATTGGGGCAAAGACCTTCAAGGAAGGCGACCTGCTTGACATCTTCGAGCTTTCCACTCCAGGCTGGTTTACTTGGTATACCAAGCGTGACCGGTATTCGCGCCAAAAACTTGCTGCCGACCTTGAACGCCTGCGTTCCTATTACCTTGACCGTGGCTATCTCGATTTCAATATTGAAGCCACCCAGGTTTCGATTACGCCGGATAAAAGGGACATCTACATTACGATCAACCTTCGCGAAGGCGAGCGTTACACTGTGACTGGCGTGCGTTACGCGGGTAACCTAGTTTTGCCCGAAGACGAATACCTGAAACTGACCACTATTCATCCCGGTGAGATTTTCTCGCGCGAGCGGCTGACCGAAACCACCAAAGCAATTGCCGACCGTTTGGGTAATGAGGGCTATGCGTCTGCCAACGTCAACGCCTCGCCCGAAGTGAACGAACAAAAAAACGAGGTCGCTTTTACCATCTACGTTGATCCCGGCCGCAAGGTGTATGTGCGGCGCGTCAATGTGCAGGGCAATAGTAAGACCCGTGATGGGGTTATCCGCCGCGAGATTCGCCAGATGGAAAGCGCTTGGTACAATGGTGAGGCGATCAACCGCTCACGCGTTCGTATCGACAGGCTAGGTTATTTCGAGGAGGTGACGGTCGAAACGCCGTCCGTGTCGGAGACGACCGACCAGGTCGATGCCAATTTCACGGTCAAGGAGCGGCGCACCGGCAACCTGATGCTCGGGGTGGGTTATTCCGCAGCCGACAAGGCCGTGCTCCAGGCGTCGATCTCGGATAATAATATTTTTGGTTCTGGTAAGAACGCGGTGCTCGCCTTCGATACGTCCAGATCCTTCCGCACCGTGTCGTTGTCTGTGACCGACCCATATTTCACCGTTGATGGCGTGAGCTTGGGGGGGGATATTTATTACCGTACTTACGATCCGGCGAAAACTACGTCGGTGTCGCCCTTCAGTATGGTTTCGACAGGTGCGGCTCTGCGGATAGGTTATCCGATTGCTGAGGACGATAGCATCAGTTTTGGTTTGGGCGTTGACCGCACCAGGATCACTACGCTTGAGAACAGTTTCAGATCTTACAAAGAATTCTGTATAGATTTTGGTTGTACTGGGCCAGGGGAGCAGACGACCGGCGTTGGGGAAGCCACTGTCAGCAGCCTAATACTGAGTTCGGGCTGGGGGCGCGATACCCGCAACAGCTTTTATTATCCAACCAAAGGTACTTACCAGCGCATTTACGGCGAAGTTGCAACCGCTCCGGCGGATCTTCGCTATGGCAAGATCACTTACCAATTCCAACACTGGTTCCCAATTGGCCGTAGCTCTGCCCTGATGTTCAACTCCGAGTTTGGTTGGATGAAGGGTTACGATGAAAAGCCGATACCGTTTTTCAAGAACTTTTATGTAGGTGGCATTGGTTCTGTGCGCGGTTATGACACGTATTCAATTGGCCCACGGGATTCGGATGGCAATGCCATTGGCGGTTCGCGCAAGTTCGTTGGTAACCTTGAATTCTTCTTTCCGATGCCCGGTTCGGGAAGCGACCGTTCATTCCGTTTCTCGACTTTCGTCGATGCGGGTACCGTCTGGGGGAAAGACCCTGTAACGGGGAATGACCAGCATATCAGGGCTAGCGATTTGCGATACAGTGCAGGCTTGGCTCTGACATGGAACGCGCCGATTGGCCCGCTCAAGTTCAGCCTGGGTTACCCGATTAGGAAGAAAGAGGGTGACAAGACCCGATCCTTCGACTTTTTGCTCGGCGCTACATTCTGATGTGTGCTGTGCTATCAAAAACGACTCACTTGGAGAAATGTGTGAAAGTTCGTGCCCTTCCCGTACTTGCTCTAGTTCTGATGGGAGTCTCCCAACTGGCGCTCGCGGATGCCGCCAAAATCGGTTTCGTCAATTCCGAACGCGTAATGCGTGAATCTGCGCCAGCCGTGCGTGCGCAGCAACGCATCGAAAAAGATTTTTCCAAGCGCGACCAGGAATTGCAACGCATGGCCAAAGATATGGACGCCCTCCAGAAAGAGCTGGAAAATGAAAATTCGAAAATGAGTACCCCTGAGCGCCAAGCGAAAGAGCGGTCCCTTGCTGACCTCAACCGGGATTTCCAACGTAAGAAGCGTGAGTTCGGCGAAGACCTCAATCAGCGCCGTAACGAGGAATTGGCTTCGATCATTGAAAGAACCAACCAGGTCATTAAACAGATCGCTGAAAGCGATAAGTATGATGTCGTACTCCAGGATGTTGTGTATGCAAACCCTCGTATTGACATCACGGACAAGGTGCTCAAGGCGCTAGCCGATACCAAGTAAGGTTCTTGGTCGTCACGATGCCACGAATCGATGCATTGGTTGCCCGGCTAGGGGGCGAACTGGTTGGAAACGGCAGTGTGGAGGTGCACCGGGTTGCTACGCCTGAACAAGCGGGCGAGGGCGATCTGGTGTTTCTCGCCAACCCGAGATACTTGGAGCGGCTGAGAAGCAGCCGTGCGGCGGCCTTCATCGTTAGGCCAGCGCACCGGGACGCAGTCGGTGATGACCGGCCACGCATCGTAACAGGCGACCCTTATCTTTACTTTGCACGTGCCTCCCAGTTTTTCAACCCCCCGCCCCCCATTGTTCCTGGCGTGCACCCGCTCGCGTCGGTGCGTTGTGCGGTATCGGCAACGGTGGCGGTCGATGCCGGAGCCGTACTGGAAGAAGGGGCGGAAATCGGCGAGGGTGCCCTGATTGGGGCCAATTGCTATGTCGGGCGCGGGGTGCGCATCGGGCGCGGCACGCGGCTGGCACCCAATGTCACGATTTATGCCGGTTGTGTGATCGGCGAAAACTGCATCATCCATGCGGGCGCGGTGATTGGCTCAGATGGCTTTGGCTTCGCACGGGAAGCCTCCGGCGAATGGGTCAAAATTCCACAAATAGGTCGGGTTGTGATCGGCAATGACGTGGAAATCGGGTCTAATACCTCGATAGACCGTGGTGCGTTGGAAGACACCGTGATCGGCGATGGCGTTAAGCTCGACAATCAAATCCAGGTTGCCCACAACGTCCATATCGGTGAGTACACCGCCGTGGCGGGCAGTACGGGTATTGCGGGCAGCGCAAAGATTGGCGCACGTTGTATGATTGGTGGCCAAGCTGGTATCTCCGGGCATATTACCATCGCGGACGATGTGATCATTTCCGGTTGTACCCTAGTGTCGAAATCCATCCAGAAGGCGGGTGTCTACACTGCTTGCCTGCCGTTACAAACGCACACCGAGTGGGTCAGAAATTTCGCCCATCTCCGTCATCTTGATGCGCTCGCAAATAAAATACGCCTTCTCGAACAACGACTCCTGGAACAACAGGAAAACGAAAAAACCACAGGGACACTCTGAAATCATGGTCATGGACATCAACGAAATCCTCCGCTATTTGCCGCACCGCTACCCCTTCCTGTTGGTTGACCGGGTACTGGAGGTCCAGGAAAACCGCATCCTCGCAATCAAGAACGTCACCGTAAATGAACCATTCTTTCCCGGTCACTTTCCCCATCACCCGGTCATGCCGGGAGTGCTTATCGTCGAAGCGCTGGCTCAGGCCGCAGCGCTGCTGTCGTGCAAGGTGAATGATGTTATCCCTACCGAGGAGTCGGTCGTCCTGTTTGCTGGTATGGATAGGGTTCGCTTCAAACGCCAAGTTGTACCGGGCGACCAAATGCTGTTTGATGTTTCCATGCTGCAAAATAAACGCGGTATCTACAAATACAGAGGGCTTGCCACCGTTGACGGCGAACTGGCCGTTGAGTCTGAATTCATGTGCGCCCTCAGGATCAAGCCATGATTCATCCGGCAGCCATCGTTCATCCCGGCGCAAAAATAGGAAACGGGGTCGAGATTGGACCGTACTCGGTCGTCGGCGAACATGTCGAGATTGGTGATGGCACATGGATCGGCCCGCATGTCGTACTCGAAGGCCATACCCGCATCGGGCGCGAAAACAGGATTTTCCAGTTCAGTTCACTTGGCGGGGAACCGCAAGACAAAAAATATTCCGGCGAACCTACCCGGCTAGAAATCGGTGACCGCAACACTATCCGCGAGTATTGCACTTTCAGTACCGGTACGGCTCAGGATAGCAGCGTGACCCATGTTGGTAATGACAACTGGATTATGGCTTATGTGCATATCGCGCACGATTGCCAGGTTGGCAACAATACCGTCTTTGCCAATGGTGCTTCGCTTGCTGGGCATGCCCATATAGGCGATTGGGCTATTCTCGGCGGTTTTAGCGGCGTCCACCAGTTCGTCCGCGTTGGTGCGCATAGCTTTATCGGTGCGTTCGCCCTGCTGCTCCAGGATTTGCCCCCTTACGTCACTGTGGGCGGCAGCCCTGCCGCACCGCACGGGATCAACAGTGAAGGGCTGCGACGGCGGGGGTTTTCAACCGAAGCGATTGCCGCGATTAAGCGGGCTTATCGTATCCTTTATCGTAAAGGTCTTCCTCTTGCGGAGGCGCGCGAGCAAGTCATCGCGATTGCCGCCGATTACGCCGAAGTTCGACCTCTTGCCGATTTCATCGGCGTATCAGGGCGGGGATTAGTGCGCTGACATGACACCTACGATTGCCATGGTAGCTGGGGAAGCCTCCGGCGATTTACTAGCCGCCCACCTGATCCGCGCTATCCGCACCCATCTGCCCAATGCGCGCTTTTATGGTATTGGTGGGCCGAAAATGCAGGCCGAGGGGTTCGACGCGCTCTGGCCTTCCGAATTGCTCTCAATCAACGGCTATACAGAGGCTATCGGCCGCTACAGCTCACTGGCAGGCATTCGCCGTAAATTGCTGAAAGATATCCGGCGTACGCAGCCCAACGTGTTCATCGGTGTCGACGCGCCAGATTTCAACCTTTGGCTGGAGGGCAAAATCAAGGCGGATGGCATTCCGGCCATCCATTTCGTCAGCCCCTCGATTTGGGCTTGGCGCGGCAGGCGGATCAAGACCATCGCACGTTCGGTGACGCACATGTTGTGCCTGTTTCCGTTCGAGATGCCAATTTACGAGCGTGCGGGCATTCCCGCCACTTATGTCGGGCATCCGCTTGCGGACGAACTACCAATAGAGCCAAATCGGCAGGCCGCGCGCGAGCGGCTGGATTTACCGTCCGACGCGACTATTGTGGCACTGCTGCCTGGTAGCCGGCAGTCGGAAGTTAGTAATTTGGCCGATTGCTTCATCGCCACGGCAGAAATCATTGCGCACCGGCGGCCGGAAACTATGTTTCTCGTGCCATTGGCGACCCGCGAGACACGCGAAATTTTCGCTGAAGCGCTGTACCATCGGGGTTCGGCCGAGGATATGTCGATGCGCCTGCTGTTTGGCCACGCGGTCGATGCAATGACTGCCGCTGACGTAGTGCTAGTCGCCAGCGGTACGGCCTGCCTTGAAGCCGCGCTACTTAAGCGCCCGATGGTAATCAGCTACCGCATGGGTAAATGGCAGTACCGCCTGATCAAACGCATGGCCTATCTACCTTGGGTCGGATTGCCTAACATCCTGCTCAACGAACTCGTGGTTCCTGAGTTGCTCCAGGATGACGCGAATCCTAACATCATGGCCGATGCTGTCGAGAAATGGCTTGGCGATGCTGACGGATGCGCGGCACTCGCCGACCGTTTCACTAGCCTGCATCATGAACTGCGTCAGGGGACGGCAGAACGGGCGGCCAAGGTCATCTTGCCTTATTTGCGTGATTCAGTCTCTTCGCGGGAAACAGGGGCATCCTGAAGAGGGTATGGCCGGGGTAAAAGTCTGCGGTGTCGACGAAGCTGGGCGCGGCCCCTTATGTGGGTCGGTGGTGGCTGCTGCCGTTATTCTCGACCCTATGTGCCCCATTGAAGGTTTGGCCGATTCCAAGAAACTGGGCGCACGTGCGCGCGAACGTCTGGCAGGTCTGATCCGGCAACGGGCGCTTGCCTGGGGCGTAGCCGAAGCCACAGTGGAAGAAATCGACCGTTTCAACATCCTGCAAGCCAGCCTGTTGGCGATGCAACGCGCCATTGCTGCGCTGTCCATTACTCCCGATGAAGTATGGGTCGACGGCAATCATTGCCCGGATATTACCCTGCCTGTATGGGCCATCGTCGGCGGTGATGCACTGGAACCAGCTATTTCCGCAGCCTCCATCCTCGCCAAAACCGTGCGTGACGCGCAAATGATCGAACTGGACCGCCTCCATCCCCAATTTGGCCTCGCACGCCACAAAGGGTATCCGACTGCTGCGCATCTTGAAGCCATCCGTCGGTACGGCGTCACAGATTTCTATCGCAAGAGCTTCGCACCCGTGCGACAGGTTCTCGCCAATCCGCTGCTATGCGCGGGCGGTTGATCGTTCATATCGAAAAAGACCAGTTTTGCGATGATGGCGACGCAAATCATCTTTACCCATCTCACTTCACACAATAACCCACGGGTCAGATTATTCGCGTCGCTCGCTTCGATGCCACGCGGGCGCCGTAAATTTGGGCAAACCCTGCTCGACGGCACGCATTTGCTTGGTTGTGCCCTTGATGCGGGTTTTACCCTACTCGACGTTTGTGTGTCCGAAAGCAAGTGTGATAACCCCGAGATCCTTGCTTTGCTCGCCTGCCTGCCTGCCGGAGAGCCCCCGATTTGCGTGCCCGACGCGCTTTTTGCGCATCTAAGCCCGGTCGATACGCCCACGGGCATCCTCGCACGCATCGCGTTGCCGCTGCCCGGCCCGCAGGAGGCGGTGGAGCGGGAAACGCTCATCGTGCTCGATGCCATTCAGGACCCCGGTAACCTTGGTTCGATCCTGCGTACCGCCGCTGCGGCGGGCATCAGCCTGGCGTGGCTTACACCAGGCTGCACGCAAGCCTGGTCGCCCAAGGCACTGCGCGCCGGGATGGGCGCGCATTTCCGTCTGCACATCCATGAACGGGTCGATGCCCTCGCAGGACTTGCTGCGTATCAGGGTAAGGTCGTGGCGGCGGGCGTAGGTGAAAAGTCCCGGATGTTTTTTGATGCCGACTTGCTTGGTCCCGTGGCTTGGCTTTTCGGGGCTGAAGGGCAGGGCGTTTCATCCGCACTTCTTGCGCGTGCCGATGAAACCCTGCGCATCCCGATGATGGAAGGCATCGAGTCGCTGAACGTTGGTGCCGCCGCCGCTGTATGCTTGTTTGAACAAGTGCGTCAGCGCGGGGTTATGCCATGAACCGATCCTTTGTCTCCATCCGTTTTGGCTTGTCCGAAACCACCCTTGGCTTGATACTCGTCGCTGCCAGCGTGCGTGGTATTTGTGCCATCTTCCTGGGCAACGGTCGCGAATCCTTGGTTCAAACGCTTCACAAACGCTTTCCAAAAGCGGAAATTTTTCCCGCTGCTGGTGATGATGCTGGTTTTGCACGGTTACTGGATGACGTGGCTCGGCTTGCCGAACATCCGGAAACGGATTTTGGACACCCGCTCGACATTTGTGGAACCGCCTTCCAGCAACGGGTCTGGCAGGCATTGCGCGAGGTTGCGCCAGGAGAAACCGCCAGTTACGCGGAAATCGCCCGGCGTATTGGCGTGCCCCGTGCCGTCCGTGCCGTTGCCGGTGCCTGCGCGGCCAACCTGATTGCTATTGTCATCCCCTGTCATCGTATTGTGCGTGGCGACGGCAGTTTGTCCGGCTATCGTTGGGGCGTCGGACGCAAGCGTGCTTTGCTGGAAAGGGAAAACCAAAGGGTTGGAAAAAGGGAACTCTAGAGCGGTTTTGGTTCAAGTGGATACAAAACTCCCCTCTCCCACTTGTGGGAGAGGGTGCCCCGAAGGGGCGGGAGAGGTGCAGGGGAGAGGGTAATGAATGTACAGGCTTAAATCGAAAACGCTCTAGCGGTTTTCATTCTGAGACGGTTTCTGGGTCCGGAAGATGGCGCAGAGGTTTGGGACAGGGGACGACTCGGCTAAAATGCATGAATGAATGCACCTGCATCTTCCCCGACTTCCGGCTTCACGCCGCATTCCCCTCGGTTCATCCACCTGCGCCTGCACACCGAGTATTCGATCACCGACGGTATCAATCAGGTCGATGCGGCGCTTGATGCTGCTGCGAAGGATAACATGCCAGCATTGGGGATTTCCGACCTCGGAAACCTCTTTGGCATGGT
>WQYV01000002.1 GCA_009781085.1 Betaproteobacteria bacterium
CAGTTTCGCTACACGCTTCCTTTCCACAATCAGTCGCCATGCAGTTGCGTTTCACTTCGTTCGCTGTAACCAACTTACGGCGGGACTTACACCCGCTAGAGTGCGCCCATGCTGGGCGCACAAGCGGAAGGCGGCGAGCCTTTCCAGGGCGCGACCTTGAAGAGCAGCAGCATGCCCGGAATGGCAAGGAAAAAGCAGAACCAGAAGAAGCTATACCACCCACCCATGCCTTCCACCAGCCATCCGGCGGTGGCATTGATGAGGGTTCGCGGAACAGCCATCAGGCTGGTAAATAGCGCAAGCTGGGTGGCAACATAGGCGGGGTGGGTGGTACGCGCCATGAAGGCGACAAAAGCGGCGCTTCCCAATCCGACCCCCAATGCCTCAAAGCCGACGACCAGCGCCAATGCGAGAAGCGCCCGAATGTCCGTTTCAATTTGTTTTTTGATCCAACCAATCAGGCCATCATCTATAGCCGCATCCCGCTTACTGGCGTCAGTAGAGATAACTACAGCATGCACCTTGTTTGTGAAGGTCTCGCGATAGCTTTTTACCAGGCTTTGCCCATCTACGGTGATATCGAACACTTTCCAAGCCTGTTCCTTCGAGTCTTGTACCTTTGGGGTTTGCTCCCTCAAATTTTGCGCTTTGGATGAAAATAAAGAAACAAACGCAGAAAAGGGGCTTTCCTTCTTGTTGGATATTTTCTCCAGCGAATAATCAACCCTGATTGGCTGTGCACCTGTTCGATACATTATGGCGCTGACCGTCACATCTCTGGCATTGGGGTCGACGTGTGGCGCATTGACCTCGACAGTCTGGTCACAATGCTGGAAGACCGAACCGGCCCAATCGCGCGCGAGCAAAATATGGAAGGTATCGGTGAGTTTTTTCCATTGTTCGGCAGTGAGTTTTTTCTGTTGTTCATCAGAGAATTTTTTCCATTGTTCATCGGTGAAAAGATTTTTTCGTTGTTCATCGGTGAGTTTTTCCCATTGTTCATCGTCGAAATTTTTCCGTTCGCCATCAGTGAAATTTCCCCATTGTTCATCGGTAAAAAGGTTTTTCCGCTGCTCATCGGCAAATTTTTTCCATTGTTCAACGGTAAGTTTTTTCTGTTGTTCGGCAGTGAGTTTTTTCCATTGTTCATCAATGAAGAATTTTTTCCGCTCTTCATCGGTAGAGAATTTTTTCCATTGTTCATCGGTGAGTTTTTTCCATAGTTTATTGGTGTCATTTTCTTGGCTGAGGCCGGTCGCCAGGCTAGTCATGCGGTTGAAGTTGAAGTAACGCCGTAGCGAGCTGTCCACCAGCGTACGTGCGTTTCTTTCGTTACCCGCCAAAATCGTCCTGTTCGTGCACGCATTGGCAAACACATCGCCAGTAACGACCCGCACGAATTCATCGGGCGGCATCCCGTCATGTTCCTGGGGCGCAACGAACGGAGGCCCCACCCAAGCCAAGCCAGCGAAGCCAAGGATACTGATGGCCTGCACTACGCCAAACAGCCACAAAGCGCGGTTGATGCCTAGCTTGATCATCCAGATACCGCCAAAAATCCCGCCAATGACCGAAGCCCACAGCCCTGCGTTCTTTACGACGATACCGATGTCGGTATTGCTGAAACCCATGTCCAGATAAAATGGCGTGGCAAGCGCCGTACACAGCGAATCGCCCAACTTGTACAGAAAGATGAAAAGCAGCGCCAGCAACGCCGACTTCAGCCCATGGCGGCTAAAGAACTCGGCAAAAGGTTCGACCACCGCAGCATGCAATGTACGCGGCGCCCCCTTCGCCACCGCAGGTTCCTTGACCAGCAAAGTCATGACGAGACCCGGAAGCATGAAGGCAGCGGTAATTACAAACACCTCTCCCCACGGCAACCTGTCGGCTAGAATGAGCGATAGGGAACCCGGAACCAAACCCGCAATACGATAGGCATTGACGTGAATGGCGTTGCCGAGCCCTAGTTCTTCCTCTGGCAAGATTTCCCGACGAAAAGCATCAAGCGCAATGTCCTGCGTCGCCGAAAGAAGGGCGATCACGGTGGCTAGCATAAACGCTTGCCAAGGGAAACCCTGGCCAGATACACCGGTCTGCCCCAGCCAGGCAATAGCGGCAACCAATCCGATCTGTGTCACAAACATCCAGCCACGCCGACGCCCCAGCCAAGATACGACGTTGTAGCGATCAAGCAGCGGCGCCCATAGGAATTTCCACGTAAAAGGGAACTGTGCCAAGGCAAATATGCCAATCACCGTCAATGGCACATTCTCGTTCCTCAGCCATGCCGGAACCAGATTGAGCAACAGGTAAAGCGGCATGCCGGAAGCAAACCCGGTGAAGATGCAAACTACCATGCGGCGGTTGAAAATGGCGCGTCGCCAGTCAGGGGCGGAAGTCGTCTGGGTCACGAGGGTTATCCGGTAAAATTTTTTAGATTATCCCAGATGAAACCGGGGCGAGGGCAAGCGATTTCACTCTAGGAGCCGGCTGTGGATAAGTTGGCGGCAAGCGGGAAAGCAGGTAGAATCCGACCTGTGCTTGGTCAAAAGCCACGCTCTGATACTTCAGCCGTTTTCCTTGATTTGGCCGCAAGGCCACGCTTGCCGCCCTGTTTCCAGGGCGGTATGTTTGATGTTTTTGTGAACGCCGTGCCCCAAACACAAACCGTCCCTTCTTTGCAGCAGGAATTCTGGCCTTACTGCCTGGCATGCCTTGAACAGGAACTGCCTGCGCAGCAATTCAACACCTGGATCAAACCACTGCCCATCGAGTATGCCGGCGGCAATGGCGATGGTAGCCCCAGCTTGACGTTGAAGGCTCCCAATCGCTTCTTCCTGCAATGGGTGCGCGACCGCTACCTGCATCGTATTAGCGAACTGGGCGAAGCATTCCACGGCGTACCCTTGCGGCTCGACCTGCAACTGGTTCCCGTGCCGGTCGCTCCCACTGCCACGCTGCACCCGGCCACGAACCGCGATACAGTAGCGGCCAAGGCTCGCTCTGCACCGCCGCCCCTTTCGACCCCTAATGCTTCGCCTGCACCGGAAGCCCCTGCCAAAACAGTGCCAAGTGCGACGGGTGCCGAACTCGCTTACAAAAAAACCTGCCTCAACCCCGATTTCACCTTCGAGACGCTCGTCACTGGCCGCGCTAACGACCTGGCCCGCGCTGCAGCGATGCAGGTTGCCGAGAATCCCGGTACTTCCTACAACCCACTTTTCATCTACGGCGGTTCCGGCCTGGGTAAGACCCACCTCGTGCACGCCATCGGCAACGCCGTGTTCCAATGCAACCCGCGCACGGTGGTGCGCTACGTGCATTCTGAGGATTTTGGCAACGATGTTGTGCGCGCCTACCAGCAAAAGAGCTTCGATGCCCTCAAGCGCTACTACCGCTCGCTTGACCTGCTCATCATCGACGACATCCAGTTCTTCAGCACCAAGGAGCGGACGAAAGAAGAGTTTTTCCATGCCTTCAACGCGCTGATTGAGGCGAAAAAGCAGGTTATCATCACTTGCGACACCTACCCCAAGAATATCCAGGGGCTGGAAAACCGCCTTGCCTCGCGTCTCGACTGGGGATTGACAGTACAGATCGAAGCGCCCGAACTGGAAATGCGCGTCGCCATCCTGCAAAAGAAGGCCGAGGCGCTACAGGTTCAACTCGACAGCGACGTAGCCTTCCTGATTGCCAAGAATTTGCGCTCGAACGTGCGTGAACTCGAAGGCGCGCTCAACAAGGTCGTGGCCTACGCACGTTTTCACGAGCGCAACATCTCGCTCGACCTCGCCCGCGAGGCGCTCAAGGATTTGCTTAATGCCTACAACCGCCAGTTGTCGATTGAGCACATCCAGAAAACCGTGGCCGATTATTACAAAATCAAAACCAGCGACATGCATTCCAAGAAGCGCATCCGCACCATCGCCCGCCCGCGCCAGGTGGCAATGTGGCTGGCCAAGGAACTGACCGCCATGTCCCTGCCAGCAATTGGCGAAGCGTTCGGCGGGCGCGACCACACCACGGTTCTGCACGCCTGCCGCACGGTATCCGACCTGCGCCAGCGTGACCAGCAACTCAACCATGATGTCCACGTGCTCACCCAAGTCCTGCGGGGGTAATTCAGTGTCCAGTTTTCAGTCATGTGCTCGCCCAGGCCTTGCGAGGCCGGCTCGCCTGAAAACTGATAACTATCTTCAAACTGCCTTCAACTTTCAACCAGATCGGATCGACTATGCTCTTGCTCAAAACCACCCGTGATGCCCTGCTCGCACCGCTGCAAGCGGTGTCTGGCGTTGTCGAGAAGCGCCACACACTGCCCATCCTCTCGAACGTGCTAATCGAAAAAACGGGTGAGCGCCTCACTTTTACCGCAACCGACATCGAAATCCAGATCCGCACCGTCACCACGAACGGCACTGAAGGGGAAGATGCCGCCATCACCGTGAGTGCGCGCAAATTCCAGGACATCCTGCGCGCCCTACCCGATACCGAAATCAGCCTCACCCTTGAAGACCGCCGCCTGAACATCAAGGCTGGACGCAGCCGCTTTCACCTGCAAACCCTCCCTGCTGGGGACTATCCCCTAATCACCCCGCCCAGCGGGGATGCGATACGTTTTTCCGTACCACAAAGAACCCTCAAACATCAACTCGCGCTAGTCACCTACGCAATGGCGCAACAGGACATCCGCTATTACCTCAACGGCCTGCTGCTCATCGCCGACGGCAAAAACCTGATTCTGGTCGCCACCGACGGCCACCGCCTGGCTTATGCGGACAGCGAGCTCGAAGCGGGCATCCCGAACCGTTGCGAAGTCATCCTGCCACGCAAGACGGTGCTTGAACTCGCACGCCAGATCGGCGACACCGACGAACCGGTCGATGTCGTGCTCTCCGGCAACCAAGCCGTGTTCCGCTTCGGTTCTATCGAATTTGTCACAAAACTTATCGACGGTAAATTCCCGGATTACGTGCGCGTCATCCCGCACGACCACCCCGGTTGCATCACCCTGACGCGTGTGCCGTTCCTGGCCGCATTGCAACGAGCCGCGATCCTCTCCAACGAAAAATTCCATGGCGTACGGCTGGTGCTGGACAACAACATGCTCTCCATCATCAGTTCCAATACCGAACAGGAAGAAGCACGGGAAGAAATCGAAATCGATTTCAATGACGAACGCCTGGATATCGGTTTCAACGTTAGCTACCTGCTCGATGTGCTTAACAACGTCTCTTCTGAGACAGTCGAATGGCGCTTCCGTGATGGCAATTCCAGCGCCCTCATCACCCTGCCCGGCAACGGGCATTTCAAGTACGTCGTGATGCCGATGCGCATCTGAACCTTGCCGCATGCCCGTCCGGGTTAACCCGGACGGGCGTTTTCGTTTTTCGCCGGAACCGATCCCGCCCCGTTCCCGTCCCCTTTGCTTCATCACCGAGACACCCATGACCGAACAAACCGCCAGCCCCAGTAACGATTACGACGAATCCAGCATCCAGCAGCTCGAAGGGCTGGAAGCGGTCAGGAAACGTCCCGGCATGTACATCGGCGACACTTCCGACGGAACGGGCCTGCACCATATGGTGTTTGAAGTCGTGGACAACGCCATTGATGAAGCGCTGGCTGGGTATTGCGACGACATCGTCGTCACCATCCACAGCGATAACTCCATCTCCGTCACCGACAACGGGCGCGGCATCCCGGTCGGCATCAAAATGGATGACAAGAACGACCCCAAACGCAGCGCCGCGGAAATTGTCATGTGCGTGCTGCACGCGGGCGGCAAATTCAACCAGAACAGCTACAAGGTTTCCGGCGGGCTGCATGGTGTGGGCGTATCCTGCGTCAACGCCCTTTCCAAATGGCTGCAACTCACGATTGCCCGCGACGGCAAGCGGCACTTCATGGAATTCCATCGCGGCGACCCGCAGGACCGCGTCATCGAGGCCATCGACGGCATCGACACCTCCCCGATGAAAACCACCGGGGAAACCACCAAACGCGGGACCCGCGTGCATTACCTTGCCGACGAAGAAATCTTCGGCAACATCGAATATCACTACGACATCCTCGCCAAGCGGCTGCGCGAACTCTCCTTCCTCAACAACGGCGTCAAGATCCGTCTCATCGACCAGCACACCGGCAAAGAAGAAAACTTTGCCTTCGCAGGCGGCGTCCGGGGTTTTGTCGAATACATCAACCGTACCAAGACCGTCCTCCACCCCGGCGTATTCCACGCTACCGGTTCCAGCCACATTCCCTCTGCAGCAGGCGTGGGGGACGCCATGCTCGATGTCGAAGTCGCTATGCAGTGGAACGACAGCTATCAGGAACAAGTCCTCTGCTACACCAACAACAGCCCCCAGGCTGACGGCGGGACGCACCTCACCGGCCTACGGGCAGCCATGACGCGGGTCATCAACAAATATATCGAAGAACACGAAATTGCCAAAAAAGCCAAGGTCGACATCTCCGGCGACGACATGCGCGAAGGGTTAGCCTGCGTCCTCTCGGTCAAAATGCCCGACCCTAAATTTGCCAGCCAGACCAAGATGAAACTAGTTTCCAGCGAAGCCCGGCCTGCTGTAGAAGAAGTCGTAGCTGCACGGTTGGCCGATTTCCTGCTCGAAAACCCCAATGACGCCCGGACGATCTGTGGCAAGATCGTCGAGGCTGCCCGCGCCCGCGAGGCCGCACGCAAAGCGCGCGAAATGACGCGCCGTAAAGGTGTGCTCGACGGTGCGGGGCTTCCCGGCAAACTGGCTGACTGCCAGGAAAAAGACCCAGCGCTGTGCGAAGTCTTCATCGTCGAGGGTGACTCTGCCGGCGGCTCTGCCAAGCAGGGCCGCGACCGCAAATTCCAGGCTATCCTGCCCCTGCGCGGCAAAGTGCTCAATGTCGAAAAAGCCCGGTTCGACAAACTCATCGGATCGGAAGCCATCGTTACCCTAATTACCGCGCTCGGCACCGGCATTGGCAAGGAAGACTACAAGCCCGAAAAACTCCGCTACCACCGTGTCATCCTCATGACCGACGCTGACGTCGACGGCGCGCACATCCGTACCTTGCTGCTGACCTTCTTCTACCGACAGATGCCCGAACTGATCGAACGCGGCCACATCTACATTGCGCAGCCACCACTCTACAAGCTCAAACACGGCAAAACCGAGCACTACATCAAAGATAATCACGAGTTGAACAACCACCTGCTCAAACTCGCGCTGGAGGGCGCTTCCTTGATCCCGCGCGAAAATGCGCTGCCCATCACCGAAGAAACCCTGGGTGGCCTCGCACGCAGCTACCTGCTTGCCGAAGCCGTCATCAAACGTCAGGCCAGCTTCATCGACCCCGAAGTGCTGCATATCATCCTTGCGCACGACATCGCCCTCGACCTCACCGACGAAGCCGCCGCCCGCGCCAGTGCCGAAGCCCTACAAATCTGGCTGCCTGACGGCCTGCGCGTTTATCCCGAATTCCACGACGAATCCGAAACCTGGCGGTTCGTTGTCGAGCGCCTGCACCACGGTAACCGCAAATTCGGCTGGATTGAAGACGATTTCCTGGCCTCTGGCGACTACCGCAGCATCCGCACCGCCGCCCAGTCCATTTCCGGCCTCATCGGCATCGGTGCCGAAATCCGCCGTGGCGACAAACGGCAGGCCATCACCCGCTTCGCCGAGGCCATCGACTGGCTGCTTGCCGAAATCGAACGCGGCATCACCAAGCAGCGATACAAGGGCCTGGGGGAAATGAACCCCGAACAGCTCTGGGAAACCACGATGGACCCCGCCGTGCGTCGGTTGTTGCGGGTACAGATCGACGACGCCATTGCAGCCGACGAAATCTTCACCACCCTGATGGGGGATGAAGTGGAGCCGCGTCGGGCGTTCATCGAAACGAACGCGCTACGGGCGCAGAATATTGATGTGTGAGCGTTTTCCGGCTTAGAGCGGTTTTGGTTCAAGTGGATACAAAACTCACCTCTCCAACTTGTGGGAGAGGGTGCCCCGAAGGGGCGGGAGAGGGGCAGGGGAGAGGGAATGAATGTACAGGCTTAAATCGAAAACGCTCTAAGGCTGGATTGCTTCGGAGCAAAGCTTCTCGCAATGACGGAATGGAAAGGTTGGTTGTTGTCATTGCGGGCGAAGCGAAGCAATCCAGCAAAAAGAGCCTGCGGTATCCCCTACACCGATCCCGCCTCCTCTATGACTTCGTCCAGCGCTTCTTGCCTGCGCCAGCTATCCATAACCGCTTTGAACTGCTCTTCGTAGCCCAGTACATCGGGAAACACGCGGACGCGGGCAATCATGCCAAAGACGACCTGCATGTCGGCCACGATCACGGCATCAATCGCCCAGAGGCTGGTGATGTCGAAATGGCCGCAGTTGATGGAATCCCACCAGGACAGCAGGAAATCCGAGACGATCATGCTTTGATGAGTGCTGCCTTGGGACATGCTTCCTTCGGGGTTGTTCGCGCAGGCGATGGCAAGCAAGCGGTCGAGCGCCGCGATTTCGTCTGGCCGCATGACGGGGACTTCCGGTGCAGTGATTGTCTCCACTTTTTATCTTCTCCTTATTGAATCAAGCTAACCCCCTGTCCAGGAGCTCCTCAATATGATCCAGGGAACCTCTATCCTATGTCGCTTATTTCGCCGGGCAAAGGTTCATTCAGCACGCATTTGCGGAAACAGGATGACGTCACGGATCGCGGGACTGTCGGTAAGCAGCATCGCGAGGCGGTCGATGCCGATACCACAGCCACCGGTAGGCGGTAGGCCGATTTCAAGCGCGCGGATGTAGTCAGCATCGTAATACATGGCTTCCTCGTCGCCTGCATCCTTGGCTGCCGCCTGGGCATGGAAACGGGCGGCCTGGTCTTCAGGGTCATTGAGTTCCGAGAAACCGTTGGCAATCTCGCGGCCTGCAATGAAAAGCTCGAAGCGTTCAGTGACATCAGGATTGTCGTCGGAAGCGCGGGCCAGCGGCGAAACTTCGACTGGGTAGTCGATGATGAACGTGGGCTCCCACAGTTCGGCTTCCGCCGAAGCTTCGAAAAGTTGCAATTGCAGGCTGCCAAGGCCGCCGGGTTTGACCTTTTCGCCGAAGTCCCCGATTTTCTGCGTGAGCCAGGCGGGGTCGGCAAGTTGCTCCTCGGTAAAACCGGGATGATATTTGCGGATTGCGCCGGTGATGGTGAGTCGGGCGAAGGGCTTGGCAAAATCGAGCGTGCGTCCCTGATAGACGAAGGTCTCGGTACCAAGCGCTTCGCGCGCGGCCTGACGGATCAACCCTTCGGTGAAGTCCATCAACGTCCGGTAGTTCGCGTAGGCTTCGTAGAACTCCATCATGGTGAACTCGGGGTTGTGCCGGGGCGATAAACCTTCGTTCCTGAAATTGCGGTTGATCTCGAACACTTTCTCGAAACCGCCTACGACCAGCCGCTTCAGGTAAAGCTCGGGCGCGATGCGCAGGTAGAGCGCCATGTCGAGGGCGTTGTGATGGGTCATGAAGGGTTTAGCCGTCGCCCCGCCCGGAATGGGATGCATCATGGGCGTTTCGACTTCGAGGAAACCGTGATTGCACATGTAGTTGCGAACCGACTGTACCAGCCGGCTGCGGGCAACGAAAGTGAAGCGCGATTCCTCGCTCATGATGAGGTCGATGTAACGCTGACGGTATCTGGATTCGGTGTCGGTGAGGCCGTGGAATTTGTCAGGCAGGGGGCGCAGGCTCTTGGTAAGCAGCCGGAGCGTCTCGGCCTTGACGGTCAGTTCGCCCGTTTTGGTCTTGAACAGCGTACCGATGCAGCCAACGATGTCACCGATGTCCCAGCGTTTGAAGTCGGCATAGACTTCCTCCCCAACCGCATCGCGCCCTACGTAAAGCTGAAGTTTGGCGGACAAGTCCTGGATGGTGACGAAGCTTGCCTTGCCCATGACACGCTTGAGCATGATCCGTCCGGCAACCTTGACTTCGATAGGGGTTGCTTCCAGCGTTTCGGTATCCTTGCCCGCATACAGTTCGCCGAGCTTGCCCGCGGTGTTTTCACGCGCGAAGTCGTTCGGAAACGCACGCCCCGTGCCACGCCATTGGGCGAGTTTTTCGCGGCGCTCGGCGATGATATGGTTTTCGTCCTGTAAGGCGGCGTTTTGATCGGCCATAGTCTGTCGCATGAAGAAAGTTATAATTGTCGCAGGCATGGGCGCTTGGAGCAAATCGGGGTAGCAAGCATGGCTTGCCTGCCGGTTCTGCCGGACTTGGATGGAGCATAGCGGCTTTATAGTTTACACTTGAATTTCTTGTGCCTGAACGAGCATCTGGCGCAATTCCCGTAATGGGCGGGCGGCTAAAAAGAGAATGGTTCGTACTTCGTGCATCTGCTTTATTTTCTGCACAATACCAGGGGATGAAGATGGGAATCCTAGGCGGTGCGTTCGGGTGGTTCGGGGGTGTGATAGGGCGACTCTTTGGAGCGAAGGCTACCGCCCATTCACAAATGCTCTTGCCCGAGCCGGTTCTGTTAGATTTCGATCATTGCAAAAAACAGCCGGGACTGTTTCAGGGGTTTCATTTCTCCGGAAGGACAACTCGCTATGTCATGGACGAATCGCTGTGGCGCGACTTCGAGGCGTTTTACTGTGCCCCACAGGTTTTGTCATGGTGGCTGATCATTGGGAAGGCGGGTTCAGGAAAAAGCCGTGCGGCGCTCGAATTCTGCATGGCGCTGGAGACAGGCAAGGCAGAGTTCTGTTTGTCAGGCGGAGCCGTTGGATCGGTCGAAATCAAATCAGCCTCGGACGAGGAACCCTCAACTTGGAAAGCCGGGTTCCTGAACCTTGCAGGGACGCCTTTTTCAACCTGGAAAGACTGGAAGCCCAAACAGCACACCCTCTTGGTATTCGACCGGGCAACTAGACATTACAACGATGACTCCCGCCTCTGCACAGGATGGCAGGATGGCGAAGATGTCCGGCAACGGTTTAATGTCGCTGAAATTATCAAGCTTCTCGCAACCAAGGCAGAACAGGGCGAATTCGAGCCGTTCCGCGTGCGGTTGTTGTTACTGGAGCGGGAAAACAGGCAACTAGGTCGGGATTGGTGCAGGGATTTGTCCACGAACCTTTCTCTGCGTTTCAAGGAAGAGCCCACGCTGCTGCCGCCCGTAACGCCGGAAGGGCTGTTCGGTATTGCTCAGGATGTATGGAAAAATGTCGGCCAGGACGGTTCAAACGCGCCCTGTCCCTCTTCCGATATTTTCTTGGAAAAGCTGTATTCCGTGGATAGCGATCGGAGAGCCTTGTTTGCCATGCTGCTGGCTGCGGCAATGACCACGGAAGGAGGCGCGGATTCCGCATTCACCCGCAGCGATGTGCTGAAACTGTCCCTTCAAGATGGATACGGGCGCGTATTGCAGCTTGCCGGAAAAGAAAGTGCCGCGCAGGCTTTGAGAATCCTGGCGCTCTCTACCTTAACAGGCGGTAGGCTCGGTGCTTGCGACCTGGACAAAGATCATGCCTTGTGGAGTTCTGGCCTGGGATATGCAGTAGACGGTGAGGAGGGTATTTTCTACCCCTGGCCTATCGAACCGGAACTGCTTGGAGAAAGCTTCATCCTAGACGACATGGGACAGGACAGCTTCCCAGAAGATATGCGCATCAGTGACGATGAGATGCGCACTTTGGTCGTCAAGGCATGGGAAACCTGCTCTCCCGAAGTGGCTTACTTTTTCGAATGTTGCGGGCAGGACTTTTCGTCCGACCCCTCCTGGATCGAAACGCGGTTCCTGAACTGCCGCCTGGTCGACGTAGACACCCCGCTCTATATGCGAACCGCCGTAAACATAGTGACCTGGTTCGGCAAGGGGCAACTTGATGCTGCGCGCAAGATTTACGAACATATGAACGGCATCGGAAACGCTAGCATGTTCAACCACGAGCGCGCCGAAGTGTCGACAAACCTGATCCGCATCTACTGCGAAGCGGGATTGTTCGATGAGGCTTCCCCGGTATTCCTAGCGATGAATACCCTGGGAGAATCGGAAGAAGTTCAGCGCTGCCGCGCCGCGGCCTCGGTCTATCTGGTCGGGGGGCTATGCAAGGCAGGGGAACTTGTACGGGCACGGGTCATGTTCGAGGGTGCGCTGGCCTTCGAGGAATCGGAAGAATACCGGAAACCGAAAGCACTCGCGCTCATTAGCTTGATCAACGGTTACGCGAGATCAGGGGATTTCAACGAAGCGCACGAATTATTTGGAACCTTGGCAGCTTACGGGAATTCGGAAGCGATACGGATGCTACGCGCCAAGGCATCCATCAACCTGATCGTCTCTTACTGCAAGACAGGGCGTCTAAAAGAGGCGCGTGCGATCCACGAGAACATGCAGGTGCTCGGAAACGAAGCGAAAGTGAGCGATGAATATATCAAGGCATCCAGGTTCCTCGACTACTACACGGCGAAGTATGCAGGGAGCGGGGAACAGGAAGCGCAACCGAAACAACCGGTAGCCGCGTCCGCTTGAGGGAGGCCGCTCCTTCTGGCTTTGACGTCTTTGCAGGGAACGCTACTGGGTACTAAAACGGGCGCAGCCTCAGCACTGCAACCCCCCAACAACATGTGGACAAGGTCAATATCCCGCTGAACCCCTGCGTTGTTAACCAGAATATTTACTTCTGGGAAATTTCCGTTTACGCGCCGGAACAACTCATTACGGCTGCCAGAGTCCGCTACGTCGCATTTTATCGTATGGATTCCGCTCAGTTCTCTGGCGGCCTGTGCCAGCCTGTCTTCCCGGCGACTGCATATGATGACCACGCTACCGCGCTGGCGGAAGAGCTTCGCCATTGAGAAACCGATGCCTGTCGCTCCGCCTGTGATCAATACTGTGTTGCCGTCCATCCTCATTTCAGCGCCTCGATTGTCCTGTTAACCCTATTGACCATCGAATATAGCTTACCCTGCCCGAAGCTCAGATGGGTAACGCTGCCTTCCGATCAGCTTGAATGCTGCACAGCATGAAGCCCAAAATTACCCGTATACCACTTTTAAGTTACATAGAAATTGTTTTGCATATCGTTGTTGACTCGTTAATCCTCATTAGATATGTTTACATCATTCGTAAAAAATCTTTCAGAATATGCTTACATCATTTTCTACCATCAACTCATCGCCTCCCCTCATCGGGCAAACCCTACTTGCTGCTGGCCTGATTGGCGACGATCAGTTGCGCATTGTCCTCCATGAGCAAACCCGTAAGCTTCGCCCCCTTGGACAATTGTGCGTAGAACTCGGCTTCATCACGGAAACCATGCTGCGCGACGCATTATCAAAGCGGTTTGGGCGGCAGGCCGTAGAACTAGCCGGGGCTGGAACTGTGGTCGACCCGGCAGCGCTGGTTCTCGTGCCCGAGGCGCTCGCCCGCCACCATACCGTACTTCCCTTATCCTTCGACGAACCTGCCGCCACCCTGACCGTAGCAATGGCCAACCCGCAGGACCTTATCGCGCTCGACGCACTGGCTGCGCATTGCGGGACAGGACTCCACCTGCGTCCGGCACTCGCCGCCGAATCCGAAATCCGAGAGGCAATCGACCGACATTACGGCTACCGGCTTGCCATCGACGACATTCTTCAGGAACTCGAAACAAGCAGCGTCCCGGCCATGAACGAGACGGGGCATCCGCTCACGCGATTAGTCGATGCGCTGCTCGTCGATGCGGTCAAGACAGCGGCATCGGATATCCACTTCGAGCCGGAGGCCGGTTTCCTGCGCATCCGTTACCGCGTCGATGGCATCCTCCACCAGGTACGCGCCCTGCATCTCAACCATTGGCCCGCAATGGCTGTGCGCCTCAAGGTCATGGCCGGGCTCAATATCGCGGAAACGCGTGCGCCGCAGGACGGGCGGGTCACCATCACCGTCGCCGGGCGACCGGTCGATTTCCGCGTCTCTTCCCTGCCAACGCTGCATGGCGAAAACATCGTATTGCGCATCCTCGACTATCGCCGGGGCATTGTCCCGCTGGACAGGATCGGGTTCGATGTGGCACGGCTTGCCGCGATTGAACGCATGCTGGCCTACCCCGAAGGGCTGACCCTCGTCACAGGCCCCACCGGCAGCGGCAAGACCACCACTCTCTACGCCATGCTCGACCACCTCGACGACGAAACCGTCAACATCATGACGCTCGAAGACCCGGTGGAATACCCAATGGCCCGCGTCCGCCAAACCGCCGTGAGCGAAGCGGCGAAAATCGGCTTCGCTACCGGCATCCGTGCCCTGTTACGCCAGGATCCGGACATCATCCTCGTCGGCGAAATACGCGATTCCGAAACGGCTGAAATGGCTATCCGCGCCGCGATGACCGGACACCGCGTTTTCGCCACTCTCCATACCAATTCCGCGATCGGTTCTATCGCGCGCCTACTCGACCTCGGTATCCGTCCGGCACTGCTGGCCGACAACCTGCGCGGCGTGATCGCGCAACGCCTTGTGCGCCGCCTGTGCCTGGACTGCCGTTACCTGGCTCCGGCAACCGCCGGGGAATGCCTTCGCCTCGGCCTGCACGATGAAGGGGGCGGTAATGGCCTCATCCTCGCCCACGCAGGCGCTTGCCCGAACTGCGCTGGACGGGGGTATCGCGGGCGGTTGCCGATCTTCGAGGTATTGAACATGGACGAGACACTCAATGAACTCGTCGCTACGGGGGCACCCCCTGCCGAAATTGCGTGCGTTGCACGCATGCGGGAAGGATATCTCGGACTCAGTGACGATGGACGGCAAAAGGCGCTGGAAGGCAGTACCTCGCCCGAAGAACTGTTCCGCATCCTGGGACCGCTTCCACCCCCGGCAAAACCAACGCAAAGTACGAGGGAAACACAATGAGCCGCTACCGTTACCGCGCCTGTGACACGAATGGGCAAATCGCGAAAGGCGAAATCGAAGCTGCGAGCCATGTCGAACTCGAAGAACGGTTGCGTAGGCGCGGGCTGGAACCAATACGCATCAAACCGGCTCGGCCTTCATGGCTAACGGGCCGACGGAGTATTCCCAGGCGCGAACTAATCCATTTCTGCTTTCACCTCGAACAAATGCTCGGCGCGGGCGTCCCGATACTCGATGTCCTTGCAGACCTCGCCGATGGGCAGGGGCATCCTGGCACCAAGGCCATCGCGTCCGACCTGTACGCCGAAGTCGAACGCGGTCAGCCGCTTTCTTCCGCCATGAAACAACATCCGCAAGTTTTCGACGAAGTGTTCCGATGCATGTTGCATGCAGGCGAATCGACCGGCGATCTCACGCCCGTGTTGCGGCAAATCGCCTCAGACCTCGCCAGCGCCGATGAACTCAGAGCCAATGCCCGCAAAATCGCCATTTACCCGTTCGTCGTTGGAAGCGTGCTCCTCGTGGCAATCGCAGTAGCATTGACTCAAGTCGTGCCGCAAGTCGCTACCCTGTTTCGCAGCAATGGGCAAGTTTTGCCCTTTTCAACACGCCTGCTGATCGGTATTTCTGGTTGCTTTAGGCAATATGCCTGGCTGTTGCCGCCGGTGCTTATTGCCGCACCCATCGCGCTTTCCATGGCTGCGGCACGGCAGCCAGCATTGCGTTTGTTCCTACATACCCTTGCGTTACGGCTACCGCTCGTTGGTTCCATCACGCAACGGCTGGCTCTGACCCGCACCGCTAGCCTGCTTGCCATGCTCTACGCCAGCGGCATCACCGTGATCGATGCGATTGCCAGCACCGCACGCGCGACACCAAACTTGGCGATTCGCTACGGCATCGAAACCGCCGGTACGCGCATTGCCGCAGGGCAAGGCATCGCCAGCGCCTTCGAATCTACCGGGTTTTTTCCCAGGCTAGTCATTCGGATGCTGAAGGTAGGCGAACAAACCGGGCGGCTCGACAGCGCCCTTGGGCAACTCGTTTATTTCTACGAGCGCGATGCCCGTGAAGCCATTGAACGCCTACAAGCCAGCATCGAACCGGCGCTCACTATCGTCATGGGCCTGCTGATGCTCTGGATTGCTATCGCCGTCCTCGGCCCGATTTATGACATCATCACCAGCCTGCCGGTTTGAAGATCGCCATGAAACATTCTTTGGTCATTAACTCGCAGGGGCTCGATATCTGGCGGCACACGGCAAGCGGCATCGAGCTCGAAATGAAGCTCGATGCCGACGATAAAAGAGCCTGGGCGAAATTCCAGGACTGGCTGGTTGGTGAGCGCCGTCGCTGTGCCCTCGTCGCCGACCTGCCCGACGAACGCCACGCCATCGAACGCCTGCCGCATACTTCACGTACCGACCGCCTCCAACTCATCGAACGTAAGCTGGCACAACGCTTTCCAGATGCCGCATTTACAAGTGCAGTTCCGCTGCCCGTCGCCCCTAAAGACGGCGCGGCCAAACTCGTGCTGCTTTCTGCCCTGCCCCGTTCATCCTCCATTTCTATTTGGCTGGACATGCTGGGCGAAACCGGCATACAAGGCCGAATCAACGTGCCGCGCCTCACTAGCGTGCCATTCTTAGTCGAACATTGGTACTGCCGCCAGCGCACATTTCCGCCGCAATGCTTACTGCTCGCCCTCGGGGCAGGTGGTATGCGCCAGATATTTTTCCGGCAACGCCGCCTTGCCTTCTCACGAGTCATCACCGCCAAGGCAGCCACGTTTGCCGGGAGCATACCCGCTTACCGCGACGAACTCACGCAAACCCTGGCCTGGCTGCCCTCGCAACGTCTCGTCGAAGGGACACCCCCTATACTCGTCCTCGCAGTTGAAGCCGATTTCCCGCTCCTGCGCGAATTAATTCCATCCCCGAACAGTGCTATGGATTTCATCGATATTGCCCGGTGCTCTGGCGGCGACACTGACATTCTCTCACTAGCCTTGAGAGAAACCCGTCATGGTGGTTCACCAAACTATTACGACTGCCCCCAATTACGCCGGGTACGCCAATTCACCGCCGCACGCCGCGCCATATGGGCTATCACCGTGACCACATTTGCCATCGGTTTGGCGAGCGCCGCAGCCAGAGCCGTCGATGCCGCCCATTTGCGCCAGGAAACCGAGCAACTCATTGCGGAACAGCGAAAACTGCAAAATGAGCTGGAAAAACTGGGCGCAGAAGCTATTGCCGAACCAAGCGCGGATTTCCCTGACGACTGGTTTGACAAGGCCGAAAACCTTGTCCGGGATGCAGGGGTTGCTCCAATCGACATACTGCAAGCTGTCGCAGGATTGCTCGACAAGGCTCCTTGGGCGCGGCTGGAATCGCTGGCCTGGAAAAAACTCCCCACACAGGGTTTGGCTGAGAGCGTGCCATCGGCCAGCATTGAGCTTGAAATTTCGCTCACCGATAACGAACCGCCGCAAACTGCCGCCGACAGGCTGGCCTCATCCTGGCAACAGCAACATGGCTCGGCCATGAAGGCGCACATCGAGCCCGGCATGGCGCGCCTGCGGCTCGACACCACGCTCGCCCTACCGTCGCAGGAAAAAGTGCCATGAACATGCCGATGCAGGCTCCGCTCCCGTTGCAGCTATCACAACCGCACGGTTTTGCCGTGCCGCCAGCATTCCGCCGCGCCCTACTCTATTTCGTGGCCGTGCTTGTCGTCGCACTGATGCTCTGGTTCCTGTCCGATGCCTGGCACGCCGAAGCTGAAGCTGAACAGAACGATGCACGCGTAAGTACGCAGAAAACCGTCGTGCAACTAACCAGCGCCCGCGAAACCGAATCAGCACGTATGACCCACGTAAAACGTTTCGCCCTGATAAAAACCGCGTTGGAAAAAACGTCTCCTGGTAAAACCGAATGGGAACAACTTACCCGGCAACTGTCCATACACCCCCATATCGTCGAACCCACCCTAGATTCCCTACCCATCCAAGCCGCATTTCCAGAGCCTCAAAACGCGGCCGCCTCGGCGCTTCGCGCCACCCACCCAGGGAGGAAAATGCCTGCCATCACCATCCAAGGTGTACGCATTGAAGCTGGGTTATTGCACGAAGAAACGTTGCTTGTGCTCGATTCCATCGCTACCGGTTCACCGGCGCATGTCATCCCTATAGGATGTTCACTGCAGCGGGAAGCTGATACCGCGCCTGTCACACTACGGGCTCTCTGCGAATTCACTTGGGTTGCCCTCGTGCCGTCTCTGGAATGAACAGGGTATGGGCATGGACACACCGAGCACCCACCGCCGCCTCTTGCCTATATTTGCACTTGCCATGGCATGCCAAGTGTTGGCCTTGGAACGGGACATCGCTGCACCGTCCTCGCTTAAACCCAAGTTCCGGCAAGCGCCTATAGCATTCGACGGACGCGTTTTCTTTTCTGCCGCCGAACGGCGGGCGCTGGAAATTAAGTCTGCGACTCCAATCGTCACTGCCCCTCC
Source organism: Betaproteobacteria bacterium (assembly GCA_009781085.1). Taxonomy (GTDB): domain Bacteria; phylum Pseudomonadota; class Gammaproteobacteria; order Burkholderiales; family Rhodocyclaceae; genus WRNU01. The sequence continues at coordinate 18,409 of WQYV01000002.1, forward strand.
CCCTGTGGCAACGCTTCCCAAACGGCGCTTTAACGGAACCCTATGGCGCGATAGCCGCATCGTTGCCCTATGGTTCGATGGTGACCTGGTCGACCCGGCCACCGAACCAGCCATCCGCATCGGCGACGGCATTCCGGTCACGATGGTTTCTGGGCGTCGGCAAACCTTGTCACCGGGGCAAAGCTGGCCCATCTCAAGCAGGAAACCTGAACCATGACGCCGCCCCCGTTCTCCATCCGCCACTCGCACGGCGGGGCATTGCTTCCCGCCGTGCTTTTGCTGCTGCTCATGGCATCCGCCGCACTGGCAGTTTCCGGACACCTCGCATACCAAGCCAAGCAGCGGGCCAGCGGGCGCAGCATTGCCGCACTAGCCCAAGCCAAGGATGCACTCATCGGCTACGCCTTTAGTTACCCCGAATTGCAGCACGACGGACAGGCCATCGGTTACATGCCATGTCCCGATAAAACCAACAGCGGCTCTGTCTCCCTTGGAGCATGTAACGCCCGTGACCACGGAGCCATTGGCCGTTTTCCGTACCGTACCCTGGGCCTACCGATCCTGCGCGACAGCCAAGGACAATGCCTGTGGTACGCGATCGCCGGCAGTGCCAAACATAACCCCAAGCCATTGACACTCAATTGGGACAGTCCTGGGCAATTCAGGGTCGTTTCACCATCCGGGCGTGCGATCAGCGGTGAAAAGTATGACGCTATCGCAGTTATCCTGGCTCCCGGAGCCGCGCTGCCCGGCCAAACTCGTCCCCCTGCCCCCACAAATGCGCAACGTTGCCCAGGCAGTGCGAACGCCTCCAGCGACCTGCCCGCCTTCCTCGACCAGCCATACGCCAGCGACATCCCCGGCAATCTCGACATCGTCCAGGGGGGATTGGGTACGGATTCCAACGACATTACCGCCTGGATCACCGTCGATGACCTATTCGGCGCCCTGCGCAGACGGTCCGACTTCCCCGCCCTGATCGATGCCGTCCTTGATGCCGCGGCCACGGCACTGCAATCGCGCCTCGCCGACATCGGTCCTGATAATCCCGGCGACAATGGCGCCGGTACGGCATTCCTCACTGCCCAGGCCGAAACCATTATCGGCAACCGTGCACATGGGCGCCTGCCTGACAGTGCCACGCTTGGCATCGCGGCAGAACAATCCGCCGCCCACGACAACTGGCGCGACCAACTACGCTTTGTCGCCTGCATGGACGGTAGCGCCTGCCTGACGGCGATACTGGCCGATTCGGCAACCTCCCCGCCCGTTTCCGCAACTGAAACCTGTCGTGCGCTCGTTCTGTTTGGCGGCGAGAGGCTACGGGGCGATGCGCCCCAACAGCGAAGCACCGCAGCTGAACGCGCAGATACCACCCAATACCTTGAGGGGATGAACCGCGTGAGCTTCACCACCGGCGTGGGTAACTACGCCGGGTATCGCCACTATGCTGTTACAGACCCTCACTTGCCTGCCAGCGAGGATTTAATCCGATGCATACCATAAGCATATTTTCTACCAAACGCGGCTTCACCCTCATCGAAATGGCCATCGTGCTCGTCGTGCTTGGCCTGACCGCCAGCCTTCTTATCGCGCCGCTCGCCATGCGTTTTGAGGCTAGCCAACGCCACGCTGCCGAAAGCATGCTCGACGATATCACTGAGGCGCTCATCGGTTTCGCCCTGGTTCAGGGCCGCCTACCGTGCCCAAGCATCGAACCAGACCCTTTTAACCCCGCCTATGGGTTGGAACAAGGTCCCCCCTGCTCGTTAAACGTACCTGGCTACCTGCCCTGGCGCACGCTCGGCCTGCCTGGCCATGACCCCTGGGGCAACCCACGCACTGGCGCAAACCAACCTTGGGTAGGGTGCTGGCGCTATCAGCCGGACAAAAATTTCGTTGAAGGCACGATTTCGCTTTCCACCCTACCAAGCGGCCAAATCCAGATCAAGGATCACGACGGTAACCTGGTCAGCACGTCAGATTCCCGCGTCGTTGCTGTCGTTTTTTCGACTGGCCCAAACCGGCATGCCGACGGGCTCAATGCCGCTTATTCGCCTGCCTCACCCTCGTTTGAAGCCGGGGAACCGACCCCCGCCTTCGATGACCTGGTGCGCTGGGTCGGACATCCGCTCTTCATCGCCCGCCTCGCCCGTAGCGGACGCCTGTGACGTCCGCGTTTTTTTCAACATTACCCTAATCAGAAAAGGAGAATTGCAATGAAAACAAAATCATCTGTTGGACAAACCGGCTTCACCCTCGTCGAAATTTCAATCGTCCTTGTCATCATCGGACTGTTGATCGGTGGAGTACTCAAAGGCCAGGAACTCATCAACAGCGCCAAAGTAAAAAACCTTGCCAAAGATTTCACTAACACTCAGGCAATCCTCTACGCTTACCAAGACAAATTTCGTGCCCTACCTGGCGACGACAGCCGCGCATCAGAGCATGTCTGCCCGCAGGGTACCCCCAACTGCGTAAATGCCGGTGACGCAAGCGGAACCATCGACGGTGACTGGGATGCCGCCCCGACGGCATCTGCCGAAAGCATTTATTTCTGGCAGCATGTCCGGTTTGCAAACCTCGCCACCGGCTCAACCGACACAACCAGCCCCAATTTCCCTCCCTTCAACAGCATAGGCGGGCGCATTGGCATCCAATCCGGCGGCACCGTTGCCCCTTTGGGCGTACCAGGCAGTTATGTAATCTGCTCGGCGGGCATTCCCGGCAAACTCGTCCGCCAACTCGATAACACGTTGGATGACGGCGACCCTTCAACTGGCGCGATGCGCATCGGAATCACTACCGCAGGCCCGGCGGTTAGCATTGCCAGCCTCAACGATGGCACGGCTTACGTTGCCTGCCTAGGTTTTTGACAACTCTCCGCCTCCCGCAAACCATTGCAGCAACGGAGGGTTTGCGGGGGGCATGATTTGGCCGCACTGATCCAGATTCCGGCCATCCGATGCTTTTTTGTACTTCATGAACAAATGCGGTAAAAGGATGACCATTGTTCGTCTGTCAATCGTTCATATCTGCTCATGCAGCATGAGAATTGCCCGCCACGCCGTCTAGCAACAGCTACTTCTTCAGTTTCAAATAACCGACGCCTACATGGTCACCCGCTGACGTCAGTTTTGAACGAATGACGGTTTTTGATGATTTTTTCGCATACGAGTTATCAACAAGAGGGATGAAATAAACTCTTTCAGTATTTCTCAATATCGCTGTCCGTTTATCTAAATTGACAGACAGTTTCCACCCGTTGCGTGAAAGGGCTTCTTCTGAGTAGACATCCGAAACTGTTCCTTTCTCTGTCAAAAATTCGACTTTAACGCGCCTTTTACCATTGACCCTACCTGAATAAACCGCCCTTACGTGATGGGACGCAAGCAGGCCGGAAATGCGGTTAACGTGGCTTTGACTATCTTTAACCGTAGGAACAGGCGACGCTGAAGATTCAGATAACGTCGAAAACTCAGGGACAGGCGCTGCTAGGGTCTCAGGCAATGGTAGAGGCTCAGAGACAGACGCTGCCGAGGGTTCAGAGTCGGCAGGCAGAACATTGTTTGCCATATCTGACGGGGGGCGGGGGGCACTCCTGATGTCAGGGGCTGGTGGCTGCTTGAGGACAGGGATTTGCCTCATGTTCAATCCCCATACCGCAGCCACGAACACTACGAAAATGATGGCCAGGAACACAGCCCGCTGTTGTTGCCAAGTGATGCGCCGCCGGGCAAAAACAGGCACTGCTGAAAACACAGATACAAGCCTGGATACGAGTCCGAATTTGGGTGCATCCGTACGCCCCGTTGGTTCGATGCCCTGCGTATCGGAATCCGATGGAGATTGGCGCAGTGGCAAACCGCAACGGGGGCAACATCTTGTACGCCATGCTCCTAGGTAGGAGTCGCATGAAGAGCAGTACATGGTCTGTTCCACCAAAATTCAAGTCGTTACAAACCAATTATGCGCAATAGAAGGCGGAAAAGATAGCCCGCATGTAACCGGCACTTAGGGAAATGTCGAACGCCTGGGGCTGAATAGTATCAGAAAGCTTTTTTCTGCACTGGCTGTCTCACAACAATTATTTGACCCAAACCGACCGCACACTAGGCGGACATAGGCTAACCGTGCTGGACGACGAAAGGTTGGTGCCCCTCAATTCATTCTGCTACCAGGCACGATTTGTTCGACTTCGACTCTCGCACTGCCCTTGTTGACATAGCCTAGCTTCCAAGCCGCTACGTAGGAAAGGTCTATGACCCGCCCATGCAGAAAGGGGCCGCGGTCATTGATCCGCACGATAACCGAACGTCCGTTTTCGAGCGAAGTAACACGCGCATAGCTTGGAATCGGCAACGTAGGATGCGCGGCAGTCATCGCATACATGTTGTATCTCTCTCCACTGGCAGTGAATTGCCCGTGAAAACGACGGCCATACCAGCTTGCCACGCCACGTTGGCTAAAAGGCATCACACGGGTGTGGGGTGTATATGTCTTGCCGTTTGCGGAATAGGGTTGGTTTTTGCGCACATAGAGGGGCTCTGCACGCGGCTTGGCATCAGGGATTTTCGACAGTCTCTCGAACGAGGCACTGCTAGGGCCATCATCCTTATAGTACCCACCACGTTTTTGGGAGGTCGTGCCGCAAGCCGCCAATATCGAAACCGCAACGACCGCCACCCCCAGGGTGCACAGTATCTGGCTCCCGGTGCGCATCGTCGTGCCTCCTAACGTTCCTGCCTGCTACGGCTGATCCCCATCAGGATACCAATACCCAAGCAGAGAGTCACAACGGCAGTTCCGCCATAGCTAATAAACGGCAGGGGCACGCCTACGACCGGCAGGATGCCGCTGACCATGCCGATGTTTACGAAAATGTAGGTGAAAAAAACCATCGTTGTCGAAGCGGCCAGCAACTTCGCCCCCAAGGTCTGTGCAGTAGCAGCGATGATGAAGCCGCGCGTCAGCAACGCCACGTATAGCCCCAACAGGATGAGTACTCCGACGAGGCCTAATTCCTCGGAAAGCACAGCAAAAACGAAGTCGGTATGCCGTTCCGGCAGGAAGGCCAGTTGCGTCTGCGTCCCCTGCTTCCACCCCTTTCCAGCGAAACCCCCCGAGCCAATGGCAATAGTCGACTGGATGGTATGAAATCCCTTGCCAAGGGGGTCGCGGTTCGGGTCGAGCAGCGTACAGACACGCTCTTTCTGGTAATCCTTCAAACCAGGCCACACTATATCTGGCTTACACCAATCCCCGCCGAAAATGCCGATAGCGATAATGACGGCCACGCCGACCAAAGCAACTGGCACGATCAGCTTCCACGGTAGCCCAGCGAAGAAAATCACGAAAAGTCCTGAGGAACACACCAGGATGGCAGTGCCCAAGTCAGGCTGTTTGGCGATTAGGTATATCGGTCCGGCCAATAAGAGCACTGCAACCAGGAATTCTCCCCAGGAAATGAAGTGCTCGCGTTTCTGGAAAAACCATGCCAAGATCAACGGTATGGCGATTTTCATGATCTCGGAGGGTTGGATACGGTGGATTGGGCCGATATCCAACCAACGTTTCGCGCCCTTTGCTTCAGTCCCGTACAGATGAACCGCGAGTAGGAGGGCGACGCCGATGACATAGAACAGCGGCGCCAGGGATAGCAAGCGGCGAGTCGGGATGAAGGCGATGACCCACATCCCGAACAACGACAGGGAAATGAATATGGCCTGGTTCCCAAGCCGGTCTGGCGCAGCACTTCCCATGATTACGGTGCCATAAGTCAACAATGCGGCAAGGATCAGCAGCAACGGCGGGTCGAGCGGGCGAACCAGTGCCGAAAGCAGTTGTGTGATGCGGAAAGGGCGGCGCTGGATCACTAGTCACCCTCCCCTTGCATGGCCCCATGATCCAAATGGCCGTTGTCCCCTTCGTCTTCGGGCTCGGCACCAGAATCTTCGGGTGCGGGTTTGTCGACACGTTTTTTCAGGAGAAAGGCATCGATCACCTGCCGCGCAATCGGCGCAGCGGAAACCGCGCCGAAGCCGCCGTTTTCCACCATGACCGCAAGCGCAATTTTCGGCTCCTCAGCCGGCGCGTAGGCGATGAACCATGAATGGTCACGTTTGTGCTCGACGCTCTTGTCATATTGCTGGCCTTTGAGCGAATATACCTGGGCAGTACCGGTTTTGCCACCAGCACGGTATGGCGCACCGGCAAAGGCTCGCGTTGCAGTTCCGAAACGGGTGACATCTTCGAGTGCTGACCGCACCGCAGCCAGGAATTCCGGGTTGCCGGAAATCACAGTGACCTCATCGGGTGGAAGCTCTTCCCGTTGACCATGACTATCTGTGACCGCCCGGAGCACGCGTGGGCGCATCCGTTTTCCACTGTTGGCAATCGTTGCTATGGCCGAGGCCATCTGGACGGGAGTATAGGCGTTGTAGCCTTGGCCGATGCCTACCGAAATTGTCTCACCTCCATACCATTTCTGGGCTGCCGGCCCGAGTTTTGCAAAACGCTTGCGCTTCCAGGCCGTCGAAGGCAGTACTCCCTCCTTCTCGTCGGGAATGTCGATGCCGCTGAGCGAGCCCAACCCGAATTGCCCAATGAATTTGGCGATGGTATCGATACCCAGGTCGTTGGCCAGTACGTAGTAAAAGGTGTTGCACGAAACGACAATAGATTTGTGTATGTCGACTACGCCGTGCCCGCCTTTCTTGTCATCCTTGAAGTAATGGCCGCCATAGGAAAAACCGCCCGGATCACTCATCTTATAGGTAAGCGTGCGTTTGCCCGAGTTCAGACCGGCTAGGGCTATGAAGGGCTTGATGGTCGAACCCGGCGGATAGGCGCTAGCAACGGCTCGGTTGAGCAGGGGTTTGTTTTCCGAGGAATTGAGCATTCTCCAGTCCTGGTTGGAAATGCCGTCAACAAACAGGTTGGGGTCGAACGTCGGCATCGACACAAATGCAAGCACTTCACCGGTCGATGGGTCTAGGGCAACTAGCGCACCACGCCGTTCGCCGAAAGCAGCTTCAGCGACTTTTTGCAATTCGATGTCGATTGACAGTTCAATGTCTTTCCCTGGCGTTGCCGGTTCAGTCTTCAAGCTCCGTACCACTTTGCCGCCAGCAGTATTCTCGACATGCTCGACCCCGGTAATCCCATGAAGGTCGGCCTCGTAGACCGCCTCCACGCCGCTCTTGCCGATATACATGCTGCCAGAGTAGTTGGCAGCTTCGTCGCGTGCTTCGATTTTCTCGGCATCGAGGTCACTGATGCGGCTGATGTAACCGATGAGATGCGAACCCAGAGTACCGTTCGGGTAATCGCGGAACAGCCGCGCCTGCACATCGACGCCAGTGAAACGGTAACGTTGCCCCATGAAGCGTGCGACTTCTTCATCGCTGAGGCGGGTGCGGATCGGTGCGCTGTCCAAGCGGCGGTTGTCCCGAAGGAAGTTGCGAAAACGTTCTCGATCCTTTTTTTCGATGGCGATGAATTCGGAGAGCGCGTCGATCGTCTTTTCCACATCGGCGACGAGCGAAGGCGTAATTTCCAGGGTGTAGGCAACGAAATTCCGTGCCAGTGTCACACCGTTACGGTCGATGATGTTCCCACGCTGGGGCACGATCGGCATCATGGAAATGCGGTTGCCTTCTGCGAGCCTATAGTAATAGTCGTAACTCTCTACCTGCAGCGAATAAATCCGTAATGCCAGCAGGACACAGCCGACGAGCACGAACAACGCAGCCGCGAGCAAACGTATGTAGAAACGCCCTACGTCTTCGTTAGGCTCGTTAAAAGTTTTCATCCTGGTCCCGACATTCAGATTGGCCGGTTTTCATCCCGGTCGACTGGCTGGAACTGCGGTAGCAGCAGCAGGTAAGTAAGTGGTAGCCATAGAGCCGCACCGACGACGCTGGACAGGAAATAGTCCCATTCGGGGAACGCGTCCCCGACAAACATCCGTACACCGACCATCAGTGCCTGCGCCACCAGGAGCATAGGCAGCACATGCAGTGCCTGCAATAGCGATGGGAACCACATGATCCGCCGCGCTAGACTGTTGCCAATAAAAGCCAATATCACGTAAGCCAGGGCGTATTCGCCCATTGCTGCGCCCTTGCCGATATCGATCAGCATGCCAAGGAGGAACCCCGCGCCCATGCCGATATGCAGGGGTTCGCGGATGCACCAGAAAACCAGCACCAGCGCAGCCCAATCCGGGATGCCGGGATGATGTCCAAAAGGGACGTAATCCAGTACGAGCCCGATGAAAAGGCTCATGTATACGAACCATGGTTTGGCTGGGCGCAAGAGGCGGTTGGACCGGTTGGTAAATTGCATGACTAGTCCCCGCTTTTGACCTGATGCTCGCCCTTTGGCAAAACCGAGAGAGGAGGTGGATCGCCAGTCTCCGGCTTAGGTGGCGGGGGGGGCAATTCCGTACGTCCCAATATTAGCACCCTGATGCTCTTTTCAACCCCTCCCAGCGGGCGGCAAATGACATGGGCAAAAGGACCAGCCTCGCGGTCGACGCTCTCGACTTCGGCCACAGGCAGGCCGGGTAGGAATATGCCGTCAAGCCCCGAAGTTACCAAGCGGTCATTGGGTTGAATATCGGCATTGGCAAGCACGAAACGCAGTTCGAGCGACCCCGGCCCGATGTCTGACTGAGCGGCCTGCTGCCAGCGTTTGGGGACATCATTCAATGCACGCATCCCCTGCCCGGTTCCAAACATAACCCCACGCAGGCCGTTACGCATAACCTGCACCGGAACTGCCTGGTTACGGTCAGTGATAAGGGTAATCTCGGCCTGTGACGGATAAACCCGCGTTACTTGCCCAAGCAGGCCATCAGCATCGACAACCGCGAGGCCGTGAGTGATGCCCGCCTTTTTGCCCTGATCGAGGATGACCTTGCGGGAGGACGAATCGGGCACGCTGTAGAGCACCTCTGCCGTGATGCTTTTGACCGGCGTTTTCTTGCGCATGCCGAGAAGCTCGCGCAAGCCTGCATTTTCCCGTTCGAGCTCATCGAAGCGCAGCAACCGTTCGGCGCCATCGAGTTGGTGTTGGCGCAATTTAGCGTTTTCATCCTGCAAATCCGCCATATTGGAGAAATGCTCCGTAGCATTGCCCAGCAGCTTGACCGGTTCGGACGCAACTGTGTTTATAGGCGAAATGATCGTGTGCAGGGATTCGCGTAAGGAATCCAGGTAACGAAAACGCAGGTCAGCCACCAGTATCACCACACAAATCGTGGCGTAACCCAGTAAGCGAACTTTTGCCGACACACCGCGCTTGAAAACGGGGTGCGTTTGAAAATCAGAGCCAGGCATCCAACAGTTTCCGGGCGGTAACGGTTATTCGTGTTTGATACGTCCAGCCATCGGTATTTTTCAATCCGATGTGAATATGGAAGCCAACTTGTCCATCCTGTCAAGCGCCATGCCGCAACCACGCGCCACGCAGGTCAGCGGCTCTTCGGCAACAAACACCGGCAAACCAGTTTCTTCCGACAACAGGCGGTCAAGGTCACGCAACAGCGCCCCCCCACCGGTCAATATCAGGCCGCGTTCGGCAATGTCCGCCCCCAACTCGGGTGGCGTTTCTTCGAGGGCGATCTTGACCGAAGAGACGATTTGGTTGATGGGCTCGGTGAGCGCTTCAAGAATTTCGTTGGACGAAATCGTGAAGCTGCGCGGGATGCCCTCTGCAAGATTGCGACCCTTGACTTCCAGTTCGCGCACTTCCGAACCAGGGAAAGCGGAACCAATCTCTTTTTTGATGTTCTCGGCAGTTGTGTCGCCAATCAGCATGCCGTAATTGCGGCGGATGTAATTGACGATGGATTCATCGAATTTGTCGCCCCCGACCCGGATGCTGCCCCGGTAAACCATGCCACCCAGCGAGATGACCCCGACTTCAGTCGTGCCGCCACCGATATCGACCACCATCGAGCCAAGTGCGTCCGAAACCGGCAGGCCGGAGCCGATTGCCGCGGCCATCGGCTCCTCAATCAGATAGACCTGCGACGCGCCCGCAGCCAGCGCGGCATCGCGGATGGCGCGGCGCTCGACCTGGGTCGAGCCACAGGGCACGCAAATGATGATCCGGGGGCTTGGAGAAAGCAGTTTGGAATCGTGCACCCGTTTGATGAACTGTTTGATCATCTGCTCGGTGACTTCAAAGTCTGCAATGACCCCATCTTTCATCGGCCGGATGGCCTCGATGTTTTTGGGGGTCTTGCCAAGCATCAGCTTAGCTTCGTGCCCGACCGCTTGAATAACGCGCTTGGAATTGGGACCGCCTTCGACACGGATAGCGACAACCGAAGGCTCATCAAGGACGACTCCCTTGCCACGCACGTAAATCAGGGTGTTGGCTGTACCAAGGTCGATCGCGAGATCACTAGAAAAATAAGAACGCAGCAAACCGAACATAAGAATTCCGAACCGGTTGAAGGTTTCGTTCCGCGCACATGCGCGCCCGAGAAAAGCATAAGAGCGATTATGATACTCTACAATTCTCTACAAATTCAGCAGGTATTTTTCACATGCCGCTCTCTAACAAACAAGTTGGGCATCTTGCCCGTCTTGCCCGCTTGTCAATAACAGGTGACGACGTCGATGTTACACGTAAACAGCTTGATAGCATATTCGTATTGATAACGCAAATGCAGGCTGTCGACACCACGGGCATTGAACCAATGAGCCACCCGCAGGAACTGGCTGCCCGCCTGCGCGAGGACGCCGTCACAGAAACCGACTGCCGCACCGCGTTTCAGGCCATTGCCCCACAAGCTGCGGATGGACTTTACCTCGTTCCTAAGGTCATTGAATAGCCAATTAGGGCACTATTGTTGATTTTTACTTCATTTTTTCCCACTGCCGTACCATGACCCTCGCGCCACTTTTTGACGTACCCGTTTCCGCCCTGCGCCGTGCGCTGGATGAGAAAGAAATTTCCAGCGTCGAACTCGCCAATCTTTTTCTCGACCGGATCGATGCTTTCAATCCGGGGCTGAACGCCTTCATCACCGTTGACCGCGAGCGGACGCTTGTCGAGGCGCGGGCTGCGGACAGACGCATCGCCCGTAATGAGGCCGGACCGCTCACCGGCATCCCACTCGCCCACAAGGACGTATTTTGCACCGAAGGCGTGCTGACCACCTGCGCGTCCAAGATGCTGTCCAACTTCGTCAGCCCCTATGATGCCCATGTGGTCAGCCTGCTGAAACGGGCGGGTGCGGTGAGCTTGGGCAAGACCAATATGGACGAATTTGCGATGGGTTCGTCGAGCGAGACTTCCTATTACGGCCCTGTGAACAATCCGTGGAAAATCGGCCATGTGCCTGGCGGTTCTTCGGGCGGCTCGGCGGCGGCGGTTGCGGCGCGGCTCGCGCCCATCGCCACAGGAACTGATACCGGCGGCTCGGTACGCCAGCCTGCAGCGTTTTGCGGCATTACAGGGATCAAGCCGACTTATGGGCTCATCAGCCGCTATGGCATGGTCGCTTACGCTTCCTCGCTCGACCAAGGGGGTGCTTTCGGTGCTTCCGCCGGGGATTGCGCGCTGCTGCTCTCGGCCATGGCGGGGTTCGATATGCGCGATTCGACCAGCCTCGACCGCCCGGTGGAAGATTACGCTGCTGAAATCGGAACCCCCGCATCCGACCCCGCACGCCCGCTTGCCGGCCTCACCATCGGCGTACCGCGCGAATTTTTCTCCGTGGGCTTGGGGGATGAGACCCATGCTTCTATTGAGGACGCGCTGGCGCAATACCGTGCCCTGGGTGCATCGGTGCGCGATGTTAGCCTGCCCAATACCCGGTTTGCGATTCCGGCCTTCTACGTCATCGCAATGGCCGAAGCATCAAGCAACCTTTCCCGGTTCGACGGCGTGCGCTATGGCTACCGTGCCACCAAATATGCCGACCTTGTCGACATGTATTGCAAAAGCCGCAGCGAAGGGTTCGGCGCAGAAGTGCAACGGCGCATCCTGACCGGGACTTTCGTGTTGTCGCATGGCTATTACGATGCCTATTACCTTCAGGCGCAAAAGTTGAGGCGCTTGATTGCCGAAGATTTCCGGCGTGCCTTCTCCGAATGCGACCTAGTTGCCGGCCCGGCCGCGCCGATGACGGCCTGGGCTTTGGGTGCGATGGGCGACGACCCGGTGCAAATGTACCTGGCCGACATTTACACCACACCCGTCAATCTCGCAGGGCTACCAGGGCTTTCCCACCCTTGCGGATTCGATGCCGCTGGGTTGCCGATCGGGTTGCAGTTGATTGGCAACTATTTCTCCGAAGCGCGCTTGCTAACCGCCGCCCACCGCTTCCAGCAAGTTACTAATTGGCACCTGCACCGCCCGGCTCCAATTGCCCGGGCTAACGCTTGAAGCGCACATCCACGATACAACGGGTAACGAAATGAGCAGATCGGATTGGGAAATCGTCATCGGGCTAGAAATCCACGCCCAACTCAACACTTCCGCCAAGATTTTCTCCGGTGCCAGCGCGGCGTTCGGCGCGCAGCCCAATGTACAGGCCAGCGCCGTGGATATCGCCCTGCCTGGCGTGTTGCCAGTCCTGAACCGGGGCGTGGTCGAGCGCGCCATCCGTTTCGGTTTGGCTTTGGGGTCGCACATCGCGCCGAAAAGCGTATTCGCGCGTAAGAATTATTTTTATCCTGATTTACCTAAGGGTTATCAGATCAGCCAGTTTGAATTTCCGGTAGTACAAGGGGGTATCATCACGGTTCAGGTCGGCGAAGGGGAAAGCGCTTACGAAAAGCCCATCCGCCTTACGCGCGCCCACCTTGAAGAAGACGCTGGCAAATCGATCCATGAAGATTTTCGCGGCATGAGCGGTATCGACCTCAACCGTGCGGGTACGCCGCTCCTGGAGATCGTCTCCGAACCCGACATGCGATCCTCTGCTGAAGCAGTCGCCTACGCACGCGCCATGCATGCGCTGGTGCGCTGGATTGACATCTGCGACGGCAACATGCAGGAAGGGTCATTCCGGTGCGACGCCAACGTTTCGGTGCGCAAAAAAGGCGTAGAGGCACTCGGGACCCGACGTGAAATCAAAAACCTCAATTCCTTCCGTTTTCTGCAACAGGCCATCGATTTCGAGGCTGGCTGGCAGATCGAAACGCTAGAAGACGGGAGTTGGTTTGAACAGGCCACTGTGCTCTTCGACCCTACCACCGGGCAGACGCGGATGATGCGCTCCAAGGAGGATGCGCACGATTACCGCTACTTCCCCGACCCCGACTTATTGCCGCTGGTGATCGAACCGGGATGGGTCGAACGGGTCAGGGCGTCAATGCCCGAATTGCCGACAGCGATGAAGGCGCGCTTTGAGCAGGAACTGTGCCTGTCCGCCCAGGATGCCAGCGCACTCACGACTAGCAAGGAAACAGCGGATTATTTTCAGGCTGCCGTCGCTGCCGCTGGCACAGTGCATGCCAAACTCTGCGCCAATTGGGTGATGGGAGAACTTGCTGCATGCCTGAACAGAGCCGGGCTGGAAATTGCCACTGCGCCAGTTTCTCCCACACAATTGGCCGGACTGCTCCTGCGCATCGCCGATGGCTCTATCTCCAACGCTATTGCGCGCAAGGTGTTCGAGGCGCTCTGGAGCGGCGAAGGTGCAGATGCGGACGAAATCATCGAACGCGAGGGGTTGAAACAGGTCACAGACAACAGCGCAATCGAAGCGATGGTCGAGGAGGTCATTGCTGCCAACCCGAAATCGGTCGAAGAATTTCGCGCCGGTAAGGAAAAGGCGCTCAACGCCCTCGTTGGGCAGGTTATGAAAGCTAGCCGCGGCAAAGCCAACCCAACTCAGGTCAACGATCTTATGCGGTGCAAGCTCAATTGAGTACCGCGCAACATCCTCGAAAACCCCTTGTGCGGCTTTTCACCCCCTCTGCCGGACAGGGGGGTTTCATAGTTTCCCGGATGAAGGCGTGCTATGGTGAAAAACCTCCGATAATGTCGTCGTCAGTAAGCTAACAGATTCACTATGAATTGCCTACTTTGCGTTATAAACCAGGATAATCTCATCTGGGAGGATGAGTACTGTCGAGTCATCATGGGTGATGATCCCGATTATCCAGGTTACTTCCGGGTTATATGGGGCGAACATGTTGCCGAAATGAGCGACCTGGATATCCATGCACGGCACCACTTCATGAACGTGGTGTTTGCCGTCGAAAGCAGCCTGCGCAGCCTGATGAACCCTGACAAGATCAACCTCGCCAGCCTCGGCAACAAAGTCCCGCACCTGCATTGGCACGTCATTGCGCGCTTTGCGGACGACCGTCATTTCCCCGAGTCCATCTGGGGCCGCGAACAACGCAGCGCTTTGAGGCGCGACGCGCCTGGCCGCGACGTGCTGGCCGCCCGGTTAAACGTTGAACTTGCCCGATCTTCAGCTACTTGTTAATAGTAAAATAGCCAAAACACATTTATTCACCCGGAGTTCTCATGGACTACCATAACCCTGCACAATGTTTGGGTTTGTTGCAGAATCTGCCGACCGACAACACGCTGGAGCGGTTTTCCGTGCTAGCGGATATCGTCGCCGTCCTGCTTTCCACCCGCCCTCTCCCTGAACAGCACCTCGAAGTCCTGGAGACGGCTCGTCCGCTGATCGACAAAACCCGTGCCAAGCTCCCCGGCCTCGATGGCAACGAATTGCTGCCCCCCGATGGTCAACATAACGAGCTTTTGCTGAAGGTCATCAAACTCTGGCGTGACCTTTCGCATTCCTATGCCCTGATTGCCGCATTAGATGCCGAAACTGAAACCCTGAAGGACCAACGTGCATTGCTTGCGCAACGTCGCACATACTACGCGGGCAAGATTGTGTCCGAGTATTACCGTGCGCACCGTGCCCTGCCTGCCGGGGTGTGGAAGCAGGCACACGAATGTTTCATCGCTGCCGAACAGGAAGACATCTATTCCATCCGCGGCTCCGACACGCTTAACGCCGTCTGGAAAGCACAAAGCGCACAGGAAGCCTATATCACCATCCTGCTGCTCGACTTGGCCAACGCCTTTGGACGCAGTGGGCAGGAGTGGACATGGATTTGCCGTTGGGCGGAACGCTTCGCGCCTTACTGCACCCTCAGCACGAATATCGAGGGCTGCAAGCCCATGACTTACGGACTCGATTTGACCGCTGACCATGGTTTGCGCCCGCTTGGCCTACTGCACAAGGACTCAAACCCACGCTATTTCGACTGCAACAAGCTGGCGAGCCAGATCCAGTCTGTTTTCGCACAGTTCAAACAGGGAGTGTCCCCCTCTTCGCTTGGCCTTGGGGAAGATTGCGGCGTCGAACCCAGCGCCCGCCTGTTGCTATCGCTCTACCGGCCATGGGGGCTGGCCTCTGCCGGACGGCGTTTCCCACGGCGGGGCAGCACGGGCGTGGTCGAGTTGTGCGCCGATTGGCTTACCATCGGCTTCCACATCCAAGGCAAATTGTTTGAGCAACCCCGGAACAGCAACCAGCGTTCAATGACGAGCAGCCTGGGTTACACGCATGACGAACTGGCGCTCCACGCCTTCGGCGAACGAGCGGCGGGCGTCGAAACCGAACTGACTCGGAACGGAAAGCGCAATTTTGACTACCAACACCTCGAAGCCGAACGTCTCGGGCTGATTTGCGAACAATGGGAATTGATCGACCAATCGGTTGGAGGTTTCCGCCTGCAGCAGCGCCCACACTCTGAACGGCTCTCGCATCATCAACTTGTGGGGCTGCACCCGAACGACGGTGAATATTTCCTGCTCGGCCAGGTAAGCTGGCTGATGTTCCGCGGAGATGGTTTGCTTGAGACGGGCATCCACGTCCTACCCGGCCTGCCGAGGGTCATCGCAGCCCGCCAGCGTACCGAATCCGACGACCTGCGCGAACCCTATTCTCAGGCTTTCATGATTGAAGCCAGCGACGTGCTCCAAATTGCCGCCTCATTGATCCTGCCAGAAGGTTGGTACAAGACCAATGGCATCGTTGAGATTTTCGATGCGGGTCTTGAACGGCGGCTCAAGATGACCCAACTCCTGCTCAAAGGTCCGAATTTTGAGCAAATCGGCTTCATGGAGCTTATGGAACCCACTTGAACGATACTATCCCCCGCCCGCCATGACCACTGACACTCACAAACAGGCAGAATCCGGCCAGACCACGCACTTCGGTTTCCAAACCGTCGCCGAGGAACTCAAACAGAAAAAAGTTGCCAGCGTATTCTCTTCGGTAGCGCAAAAATACGACATCATGAATGATATGATGTCCTTCGGCCTGCACCGGCTATGGAAAGCATTCACTATCCAGTTGGCCGATGTGCGTGAAGGGAATCGGGTGCTCGATGTTGCAGGCGGAACCGCTGATTTATCGCTCGCCTTTGCGCGTCGGGTCGGCCCCAACGGGCAAGTCTGGCTGACCGACATCAATCACGCCATGCTTTCGCGCGGGCGGGATCGCCTCATCGACAAGGGGTTTTCCCTGCCGGTTGCCCAGTGCAATGCCGAAAAGCTTCCCTTCCCGGAATCCAGCTTTGATTGCATCACCGTCGCCTTTGGCCTGCGCAACATGACCCACAAGGAGGTCGCGCTTGCCGAGATGCGCCGGGTACTGCGTCCCGGCGGGCGCTTGCTGGTGCTGGAATTTTCCCGCGTCTGGAAACCTTTGTCCCCTTTCTACGATCTATATTCGTTCAAGCTTCTGCCCTGGATGGGTGCAAAAGTGGTGGGCGACCCGGACAGCTACCGCTATCTCGCCGAGTCCATCCGTATGCATCCCAGCCAAGAGGAACTGAAAACGATGATGGAAAGTGCCGGCCTCGGCAAAGTCGATTACTTCAACCTTAGTGCCGGTATCGTTGCCGTCCATCGCGGTTACAGACTTTGAACAGAGTACAAGGACGTTCCAACGAGGAAGTGAAAATGGAAAAACGGCATGTAAAGATTTGGGATCTGCCGACCCGGCTTTTTCATTGGCTTTTGGTGTTATTAACCATCGCTATGTTCATCACCGGGTTTCTGGCCGGCAACCAAGCCTTCACCGATTTCATTTTCAGGTTCATGGGTGGGCGCTCCCCGCTGGATAGCCACGCCCTGTTTGGAAAGGCCATTGCCGGGCTACTTGCGTTCCGGCTGGTGTGGGGTGTAATCGGCTCGACTTATGCCCGCTTCGCCCAGTTCGTTCCTGGCCCCGCACGGGTATTTGCCTATCTGCGCGGCCAATGGCATGGACTCGGCCACAACCCGTTGGGAGCTTTTTCGGTGCTTGGCTTTCTCGCGCTAATGTTATTCCAAGTAGGCACTGGCCTAGTAATAGATAGCGAAGCCCCCTTTACCGGGCCGTTGAACGCCTTGGTATGTAAAAACGCCTGGGCGTGCCAAAACATTGCAAAACCGTCTGTTGGTTGGCACGTATTCACTGCCTGGCTAATCGTCGGGCTGACGAGCCTGCACGTGCTCTCGATCGCTTTCTACGCCGTAGTCAAGAAAAACAACCTGCTGTTTCCTATGTTCACCGGCTACAAGGCCATAAACGACCCCTCGTTGGAGCCAGCGCATGGGGGAGGCTGGCTGGCATTCATCGTGTCCTTGCTGATTGCCGCTGGTGCGGTCTGGGTCGCCAACGGCGGCCTGAGCCCTCCCCCGCCGCCTCCGCCGCAGCAAGAAGCAGTTCCCGCATGGTAGATACTGTTATCAGAGTCAAGCCCCATGCAAAGCCGGGTTGAAAGGCACCCCTGATTTGAGTACGCCAAAGGCGACGTGGATGGGTTTTCCCTCACCCCCACAACTGATCGACCATCACATCGACCCCCCCCTCCGTAAACTGGACGGCAAGCGGGTCGCCCAGCCTGAGGCCAGCCGCAGCGCGCACGATATGGCCTTCGGCATTACGGACGATGCTGTAGCCGCGCGTAAGCACGGCATCTGGGTTCAGTTGGCGTAGCCCAGTGGAAAGTGTGTCGAGCTTTTGCCTTTGTGCGTAAACCAAGGCGTGTGTAGCCCTGTCCAGACGTTCCCCAATGCCGTCGATTTGCTTGTGCAAAGCGGTGGTTGCGGGAATCTGGGCATTCAGACGCAGTTCGAGCTTTGACAGGCGGTGGGCGCATTCTCCCAGACGAACCGCCATCGCTTGCCGGAGCCGCCGTTCTTGGTAGGTGGTGTTCTCCCGCGCACGCCGCAGGCGATCCCGTGGATGGACGAGCCGCAGCGCAGAGCGGTCGGTACGCTGCGCCAGGGCTTCCACTTGCCGCACGATGGCTTGGTGCAGATGCTGAGCGGTGACGGTAAGGGCGTGGCGGGCGGAGAAATAACCGGCGCTGGCAAGCTCCGCCGCGCCCGTGGGCGTGGGCGCACGCAAGTCGGCGGCAAAATCGGCAATGGTGAAGTCCGTCTCATGCCCAATGCCGCTCACGATTGGCAAGGGAAAGGCGGCAATGGTTCGCGCCAGGGTTTCGTCGTTGAAAGCCCAGAGGTCTTCGAGGCTGCCGCCGCCGCGTACCAGTAGGATGAGTTCGATACCGTCCGTTTCTGCGCGCTGTGCAGCGGCGGTAAGCGCCGCGCACAACTGGCGCGGCGCGTCGACCCCCTGAACGGAGGCAGGGTAAATCATCACCGGCAGACCCGGTGCGCGCCTACGTAGGGTGACGAGCACATCACGTAACGCCGCTGCCGCAGGCGAGGTGATAATGCCGATTCCTCCCGGAAACGCTGGCAGGGGACGACGGCGGGCCGGGTCGAACAAACCTTCCGCAGCGAGCTTGTCCTTGAGCCGCCGGAACGCTTCGGCCAGATTCCCGGTTCCTGCCGGGCGCAACGTCTCAACGTTGATCTGGTAATCGCCACGTGCTTCATATAGTGTCACTAGTGCCCGCGCTTCGACGCGCATGCCGTTTTCGGGGCGAAAAGGCAACACTTGCGCACGGTTGCGCCACATGGCGCAACGTACTTGGGCTTGGGCGTCCTTGAGGGTAAAGTAGATGTGCCCGGAGGCGGCACGGGTAAGGTTGGAAATTTCGCCCCCAACCCACAGCAATGGAAGGGAAGTTTCAAGCGCCGCACGAGCTAGCCGGTTGAGTTCGCTTACACTGATGACACGGAATGTGCCTTCAGCATGTGGTAAAAACCCATCCGGGGAAACGTCATAAAGTGTTGACATTTTTTTACAGAAATCCACAGTCCGAAACCGTTGTCAAGAACCAAACCGTATGGACACGGTAAATCCTTGATCGTCTGGAAGTTTGTTGTATTTTTGTTTTGAATCAATAAGTTGCATTATTGCACAATTTTGTGGCGGTGTAGTAAAAGTGGCGCGGTGGTTATAGATGTGACGCATATTCCGTAAAGCTCCACAAGCTTATCCACAGCTTTTGTGGATGAGACATGCACGTCACACTTGCTCACACCGTCTGGCGGGGCTACATTCAAACATTTCCAAATCACTTCATTTTCATTTTTTGGGGAGCAAGCGTGTTTCAGATGTTTCTGGCTGGTGGCTGGCCGATGTGGCCGTTGTTGCTCGCTTCGGTGATTGCCGTAGCGTTGATTATCGAGCGTTCGATCAGTTTGCGCCGCTCCCGTGTAGCCCCATCCGGCCTTTTGGATCGGATCATTTCTGACCTTGGGAAACACGGCGCCCCACCGGAAATGGTGTCGCGCGTCGCAACCCATTCGCCCTTGGGGCGAGTGTTCGCGGCAGGCTTGCGCAATATCAAGGGGTCGCGTGAGGTCATGAAGGAATCGATTGAAGAAGCAGGCCGTTCTGTGGCGCACGAGCTTGAACGCTTCCTCACCACACTCGGAACCATCGCCGCCATCAGTCCCCTGATGGGTCTGTTCGGCACGGTCATCGGGATGATCGAAATGTTTGCGGGCCAAGGTGTCACGGGAACGCCAGAACAGGTAGCCCACGGGATTGCGATGGCACTGCATGCAACCGCCTTCGGCATCATCATCGCGGTTCCCGCAACGATCTTCTGGAGGCATTTCCGCCGCTTGGTCGATGATTATGTGGTTGAAATGGAACAGCAGGCGACCATACTCATCGAAGTGGCGCATGGTGAACGCAGGCGCTGAGGATCATGAATTTCCGTCATAGAAGTGGTCAAAAAAGTGAACCGGAGATCAACCTCGTCCCGTTGATCGACGTGATGCTGGTCATCATCATCTTCTTGATGCTGACCACAACCTTCAGCAAAACCGCCGGGCTGGAGATTTCCCTGCCGACCGTCGATGCCAGCGGCAAGCAAAGCATCAGTAGAGAAATCAAGGTGGCAGTCACCGCTTCGGGCGATGTGATCATCGGAGGCATGCCAGTATCTAACAAGAGCATCCAGAGCATCGCGTCCGCGCTTGCTGGCGCACGTCCTGCGCAGGGGCCAGAGCCAGTGATAAACATCAATGCCGATGCACAGGCGTCACACCAAAGCGTCATCAATGTAATGCAGGCCTCGCAACATGCGGGGTTTACGCATGTTACGTTTGAGGTTCAGCAAGGGCAAAACCGCTAGAGAGACACCCGGCAATGAAAAGTACGCCGGTTTTCTGGCGAAAGCGGTCATGGCGCGCAGCTTCACTGCTGCCTGCAGCGGTATTTTTTCGCGGCCTTGCCGCGTTGCGTTGCGGGCTTTATCGCCATGGTATCCTGCACCGTGAACAGCTTCCCGTGCCGGTTATCGTCGTCGGCAATGTTGCCGCCGGCGGCAGCGGCAAGACCCCGGTGGTACTCTGGCTGATCGAGGAATTGCGCAGGGCTGGGTGGCATCCGGGTATCGTGTCACGCGGATATGGTGGCCAGGCGGTGGCAAGCGGTGTCCCCCACCTTGTCGTTGCCAATCCCGGTTCCAGCCCTAGCTCCGATTTCTATGGGGACGAACCCGTGATGCTCGCCCAGCAGGCAGGCTGCCCGGTGGCAGTTGGCCGGGATCGTCCAGCAGTGGCGCGCACCCTGCTCGCCGCGCATCCAGAATGCGACGTTATCGTCAGTGACGATGGTTTGCAGCATTACAGACTAGCGCGCACGGTGGAAATTGCCGTGGTCGACGAAGCAGCGCTTGGTAACTGCTGGCCCCTGCCGTCGGGGCCGTTGCGCGAGCCACCCGCACGGCTTGCCAAGGCTGACCTGATCCTTGTACACGGTGGATTATCACCACGCCTACGCCTGCAAATGGGCACAGTACCTATTGCCACGATGCGCTTGGTTGGCGAGCGTTTCCGTTCGCTGGTAAAACCGGATAAATGGTGCAGTGTGGAGGCTTTTGCCGGGAAAAAAGTCCACGCGCTAGCTGGTATCGGGCAACCACAGCGGTTTTTCGACCAACTCGCGGCGATGGGGCTCGACGTAATCCCCCACCCGTTTCCTGACCATCACCGCTATTGCGCAGCCGATCTCGATTTTGCACCTGGCGAAATCAAATTAATGACCAGTAAGGATGCGGTAAAATGTGTATTTTTCGCACCACCCGATGCCTGGGAACTGCCGGTGCGTGCCGTCATTGATGCTGGGGCCATCGCCCCTGTCCTGGAGAAGCTGGACGATGGACGCAAAACTGCTTGAAATACTCGTCTGCCCGCTGTGCAAGGGGCCGCTGGATTACCTAAAAGCGAATCAGGAACTTGCCTGCAAGCCGGACAGGCTGGCTTTCCCCATTCGTGACGGCATTCCGGTGATGCTCGAAGAAGAAGCCCGCTCACTCAGCGCCGAAGAAGTCGACGCGTTGCGCTAATCCCCGCCCGCCATGACCTCATTCCGCGTGGTAATTCCAGCGCGTCATGCCTCCACCCGGTTGCCTGGCAAGCCGCTTGCCGATATTGCTGGCCGCCCGATGGTGCTTAGGGTGCTGGATAGGGCGTTGGCCTCGGGCGCAGAAGAAGTCTGGGTTGCGGTCGACCATCAGGACGTGTTCGACACGGTACGCACCGCAGGCGGTAAAGCGCTGATGACCCGCACCGATCATCTGAGTGGAACCGACCGCCTCGCCGAAGTCGCCGAAACACTAGGTTGGCGCGACGATGATGTCGTGGTCAACGTCCAAGGCGATGAGCCCTTGATCGACCCCGGCCTGATCGCCGCCGTTGCCGAAGGGCTGGCTACCGACCCCGGCGCGGCCATTGCCACCGCGGCGCATCCTCTCGTTGACGTGGATGAAGTTTTCAACCCCAACGTGGTCAAGGTCGTGTGCAACGCGCAAGGGCACGCCCTATATTTTTCCCGCGCTCCAATCCCGTGGGCGCGGGACGGCTGGAGCAAATGTTGGCGCGGCTTGCCATTGCCCCCGGGATTACCAGTTTTACAGCATGTCGGGCTGTACGCATACCGCGCCGGCTTCCTGCGCCGATACGCTGCGCTGGTTCCCGCACCTATCGAACGGTGGGAGGCGCTCGAACAATTGCGCGCACTCTGGTATGGCTATACGATTCAAGTATTGACGCTCGACGCTATACCGTCCGGCGGGGTCGATACTGAGGAAGACCTGGCGCGCGTCAGAATAGTTTTTGCGCACGGATAACCGTGCATGTGGCATTTTTTGGTATTTCTACCCATCAATAGGCAGAAATCCCTATATGCCTTAGGGTTTGACCTTCGTTCAAGACAGGGTTAAGTTTCGCCCTTTGGTCGACGACGGCCGCCGTGATGGCGGCCTGGCTGTTTTTGGAGTAGATAGTTTTTTGGAGAAAACATGCGAGTAATTTTGTTGGGTCCCCCCGGCGCGGGCAAGGGAACACAGTCGAAATTCATCAGGGAAAAATTCGGTATCCCGCAAATTTCCACCGGGGACATGTTGCGCGCCGCAGTGCGGGAAGGGACGCCCCTGGGGATTGAAGCCAAGAAAGTAATGGATGCGGGACAACTCCTTCCAGATGACATCATCATTGAATTGGTCAGAGACAGGCTGACATGGGACGACTGCAAGGTTGGCTGTCTATTCGACGGTTTTCCACGCACCATCCCGCAGGCTGAAGCGCTGAGGGCTTCTGGCATATCGATCGACATCGTACTTCAAATTTTCGTACCAGATGCCGAAATCGTCGACCGCATGAGCGGCCGCCGCATGCACCTGCCTTCGGGACGCATTTACCATGTCCGTTACAACCCGCCAAAAGACGAGGGCAAGGACGACGTGACTGGCGAAGAATTGGTGCTGCGCGACGACGACCATGAAGATACCGTAAAAAAACGGCTGGAGGTCTATCACGCCCAGACCGAACCGCTAGTCGAGTTCTACCGCAAGTGGGCAGCGGACGACCCGCCACGCGCACCGAGAATCCGCAAAATTTCGGGACACGGTTTGGTCAGCGAAATCACGGCACGGGTATTTGCCGCACTACGTTAAGCCACGTTGCCTGTCCCAACCATATGCGGGTCGCGATGAACCTGCTGTATGCTCAAGCCGGCGGCGCGACAGCGGTCATTAACGCCAGTGCCGCCGGGGTTATCGCTTCAGCACACGAACGGCATCCGCGTATTGGGACGGTGCTGGCGGCACGTTACGGCATTCTCGGCATCCTGGCCGAGTCGTTTTACGACTGCACGGGCATCGATACCACAGCGCTTGCTGCGACACCTGGCGCTTTTTTTGGTTCGTGCCGCTTCGACATGCCAACACAGGAAGAGCAGCCTGAACTCTACGACCGCCTTTTTGCCGTGTTGGACGCCCATCGGGTCGGTACGCTGCTTTACAACGGCGGCAATGGTTCGCTGGAAGTCGTCGCCAAAGTCTCGGAAGCGGCCCGGCAGCGCGGCTATCCCCTGATCTGCGTAGGCGTGCCCAAGACCATCGACAACGACATCGAAGGCTGCGATTGTTGCCCCGGCTACGGTTCGGCAGCCAAGTACCTTGCCACTTCGATGCGCGAAGCCTGCCGCGACCTCGCCTCGATGACGAGCCGCCGGGGACGGGTATTCGTCATGGAAACAATGGGGCGCAACGTCGGCTGGCTCGCGCTGGCAACCTCGTTGGCAGCGCACGGTTTGGATGATGCACCGCACATCGTACTATGCCCGGAAACCCCTTTCGATGAAGCACGCCTGCTGGCGCGGGCTGATGCTGTGATCTCACGCTTGGGCTACTGCGCCATCTCGGTTGCCGAAGGCATCCGCCGCACGGACGGTAGCCCCCTCATGGCACACACGCACGATACCGTCAGCGAGCATATGCGATTTGGCGGCGCGGGCGGGGAGGTTGCCCTGATGGTTAGCCGAACGCTGGGTTGCCACCACCACTATGCCGCCCCCGACTACCTGCAACGCAGCGCTGGACATTGGGTTTCCGCCGTCGACCACGCCCAAGCGCTAGCTGTAGGCCAGGCAGCGCTTGACTATGTGCTAGAAGGCCGAGACAGCATTGTGGCAGTCATCCGGCGGCTCGGTGACGACCCTTACCGATGGGACATCGTGCCAGTGGAAGCGGCAGCAGTTGCCAACCTCGAACGCCGCGTACCACAGGCTTTCATCACTGATGATGGCATGCAGGTCAGCGAAGCCGGACGCCGCTACCTGGCTCCGCTGGTCGAAGGGGAACGTCCAACCAACTGCGCGCGCGGCTTGCCTGTGCATAGCTGCAATACCCTGCCAACCCTTCCACAGAAACTTCCGCCCTGGCCTGGATGGGGCAGAGAACCCACCCATGCGCGGCGGGGCTGAATCACTGCGCTGCCCGGCGACGGAAATCGCGTGGCCGTAGGCCAAGGGCAAACAGCACGCCGAAGTAACTCACTGCGCCGCATACAACGAGCAATAACAAATGCCCCACGCGGCTCTTCCAACCCCACGCCAGCCATGTTTCGGCTGCTTCCACACCGAACCACAGCACTGAGCCAAGAACCGCCAGCGCCACGGACAACTGAAGCACAAAACGCCCCCAGCCAGGTTGAGGAATATAAACTTTGCGCCGTCTCAGCCCCGTATAGAGCAATCCGGCATTGAGGCAGGCACCCAGCCCGATGGACAGTGCCAATCCAGCATGTGCAAGGGTAAGCGCCCAGACGAAAACGATGTTCATCAACTGGGTAACGACGAGGGCGAAAATAGCAATTTTTACCGGAGTACGAATGTCCTGCCGGGCATAGAAACTCGGGGCTAGTATCTTGACCATGATCAGGCCAGTCAGACCCACGCTATACGCCACTAACGCATCGCGAGTCTGAAGCACATCCGCAGGCGTAAACTTGCCGTACTGGAATAACGTGAAAATCAGCGGCACGGCAAGAATTGCCAACGCCAGTGCAGCGGGCAGGGTCAGGAGCAAAGTCAGGCGTAACCCCCAGTCGAGCAATGAGGAAAAATCCTCCATTTTCTGGTCGGCATGAAGCTTAGAGAGGCTCGGTAGCAGGATCGTCCCCAATGCGACGCCGAGCATGCCGGAAGGAAACTCCATCAGACGGTCGGCGTAGTAAAGCCACGACACGCTGCCTGTGGGAAGAAACGAGGCGATCATCGTGTTGATGACCAGCGACAACTGACCAACCGATACCCCCAGGACTGCCGGACCCATCAGGGCGAGGATACGGCGCACTCCCGGAAAGGCAGGGTCGAATTTTGGCCGCGGCAGCATGCCAATCCGCATCAAAGGACGCACTTGCAGCAACAGTTGCAGCATCCCGCCGAGAAATACCCCCCAGGCCAGTGCCAGCACGGGCGTATCAAAGTACGGCGCACCAAATAGCGCCGCACCGATGAGCGCGATATTGAGCAGCGTCGGGGTAAAAGCCGGAATAATGAAGCGGTTCCAGGTATTCAGGATGCCCGCAGAAAGCGATACCAACGCAATAAACAGGATGTACGGAAACATGATGCGGGTCATTTCAACCGTCAGGGCAAACTTGCCCGCATCCCCGTGGAAACCCGGCGCCATGAGGCGGACGAGATAAGGCGCGCCAAGCACCCCTAGCAGGGAAACCCCCGCAACGACCAGCGCAAGCAAAGTGGCGACCCGGTCGACCAGGGCACGGGTAGCATCCAAGCCTTGCTTGTTCTTATATTCGGCCAGGATCGGAACATACGCTTGCGAAAACGCCCCTTCCGCGAACAGGCGGCGCAAGAGGTTAGGAAGTCTGAACGCAACGACAAAAGCATCGTTCATCATCCCTGCGCCAAACATGCGGGCGATGATGTAATCGCGGAGAAATCCCAAGATGCGCGACAACAGGGTCATGCCACTTACGGTAAAGAGGGCGCGGAGAAGGTTCATGAGGTGTAAGCAGGACTATTGCTGTGTCCCGTGTTTTCAGAAAAGCGGCATGATAGCTGTTTGGCGTGAAGCGTGAAAACGGGACGTTTTTGCTTGTTGCGTTCTTTGTCGCAAACGGCTAGAATTTCGCCCTTCATTTTAGATTGTCTTCACCGTTCACAGGATTTTCCCATGGCCAATTCGCCCCAAGCCCTCAAACGCGCGCGTCAGGCGGCCACAGCCCGTGCCCACAACGCGAGCCTGCGTTCGCGCCTGCGCACAGCAATCAAGGCAGTGCGCAAGGCCGTCGCCAAGGGCGACAAAACGGCCGCGCAAGCCGCCTACGTTTCATCAACGAGCATCATCGACAACATCGCTGATAAAAAAATCATTCACAAGAACAAAGCCGCCCGGCATAAAAGCCGCCTGTCGGCTGTCGTCAAGGCAATGGCCTAAGCCCGTCCACATACTGTCTGGAACCTGAAACGGCGACTCCACGGGGGTCGCCGTTTTCGTTATATAGATTATTTGCGCCTAGAACGGGTGCGAGCGGTGCTAGACTTCCGCTTGTCGCCTTCCCCTACATCAATGCCATGACTTCTCCACACCTGATTGAAGGAATTACTGCCAAGATCGACGAAATCGGCGAACGCCTTTCCGAACTCGCGGCCAATAGCCCTGCCCGCGACATCGAAAAAAACATCAAAGCTGCCCTTGCGCACGCAGCCAACAAACTCGACCTCGTCCCTCGCGAAGAATTCGATGTACAGTGCGAATTGCTGCTCAAGGCACTCGACAGGCTGACCGAACTGGAAGCCCGCGTGGCTGCACTCGAAGCAGGAGCGCAAAACCCTTCTTCATGACATTTCGTTTGAACGAATAATTTGTCATAATCCGTCCTGGTTCTGTTTCTATCTGGACGGAGATTGGAATGACGTTCGCGCTCGTTCGTACTCGTGCGCTTGATGGCCTTGCAGCGCCCGAAGTTACGGTCGAAGTCCATCTCGCCAACGGCCTTCCGTCCTTCACTCTCGTCGGCCTGCCCGATACCGAAGTGCGCGAAGCCCGCGACCGGGTGCGGGCGGCCTTGCAGATTTCTCAATTTGAATTCCCGCAACGCCGCATTACCGTCAACCTCGCACCGGCCGATTTACCCAAGGAAGGCGGACGTTTCGACTTGCCCATTGCGTTGGGCATCCTGGCCGCTTCGCGGCAGATACCGGTGCGTGCGCTCGAAGGGCATGAATTCTGTGGAGAATTGTCGCTCGACGGCAGATTGCGCAGTATCCGTGGCGCGTTGGCTGCCGCGTTGGCTGCCCGACGTGCAGGAAGGGCACTGTTCCTGCCCGGTGCCAATGCCGATGAAGCCGCCCTGGCACGCGGGGTAACGATACAGGCAGCAGATTCCCTGCTGACGATCTGCGCCCACCTCACCGGGCAGAGCATCATCCTGCCCCATGCCGCTCCCGTTACGGCGGACGCAGGGGCAGACGAAAACGGCACACTCGACCTTCTCGACGTACGCGGTCAATTCTTGGCACGGCGCGCACTGGAAGTCGCTGCTGCCGGTGCGCATTCGTTGCTGCTCTACGGTCCACCAGGGACGGGTAAATCAATGCTGGCCAGACGCTTGCCGGGATTGTTGCCTCCGCTCAATGAAGACGAGGCGATGGAAAGCGCGGCCGTCTATTCGATTATCGGCGGCTTCGATGTCAAGCGCTGGCGCACGCGACCCTTTCGCTCCCCGCATCACTCGGCTTCGGCTGCTGCACTGATCGGAGGCGGAAGTATTCCGATGCCAGGCGAAATTTCGCTTGCCCACCACGGTATTCTCTTTTTGGACGAACTCCCCGAATTCAACCGCCGGGTGCTTGAATCCATGCGCGAACCCTTGGAAGCCGGTGTGGTCTGCGTGTCGCGCGCCCGACAAAGAGCCGAATTCCCAGCGCGTTTCCAACTCGTCGCGGCGATGAACCCCTGCCCCTGCGGCTATACCGGCCACCCGGCTCGCGCATGTACCTGCACCCCCGCCCAGATCGCCAGCTACCATGCAAGGCTTTCCGGCCCAATGCTTGACCGCATCGACCTCACAATCGAAGTGCCGCCCGTCCCCTATTCCGACTTGGCCGGGCATCCTACGGGCGAGTCGAGCGCCGCCGTCCGAGCCAGGGTTATCCGGGCACGCGAACGGCAAATCTCCCGGCAGGGCATACCCAACGCCCAACTCGAAGCAGGCCAAGTCGAAGGGCTCTGTGCACCGGACGCGGCGGGCGCAGCACTCGCCGAAGCGGCAATGCGCCGCCTCAATCTTTCGGCACGCGCCTACCATCGCGTGCTCCGCGTCGCACGTACCCTAGCCGACCTGAGCGGCGACGAACGCCCTGGCGCGGAGCACATGGCTGAGGCGATTCAGTATCGGAGAGGGTTGGGCATACCGAAATGAGGCAACCCTTACTTGTCAGGATTAGTGCCGTTTATAGAATCGAGCCTCTTGGAAAATCCATTTTTTACATCAATTCGTCCGATAGCTATTTGGCGAAGCTGGATTTAATCCCTTTGAGGAATTTGAGATTATTTTTTTGTTTCCGGGAGGCAGACGCTCAGCGCTCGTGAAAAAGCGGTTAAGGCAGCTCAGTTATTTGCCCATGCGATTGCCATGTGCCGTGCCTCCGATGATATGAAAGTCGCACTGGAAGCTGACATGTTAAACGCCCTGGACAACCAGAGGTTTCACTGAAAAGCCCCTGCACCTTGAACTGGCTCCATAAAGCTTGCGTGGAGGAAAATCGGAGACAAACCCCAATTACCCATAAACCCTAGCCACTGGACATCCTCAACCGAGATAGGCTACCATCCGACGCATTTCAGGCTCTGGACTGCCTGAAACTTTCACTCCACAAAACATCGTGACGCATATCGACAAGTTCTCCGCACTGGCTACCGCTCTCCAGCTTCGCTGGCGGGCCAGTTGGCGTTGGCCTTTGGGCCACTGAGAACCTGTCCCTTCGCGGCGCGCCTGCGCCGCCCCCGCCCGAATCCGTTTTCCCGTTTGTGGAGCTTTCCATGCTTACAGAGCAGCAATTCAATGCCCTTGCGGGCGAAGGTTACAACCGTATCCCAGTGACGTTGGAGACCTTCGCCGATCTCGACACGCCGCTTTCCATCTACCTGAAACTCGCCAACGAACCCCATACTTTCCTGCTCGAATCCGTGCAGGGCGGCGAACGTTTCGGGCGTTATTCCATCATTGGCCTGGTCTCCCCCACGCGCATCGAAGCGCATGGCCGCACCTGCCTGCTGCTCACCGGCAACCGCCTCGTCGAACGACGTGATGATGCCGACCCGCTCCTGTTCATCGCAGAATTCATGCGCCGCGTCAAAGTCCCGCCGCGCAACGGCCTGCCGCGTTTCGCCGGTGGGCTGGTTGGTTGCTTCGGCTATGACGCCGTGCGCAACATTGAGCCACGCCTTGGATCTTCCCGCTTGCCAGACCCGCTTGGCACGCCCGATATCCTGCTCCTGCTGTGTGAAGAACTTGCCATCGTCGACAACCTCTCTGGCAAGCTCACCTTCGTCGTCTATGCCGACCCCAACTTCCCCGGCGCTTTTCGGCACGCACGTAAACGGCTTGCCGAACTCCTCGCCCGCCTGCGCGACCCTGTGCGCATCCCTGCCGATGTCAGCGTACCCGTCGCCCCGGCGGTTTCCAGCTTCGAGGAAGAAAAGTTCAAGGCCGCCGTGCGCCGCGTCAAACAGTACATCGTCGAGGGCGATGTCATGCAGGTCGTGCTTTCCCAGCGCATGAGCAAACCCTTCACTGCCCATCCGTTGGCTCTTTACCGCGCCATCCGTTCCCTCAACCCCTCGCCCTACCTCTTCAACTTCAATTTCGACGACTTCCATGTCATTGGCGCTTCGCCTGAAATCCTCGTCCAGCTTCAGGACGGCAACGTCACTGTCCGCCCCATTGCTGGAACCCGCAAGCGCGGTGCAACCCCGGAAGAGGACAAGGCGTTGGAAGAAGAGCTGCTTACCGACGAAAAGGAGCGCGCCGAACACCTCCAACTGCTCGACCTTGGCCGCAACGACGCCGGACGTGTGGCGGCCATTGGCTCCGTCAAGGTCACCGACCGCTTCATCGTCGAGCGTTACTCCCATGTGATGCACATCGTGTCCAACGTCGAAGCACACCTTGCCGACGGGCTGGATGTGTTCGACGTCCTGCGCGCCACCTTCCCGGCAGGGACCGTTTCCGGTGCCCCCAAGGTGCGGGCGATGGAAATCATCGACGAACTCGAACCCATCAAGCGCGGCATCTATGCCGGAGCCGTCGGCTACATCGGCTTTCACGGCGACATGGACCTGGCCATCGCCATCCGCACCGCCGTGCTCAAGGACGGGCAAATCCACGTCCAGGCGGGCGCGGGCCTCGTCGCCGATTCCGACCCCGACGCCGAATGGCAGGAAACACAAAACAAGGCTCGCGCCATGCTGCGCGCAGCGGAAATGGCCGAAAACGGCCTGGATACGCGGATTTAGGGGGAAACGGCTATGCTGCTCATGATCGACAACTACGACAGCTTCACCTACAACCTCGTGCAGTATTTCGGCGAGTTAGGCGAAGATGTGTGCGTATTTCGTAACGATATCATCACGTTGGAAGAAATTTCCGCACTCAAACCTACGTATCTCGTCATTGGCCCCGGCCCATGCACTCCCGCACAGGCGGGGATTTCGCTTGCGGCGATCCGCACGTTTGCGGGCACGTTTCCAATTCTCGGCGTTTGCCTTGGGCATCAAAGCATCGGTGCAGCGTTTGGTGGCAAGGTTGTTTCCGCAAAAACGCTCATGCACGGCAAGGTTTCCCCGGTGCGGCACGTTGGAGGCGGCGTATTCCATGGGGTGCCCAACCCTGTCGAATGCACCCGTTACCATTCGCTCGCCATCGAACGCGCCAGCCTGCCCGATTGCCTCGAAATCACGGCATGGACGGAAGACGGCGAAATCATGGGTCTGCGCCACAAAACGCTGCCTATCGAAGGCGTGCAGTTTCACCCCGAATCCATCATGACCGGGCATGGCTATGAAATGCTCGGCAATTTTCTGAAATTGTAAAAAAGGAGCCTTCCCATGAGCATCACACCGCAAGAAGCCCTGCAACGCACCATCGAGCACCGCGAGATTTTCTACGACGAAATGCTCGACCTGATGCACCAGATCATGTCTGGGAAACTCTCGCCTGTCATGTCTGCTGCCATTCTCACGGGGTTGCGCGTCAAGAAGGAAACCATTGGGGAGATTGCCGCCGCAGCTACCGTCCTGCGTGAAATGGCCGTCAAGGTAAAAGTGCCCCCACCCAACGAGAACTTCATCGACATCGTCGGAACGGGCGGCGACGGTTCGCACACCTTCAATATCTCCACCACCAGTGCCTTTGTCATTGCCGCCGCCGGAGCGCGGGTTGCCAAACATGGAAATCGCGGCGTGTCTTCGAAATCTGGCGCAGCGGACGCTATCGAAGCCCTCGGAGGCAATCTCACATTCGGCGCGGAACAGGTAGCCGACTGCATCGCCAAGACGGGATTGGGTTTCATGTTTGCACCCAATTTCCACGCTACGATGAAAAATATCGCCCCCGTGCGGCATGAAATGGGCGTGCGCACCATCTTCAATATCCTTGGCCCGCTCATCAACCCGGCAGATGCCCCCAACGCGCTGATCGGCGTGTTCCACCCCGACCTCGTAGGCATCCTCGTGCGAGTGATGGAACGGCTTGGCAGCCAGCATGTCGTGGTGGTGCACGGATTGGATGGCGTCGACGAAATCAGCCTTGGCGCGGCGACGATGATTGGCGAACTGAAAAATGGCAAAGTGTCCGAATATACAATCCATCCCGAGGATTTCGACATCCGCATGGCCGGAACCCGCAACCTCCGGGTCGAAACGACTGAACAATCCGTTGCGATGCTGCGTGCCGTGCTCGACAACCAGCCGGGACCTGCCCGTGACATCGTGGCCTTCAATTCCGGCGTGGCGCTCTACGCCGCCAATGTGGCCGACACCATTGCGGACGGCATCGCATGCGCTGGCAAAATGATCGAAAGCGGTGCAGCAAAAACAAAGCTGGAGGAGTTCATTCGATACAACCAAACGTGCCATTGAAGGAGTAATTACGGCAAAATTCATTTTTGCCCTGTCTTGACCCAATCCTCAAAGGAACGACCTTGAGTGCCAAAACTTTCACCCCGCCCCTCGCTGGTTCCCGCCTCCTGATGTCCGGCAATGAAGCTATTGCCCGTGCCGTGTGGGACGCGGGCGTGCGCGTGGCAGCTGCTTATCCGGGCACGCCCTCTACGGAAATCCTGGAGAACATCGCGCGTTATCCCGACCTCTACGCCGAATGGTCGGTAAACGAAAAAGTCTCGCTCGAAGTCGCTATTGGCGCATCCATCGCCGGAGCACGCAGCTTTTGCGCGATGAAGCACGTGGGCTTGAACGTCGCTTCCGACGCGCTGATGACGCTCACGCTTACCGGCGTCGTCGGCGGGTTAGTCCTTGCCGTGGCCGACGACGTGGGTTTCTCCTCCTCGCAAAACGAACAGGATTCACGCTTCTGGGGTCGTTTTGCGCACTTGCCCATCATAGAGCCTTCCGACTCACAGGAAGCCTACGAGATGACCCTGGCTGCCTTCACGTTCTCGGAAAAATTCAATGCCCCGGTTATCTTGCGGCTCACTACCCGCATTTGCCATGTGAAATGCCTGGTTGAAGTCGGTGCACGCAAAATCAAACGTGCTGCCAACGGTTTCGTCAAAAACCCCGCGCGCTGGGTGATGGTTCCTGCCAATGCGCAAAAGCGCGTGCCTGAGGTTTTTGCACGGGAAAAGGCGCTCATCGAAGAATCCGCAACGAGCGCCCTCAACCGGCTGGAACCCGGTAATGACAGGCGGGTCGGTTTTGTCACCTCCGGCCCCGCCTACATGCACGTGCGCGAAGCCTTCCCCAACGCCCCCGTACTCAAACTCGGCATTTCCTACCCCGTCCCGATGAGCAAGGTACAGGAACTTGCCGCCCAGGTAGACACCTTAGTCGTCGTCGAAGAAACCGAACAACTGCTCGAAACCGAAATCCGTGCCGAAGGCATCCGGGTGCGCGGCAAAGACCTCCTCCCCACTGCTGGCGAGATGCCCCCGTTCATCCTGAAAAAGCACCTTGCCACCCTCTTCCCGGAAATGCAGGCTGCTGCAGAAGCCGCTGCACCCATGCCCGCCCCGTTACCGGTTTTCCCGCGTCCACCAACGATGTGTGTAGCCTGCCCGCATCTAGGTGTGTATTACACCCTCTCCCAACTGCGCAATGTCACCATCACGGGCGACATCGGCTGCTATACCCTTGGCGCAGGCCACCCTTGGAACGCGCTTGACACCACCATCTGCATGGGGGCATCGATGGGTATGGCGCTCGGCATGGACAAGGGCCGCGGCCCCGACGACGAAAAGAAAAGCATCGTTGCTGTCATCGGCGACTCCACCTTCATGCACATGGGAATGCAAGGTTTGCTCGATATTGCCTACAACCGGGGCAACGTCACCGTCCTTTTGCTCGACAACCGCACCGTCGGCATGACCGGCGGGCAGGACAACCCCGCCAGCGGGCGCGACATCCACGGCGAAGAAGCGCCACGGATCGACTTCGCCAAAGTGGTCGAATCCCTCGGTATTGCCCCCGAGCATATCCACGTAGTTGACCCATACATATTGCCCATCCTCTTCAAGACCCTACGTGAAGAGATCAAATACAGCGGCCCCTCGGTTATCATCACCAACCGCCCCTGCGTGCTGATCGACGATTACAAGGTACAGCCCGCCTACGAGGTTAAGGAGTCGCTCTGTACGGGTTGCGGTAACTGCGTGGAGATCGGCTGCCCAGCTATTCACGTGACCCGCCGCGAAAAAGCCGTCAAACCCTCCGGCAAAGAAGTAGAACTGTCCTTCGTCGACATCGAAACGGCAGCCTGTACCGGTTGCGGCCTGTGCCTGCAACCCTGCGCGCCGGATGCCATCAAACCGGCGGGTCCAAAACCGGTGAAAGTGGAATTTGTGTGAGAAACCCGAATTCAAACGTCCGACGCAGCAAGGCATCTTGGAGTGCGTTCAGAGCATGGCGCTTCCTCATGGTCACGACGACCCTTTGTTTCATGCTTATGGCATGCGAAAATTACGTAAAAATCGACTCAACGGTTAGCGGCGAACCTGGCGCCTACACCCATATCCCCTCCGCTACGCGGCAAGATATCCTGAAAAAAGCTGGCTTGCTTTTCAAGGCCGCAACCGGCTGCGACCACGTTGAACGAGCAGACGTTTCAATCAAAAACATCAGGATGATGTTTTCAAAGAAAATTCTGAACGGAAAAACTCTCCGTTCCCTGCCCTCGGGCGGGTTCCTGCTGAATGAACAGGAAATTCCCTCGAACGGTTACGTGCAGGAAAACGATGAACTCTGGCAGCTTACCGGTTGCAAAACCCAGCGCGATTTCATTGTAAAAGTTTTTGGGGATGACAAAGGGATTACCTATTTCGGCGTTTTCGACCCCGAAAAGCACCCACCTCCCGAATAGCAAAATTAGATTTCCGGAAAATCCGCCACCTTTAATATTTTTTCTTCTCCCCTACACTACATCGGAACCACCATGAGTCAGAACCAAACCACCACCAACATTCTCGTCGTCGGCGTCGGCGGGCAAGGCGTAATGACCGCTTCGGAAATTCTTTCGGAAGCAGCGATTTCGCAGGGATTTAAGGTCAAAAAGACCGAAGTCGCGGGAATGAGCCAGCGCGGTGGGGTAGTATCCTCGCATGTGCGTTTCGGCATCAATGTGCTGTCTCCAGAAATTCCGCCGGGCGAAGCGGACATCCTCGTCGGATTTGAAGCTGCTGAAGCGATGCGCTGGAGCCATTACCTGCGCCCGAAAAACGGCACGCACGGCGGGGTAGCAATGATCAACCGCCTTAAGCTCGAACCGCCCATCGTCTCGCTCGGCCTATTTCCATACCCAGACGACCCCGTGGGCGCAGTGCGCGGGCGGGAGTTAGAGGTGCACGCTTTCGACGCAGGGGAAATTGCGCGTGAGTTGGGAGATTTTCGGTTGGTCAACACGATCATGCTTGGAGCGATTTCCAACAATCTCCCCTTCCCCGCCGCAACGCTGAAGGAATGCATCGTGGCGCGCTTCGCCGCGAAAAAGCCAGCGTTGGGGGAACTGAACGCAAAGGCATTTGAGCTTGGCAAGGCTGCTGGAAAGAGGTAAGCCAACGTGAGATGTTTAGTCGCGGCAACGTTTTTCCAGCCGTTCGATCATCGGTTCAATCTCGCCGCCCACCTCACCGGCAACATGGTCACGCAACCAAATAGTCAACATCTCCGCGTCCGCAACCGTACCCTCGCGGAAACCAAAGCGGACGCGAATTTCGGCACGCAGACGTTTAGCGGTACGACCAGTCTATATACTGGTCTATACGCTCTGTAGGAGAACCCCATGAAGATTGAAGTTGGATCGTACGAAGCCAAAACGAGGTTGCCGGAATTGCTGCGTGGCATTCTTGCTGGTAACCGCTACACCATTACCTTGCGAGGTAAGGCCGTGGCTGATCTGGTGCCAACGGAAGAGAGCAAACGCTCGGATGCTGTAGTGGCCGTCGATGAAATGCTGGCTTTCATGCAAACCCGCAAGCCAGTGAGCGGTATCAATATCAAAGCCCTGATCGACGAGGGGAGAGCGTGAGTCTTGTTCTAGATGCCTCCGTGGCGCTACTCTGGCTGGCACCTGACACCAATTCAGTGGGTGTGGAGTATGCGAGTGCGGCCTTGAAGACGCTAAAGGAATCGCAAGCCTTGGTGCCATCGCTTTGGCCGCTAGAAGTCGGTAACGTCATCACCAAGCTTGAAGCCAAGAACATTGTGACCGAAGCTGACTCGCAACGCTTCATTGTTCTTCTGGGGCAACTCAACATCGTGACCGACCCAGCTACGGTCGGGCGTGCGTTTGGCGACATTCTAAACCTTGCTCGCCGCTACAAGTTGTCTGTATACGATGCAGCTTATCTAGAACTTGCCTTGCGCACGGGCCATCCGTTGGCAACGCTTGATGCCAGTCTGGCAAAAGCGACAACCCTCACAGGCATCCCGGTCTTCGGTCATTTGTAAACCCAATCGGAATGGCGGCTGGTGACACGACTGCTTGTTCTACGCCAAATTTTGTGCTCCCACAGGCGTATCCGCGGATCACAGACACTCCTCCTCAAGAGGCCGGGACAGGACAAAATTTTACGGAATCACATACATAACAACTCAGCTATCCGATTTCCGTGATTGATTGGCTGCATTGCTCTAGTGATGACAGTTTTCACTAAAAAAGTGTTTTGTGATTGACAGCCCAGTTCTGCATCGCTACCATGAATTCGAGTTACGTGATTGATGCGAGGGTCAGCCAATGTCTGACGAAGAAATTCTTGAACAACGCCGCCTGGCGAGGTTGGAAAAGAGCAAACGAGATTCGGAGTTGATGCAGCTCCATGTGTTGGCGGCGGATGCGATGGCGGGTTCCGGGTCGCAGCAACTGCGCGAACGCGCCCTTTCGAGGGTCGACGCATGGGAAGAGAAAGCACTTTGCAGCCTTCGCTACATTACCGAGTGGCGGCGCATGTTGAGCCTGCCGCCCCCGGCGTTGCGCCAGGCAATGCTGCGTCATGACGCTGATGGGGCCGCGCTTCGTCAGAATACGCCGTTCGGGTTCCTCATGGGACGCCAGCAATGAACCGGGATGATATTGGTCGTTTGTTGGTTGAAGCGATGCGCGTAACCAACCATCGTGACTACGTCATCATTGGTAGTCTCTCAGTGCTTGGGGCAGTTGCACAACCGCCGGAATCGATGACTCAATCAATTGATGTCGATCTCTACCCAAAAGATGATCCGGGTCGTGCATCGGAAATTGCCTATGCTCTCGGCCAGGGCAGCGAGTTCGAGGAGACGTTTAAGTATTACGCCGATGCCGTGTCACCTATGCTTCCGACACTCCCGGATGGCTGGAACGAGCGTTTGATCAAAGTGGCTTTTGATTCTGGAGTAGCTGCGTGGTTTCTTGATCCAAACGATGCGGCGGTTTCAAAGTATGCGCGATCCGAATCTCGTGACAGGGAGTGGGTTCGTGCAGGCTTGCAGGCAGGAATCCTGTCCTTGCCAACCATTGAGTATCGATTGCGCGAAACGGTGATGGAAACCGATGAGCGGCAACGGGTAAAAGAAGCAATTGCCGAAGACAAGCAATGGCTGGTTCCACCTGAGCCACCGTCTTCCGGCCTGGGCATGTAGGGTATCCGGATTTGTTTGAACCGCCATCATGCCCGCGAACATCCTGAATCTTTCCGCCTACGATGTGCTGAGATTTGAGGAAAACGAGCATGACTATCACATTGGCGTTGAAGCGGTCGAGGCACCAACGTCCTGCCCGCATTGCCAGTCCAGCAACCTCGTTGGCTTCGGTCGCCGGGAACAGATGGTCAAAGACCTGCCAATGCATGGGCGACGTGTCGCTCTCTACATCGACACGCGGCGCTTCCGGTGCCGCACTTGTACCAAGACGTTTTACGAGGCGTTACCGGAGATAGACGAAAAACGTTTGATGACCAAACGGCTTGCACAATGGATGGGTAAGCAGGCCATCAAACGTACTTTCGCCAGCATCGCAGAAGAAGTCGGCTGCACAGAATTCACCGCCCGAGCGGTGTTCAATGACTATGTAAACGAACTGGAAAAGACGATCCGCTTTGAGACGCCGAAGTGGATGGGCATTGACGAAATTCACCTCATCAAGCCCCGTAGCGTGATCGCCAACATCCAGAACAACACCATCGTTGAACTGCTACCAAATCGCAACAAGGAAACCGTGGTGCGCTTCCTGCTCCACGTAGAAGGCAAGGAACGCATCCAATACGTGGCGATGGATATGTGGACGCCGTACCGTGATGCCTGCCGGGAGGTGATTCCGCAGGCCGTAATCGTGGTGGACAAATTTCACGTCGTCAGGATGGCGAACGATGCCTTGGAAAGGGTCAGGAAGAGCCTCAGAAACTCCCTGACACCAAAACAGCGGCGAGGGCTCATGCATGACCGTTTCGTGCTCTTGAAGCGAGAACACGATCTGAACGATGAAGACCGGCTGAATCTCGACTGTTGGGCGAAGAATTACCCTGAGCTTGGCGAGGCGCACCGGCTCAAGGAACAGTTCTATGCCATCTACGATGCCGAGTTGCCTAGTGTGGCACAGGCTAGGTTTATTCAGTGGCAAAAGAGCATCCCACCCGAGATAGCACATGCTTTCACCGACATCGAACGTGCGTGGGGCAACTGGACAGAGCCGATCCTCAACTATTTCAATCATCCAGTGACAAACGCCTACACGGAGTCGCTGAACAGCCTGACCCGGGTGATGAACCGGCTGGGCCGAGGCTACAGCTTCGAGGCGCTACGCGCCAAGATTCTCTTCGCCGAGGGAGTCCACAAACACAAACTGTCGCGACCTAAGTTTGAACGAAAGCCTGTTGATAAACGGCGGGCTGAGCCGGTAATGCATGGACGGGCAGAAAACTTCAAGAGCTTCTGGACGGGAGATTCCTTTGCACGGATGGTGCCAAAACCGCCGCCAAGACCCAAACCGTACACACCGAAATCAACCGAAAATGCTGAACAGGAAAAGAACTACGGAGCAGACATTTCAACGCTGATCCGCATGATCGAAAACGGCGAGCTTTGAACCCATTTCAATCACGGAAATCGGATAGCCAACAAATCAAGCTGTTGCATGACCTCGGCGGCATTTACAGTCCGTCCGCGCCTCCGCCCGCAACCACTTCCGCCTGTTCTTCTGCGGCAAGTCGTTAAAACCACCGTAACAGCTTCGCATCGGTATCACTGATGGCGTAGAAGCATGCCGCAGGCAACTAATCCAGTGCGTATCGCGAAACATAACACTGACAACAACCGGCAGCGTCAAAACAGGACTGTCAGATTAAGTCGAAACTTCTACAGATCAACCTATCGTTACTCCTTGAGATTCCTTATATGCTTTTCGATCTCCTCGATAACGTTCTCGCCGGCAAAGTAATCCTCCGGCTTGTCCGACACGTCACTAACGTCAGTAATTCGATTGTTCACATAGGTCACCTCTAGAAGCAACTGAACATCTTCCCCCTCGTTGTCGGACAGTTTCGCTAGCTCGTAGTACTTTTTATCTAGGAACCACCCTGCTCCCCATGTTCCCAAACCGCGAATACCGGCGAGGAAGAAATCCTTGAGCGTGCCCTGCTTCATCCCTCGATAGCCTCTTGGATCAGAGAACCGAGCAAGGATTGCAAAATCCTTTGCAACCACATAGCCGTGTTCCTTTTTCCACGAGCCACCCGGGCTCTCGTTACGTTGCAGCTGGAGATACTTATTGAGTGGGGATCGAACCTTGAACCAGGGATCCGAGACCTTCGCGCGCCAATCGATCCACAGTTCTTCAGAAGTCCTCGAAAAACGAAAGAACTGTTTACCTTCATAGCGTTGAAGATACTTCTGTGCCGATTCATTGCGCGGAAGGCAAAGCCACACACGGTTCTGTTTGCCGAGGTGCTCGGGTTTGCCCTGCACGGTGTGAAAGTGGAACTCACCAACGGAACCTGTTAACTTGAGCGTCTGCTCGATCTTTTGTAACGCTTTAAAGTCCTCGAATACGATGTATGGCACGAGTCTCTCGAGCCAAATCCGGTCATCACTCTGTTCCTGCATGAATTTCCGATCTACGGGAGGATAGATAATGGCAAGCTTGGATTGTGTAGCATCGTCTGGGATACCGAGCTTCCAGAACTTCTTCAGCGCTTCTCGCTTGGACATCAATGTATAAAAGCGAAGAATCGTGTGATAAAGATCGTGCGTGAAATAACCACGAAATTTCACTGAATTTTTGTAGTCGCGCACAAACACGTTATGCCGGTATCGAAGGTCGTCGCGAAGAGCCCTTATCTTCTTCTCCTGATCGCCGGGGTCTTCGTTGTTTGCTAGTTTTTTGAAATATGTCATAAACATTTTCATTCGATTCTGAGAAAGCATATCCAAAGCTATGTTGATTTCAAGCTCCGTGTTGGATATGCCATGCCCAGCCGCTGTGCGACCGTAGCGTTTGTTCAGGATCAGCACGAAGGCATCACAATTGCCGAGCACTGCGTTGATTTTGTCCTGAATCGTCCCTTGCAACGTGTTCGGCGCGTCCGGAGGAAGGCGCTCCCAGGTATACGCATCAACTTGGATCCCAAGAGTATCGCGGAAGCTGTTGTTTACGCACGTAATCACGTCCTCCGCTATCTCCCGCTCATCAGGAACATCGCCGGGCGACGAGATGAATATTTTCAACCGTTCGTTGGTATCGAGCATGGTAAATCTCCCCTATTACGGCCTGTAGTGATGATTGCCAACAGGTTCAAGCAAAGAAATTGTGAAAGTCATCCGAGTTGCTCTTGATCCATGTATCGTCAACCGAGCAGGCTGTAGCCCAGATATCCTGTTTGATCGAATCGTTGGAGGAAACCATCAGATATCCTTTACATAAGTAGGAACGATCAAACTCCCAAGGCAAGTGGCACACGGCACGTGCGTCCGCTGCCAATCAGCCCGATGCAGCCAAGCCCCAAAACAACGGCGGTGACGGCTTTTCTAAGTTTCAACATCAAAATATGGTATCATTGGATAGTGCTCTTGGCAACTGCAAAAGTTTAATCGTTTGTCTCAATCATAGCGATTACCTTATCAACGATCCTTTTCAACCTTTTTTTTGCAGTTATCCCAACAAAACCATCTATTCCGCTTTCGTTTCTTCCAAATAAATTTACAAAAGCTTCAACTAAAATTCCCTCTGGTGCTTTTGAAATTTTGATAAATTTTCGCCCTATCAACAGTCTGCTGCCTCTGCGGTATACGATCTCATCGCCGTAATTTTCAATGCAAAAGTGATTTGAAATCAAAAAATCATCGATAAGTTTACTCATTCTTTCAAAGTCACCGGAAAAGTGCGCAAACCTCTTGAACCTGCGTCCTTTATGGCTTAATACGATAATAAGGCCGATCAGCGTCCCGCACATAACGCCTAGTAAAAGTCCATTCATATTCACCATCAAACCCCCTTAACATAGACCCCGCCACCTTACTATCGCGGGAAGCGGTACGGTTTCGGCATCCAAGCATACATCCCGTAGACACTGTATTCGAGTACAATCCAGCGCCAATGCGGATTTCTTTCGTTCAAGGAGCGTAACTATGCGTTTGTTGCTTGCTATTCTTCTGCCCTGGCTCCAGTTTTTCACCATCGGCAGACCCTTTTCCGGGATCATTTGCCTGATCTTGCAAATCACGCTCATCGGCTGGATACCTGCCGCCATTTGGTCGGTTTACGCGCTCAGTCAATACAACACTGACAAAAAAATCGAAAGGGCTTTGGGCAAAGGATAGGCTGTAGCCTCAGTGCGCTTCATCCCAGTTCGCCCCTACCCCCACATCGACCCGTAGCGGAACAGCCAGGTTGACGACGTTTTCCATCAGCTTGGGGAGGTTCTCGTGGATGGCAGTGATTTCTCCGTCAGGGACTTCCAGCACCAGTTCATCGTGAACCTGTAGCACCAGCCGCGATTGAAGGTTCGAATCATTCAGCCAGCGGTAAACGGCGATCATCGCTTTCTTGATGAGGTCGGCGGCGGTTCCCTGCATGGGGGCGTTGATTGCGGCGCGCTCTGCCGCCTGTCGGCGGTTGAACTGGCGGGCAGCTATGTCCGGCAGATGGAGGCGCCGCCCAAAGACGGTTTCGACGTAGCCCTGTCCGTGTGCAATGAGTTTCACCCGCTCCATGTAGGCAGCCACGCCTGTGTATCGCGTGAAATAGCGGTCGATCCAGCCTTGTGCTGCGCTGCGTTCGATCCCGAGCGTCTTGGCAAGCCCATGTGCGCTCATGCCATAGATGAGGCCGAAGTTGATGACCTTGGCGTAGCGGCGCTGCTCGGAAGCAACCGTTTCGGGAGGGATACCGAATACTTCGGCAGCGGTAGCGCGGTGGATGTCCTCGTTGCGTGCAAAGGCATCGAGCAGCCGGGGGTCATTGGACAGGTGCGCCATGATGCGCAATTCGATTTGCGAATAGTCGGCTGAGACGATCCGCCAACCGCGCGGCGCGACGAAGGCGGCGCGGATGCGGCGGCCCTCTGCCGTGCGCACGGGGATGTTTTGCAGGTTAGGGTCGGAACTGGCAAGCCGCCCGGTGACGGCCGTGGCCTGGGAAAAACTGGTATGCACCCTGCCCGTTGCCGGGTTGACCATGCGCGGCAGCTTGTCAGTGTAAGTACCCTTCAGCTTGGCAAGGCCGCGGTGTTCGAGCAGCAGCTTGGGTAGCGGGTAGTCTTCGGCAAGTTCGCTTAAGATGTCTTCGTCGGTCGATGGTTGGCCGGTAGCGGTTTTTTTGCGCACTGGCAGGCCAAGGCGGCCAAAAAGGATTTCGCCGAGTTGTTTAGGGGAACCGAGGTTAAACGCTTCCCCTGCTAGCGCGTGGGCTTCGCGCTCCAGATCGAGCAGGCGGCGACCCAGTTCATTGCTTTGCTGGGCGAGAAGAAACGGGTCGATGAGTACGCCAGTCCGCTCCATCGCCAGCAGCACGGAAAGAACCGGTAGTTCGATGTCCCGGTAGAGCGCGCCAAGCCCGGGGGCGGCATCTACTTGCGGCCACAGTTTTTGATGCAGCCGCAGGGTGATGTCGGCATCTTCGGCGGCATAGCGGGTAGCAGTATCCAGAGCCACTTCGTCGAAACCGATCCGCTTTGCGCCCGAACCGCAGATGTCAGTGTAGGGGATCGTAATAAGCCCAAGATGCCGCTTGGCAAGTGAATCCATGTCGTGGGGACGGTTGCTTTCCAGCACATAAGACTGGATCAGGGTGTCATGTGCGATGCCGCGCAGCGTGATGCCGTGGTTAGCGAAGATGTGAGCGTCGAACTTGATGTTCTGCCCGAGTTTGGCGTGCTCTTCCGACTCCAGCCACGGTTTGAGCCGTGCCAGCGTTTCATCGAATGGCAGTTGCACGGGCATGTCCGTGCCGCGATGCGCAAGCGGCAGGTAGGCCGCATCTCCCGGCGCAAACGCAAAGGAAACCCCAACCAGCCGTGCGGAAAGCGGCTCAAGCCCCGTAGTCTCGGTATCGATCGCAACGAGGCCGGAAGGATCGGACTCCAGCCGCCTCAACAGCGCCTCGAAATCCGGCCAATCGACGATGGCGCGGTAATGGGAGCGATCCGGCGCGCAGGTGGATGCATCGCCCTCGGCCCCGTCAGGCTGAAAGCGCCGCGCCAAACCCTCCAGCGCGGGGGGCGCAGCACCGGTGGCAGCGGTTTGCCCCCCCTGCCCTTGCCCCAGCCAACTCTTGAATTCAAAGCGCTCGTAAAGCGCGGTCAGTGCCTGGAAGTCGGGTTCGCGCAAGGCGAGATCGTCGAGGTTGCACGGCAAGGCCACGTCGGTGGCAATCGTCACCAGGCGGCGGGCCAAGGGCAAAAAATCGCGGTGGCGGCGCAGGTTTTCGCCCACTTTGCCGTCTATTTCACCCGCGTGCGCAACCAAGTTGTCGAGGTTGCCGTATTCGGCCAGCCATTTTGCCGCCGTCTTAGGGCCGCACTTCTCCACGCCAGGCACGTTGTCGACCGTATCCCCAACCAGCGCGAGGTAATCGACGATGCGCGACGGCGGCACGCCGAACCGGGCTTCTACCCCGGCTTCGTCGAGCGTCTCTTCGCTCATCGTATTGACCCAGAGCACACCGGGCCGCACCAGTTGGGTCAAATCCTTGTCGCCGGTGGAAATTACGACTTCCCAGTTGCGTTCAGCCCCAAGGCGGGCAAGCGTGCCGATGACATCGTCGGCTTCGACTCCCGCGATTGACAGCAGGGGCCAACCCTCCGCTTTGACCGCGTCAAACAAAGGTGCAACCTGGACGGCAAGATTATCGGGCATGGGCGGGCGGTTCGCCTTGTATTGCGGGTACCATTCATCCCGGAAGGTTGGTTCTTTGGCATCAAATACACAAACGCGGTAATCCGCCTTGTAGTCCCCGGCCAGCCGA
The DNA here is from genome assembly GCA_009781085.1 of Betaproteobacteria bacterium. GTDB lineage: Bacteria > Pseudomonadota > Gammaproteobacteria > Burkholderiales > Rhodocyclaceae > WRNU01. The sequence goes on from WQYV01000002.1 coordinate 62,803, forward strand.
CGTAG
>WQYV01000003.1 GCA_009781085.1 Betaproteobacteria bacterium
CAACCGCTGGGCCAACCCATGGTAGATGCGCCAGTTCCGCTGGTTCAGCGCATCGGACAGTGTCGAGCGGGCAGGCGGCGCTTTGATCCCCATGTGAAACAGCTTGTTCCGATTCGCCGCCAGACACGCCTCAATGTCGCGCAAGGACTCGCGCCAAGTCAGTTGCGCAAAGACCATGACGCGAAACAAATCCGCGCAGCTCAGTGTGCGAACTCCCGCATCACCTTGGTGCCGCTCGACAATGCGCCCGAAGGTCTTCCACGGGACGTACTCCATCACCTGTGCGAACAGCGTCTTGCCCACGTTCATGCGTCACCCCGGGTCGGTAAAACCCAAAAGCATCGCAAATCAGACAAGCAAAATTCAAATCGTGGACACCCCGAAAACCCTTTAAACCCGCGTCAATAGCGGATCTTCGGACAGGGGGCAGCAAATAAACCGGACACTACTGACATTGCATGTAATCTCATTGAGGTTTGATGCAAATTTTAGCCGATTATCCCGAACTGACCAAGTTAATCGACAACGAACCGACCAAGATAATTTCACTCAACCTTCTTCCATGCCCGTAGCGCACGCCATCCAGGCAGGCATCACTTTTCAGGCCGCTTCGATGCAGAGCCAACTAAACAGTCTAGCTTATCGCTTACCCAGCCGAAACCAAGATGCTCCTGCTCCAACCTCAATCCTTCCCGGATACGGTTATCCCGAAGATCGTTATACAAATTCAGCTCTTCCCGCGTGAGATGGTGCAAGTCGTTACGTTTCGACTTGTCCTCAACACCCCATAACTCGGTGTGGGCATGCAGGGTAGCACTGTCCATCAAGAACGATACGATATGGGGAAAATACTCTCGCAGTTGATCCAAGATAGCAAAGCCATGCGTATCGATATCTCCCCAATAGTAGGCTTCGCACCGATCAAGCCAACGAGCCTTGCTCAGAGCATCCCAGCCATATCCAGAACCGAAAATGACTATTGCGCCGGGAGTAGACGGGAAGGCTAGAAAGTTGGTTTCGTTTTCTGTGATGAAGACTTGTTGAACATCTAATTTCAGCCGACTAAAACTATCAGCATCCAATGTGATGTCTGGGCAATAGAGACCCGCCATTGTTTGAACGTTTGAATCCAGCACCCGAAAACGAATTCGTACTGGTTTTTCCAGAAAACCATAGCGGGCAGAAAGCCGACCAACGCCCGTTTTCGTAAAGTCAACGCTATCTACTGGCAAACTTAAATCAAACAACTCCGACAATACTGAGCGATGCGATTCAATAAATTTACTGTGTACGCCAGGCACGTCAACCTGGCGCAAGTAGATGCCGGGGCAAGGATGTACTTTTAACCATTCCACCACTGAAAGCAGTTTTGGCCATTCATTTGCCAAATTAAGAGCCTGGAATGGTCGCTTGATGAACCAGGGCAAGAGCGCAGGATGCTCCTGCCGAACCATTTCTATCAAAGATGAAAACCGCTCCCAGTCTCGCAGTTTTCCAAGCCAGCGGATAGCGTCATCCCGTGAATCAATCCAGGCACTCGCAGGCAAACGTTGAAGCCCCTGTACCCGGTGGCGTACTTCCTTCCACTCGATGCGAAAGGGAAAACCTTCGATTAATTCCGATACCCATGAACGCACACTCTCAAAGCGTTCCGTTATGTCAGTCGAACCAGGGCCTTTAATGACCAACTGCAAGGGAAAACATGATTCGCCGTTAGCCGCATCTCGCAGCAGTTCTGCACGTTCCCAGAGCCGTTCCAGTTGTTTCTTCAGATCCTTGGCTGTCGTCCACATCAGTCGCTCATCCCTTCCACAAGTGGGGGAGTCATTGCGGCTTTTTGAACCCGGTATTCCTCTATGGAAAGGTTGCGCAGTTTGGAACCTTTACCCCCTTCGTTATGTACGAAGCCCACGCTGGATACAAAGGGTTCGATAATGTGAATTTTTTGCAGCGGCGTAATGATCAACAGTTGCAGATTGAGTTGCCTGAACAGCTTCAAGCCATATTGCGCTGATTCGTCCGAACCGCGCCCGAATGCCTCATCAATGACCACGAACCGGAAGGAACGCGAGCGCACGGCTCCCCACTCCAACCCAAACTGGTAGGCCAGGCTGGCAGCCAATATTGTGTAGGCCAGTTTTTCCTTCTGCCCGCCTGACTTGCCGTCGGAATCCGAGCAATGATCGTACTCGGTGCCGTCTTCACGCCAACGCTCGCTGGCCGCGAATAAAAACCAGTTGCGTACATCCGTGACTTTGGCTGTCCAGCGCCGGTCTTGCTCTGTCAGCCCCTCCCGCCCACGAAATCGGTCAATGACCGCTTTGACTTGCAAGAATTTGGACTCGGAATACTGTTCGTCGTCAGACCCTGTCACTGCCCCCTCGGTACAGGCTCGCAAATCCTGTTGAAAATCGCGTATTTCTGTGTCAGGGCTTGTTTGAAATTCCAGAACGATGTAGCGCCCTGGGTTGTAATCAATTTCGCCCAGCGACTTGTTGATGTGAGCGATACGATCCTTGATGGTTTCGCGCTCCCGATTCAATTGGGCGTTGAAATTGGCAATCTCGTTGATGGTGTTGACGTTCAGCAGTTCCTTGAAGCGCGCAACGAAACGCGGCAAGTCATCCCGGTTCAGTTGGGTAAGCAGAGTTTCGTATTCAAAGGCCGCTTCCAGGCTCGCATCCATCTCAGCCGTTTCGAGTTTGAAGGCATCCTTGAATGACGACATTGCCTTGATGATTTTTTCGACCAGGCGTTTGAGCTTCTGGTCTTCTGCATCAATCCTGGCCTGTAGCCAGGCACGCACGTCCTGTTCGCGATTGTCGCAAGACTCCACGGTTAACTGATGTTCACCCAGTGCTTCTGTGCGCAAGGCGTGCAAATCGGTATCCAGTGCAGCATCAATGGCGGTTTCCTGGATCAGCGTCTGCTGGCGCAAATCACGCGCATTCGTTTGACGCTGCTCTACCTGGGCACGTTCAGCGTGTGCTTTTTGTAAGCTACTGTCGGCCTCTTTGAAAGCCTGCTGTAGTTCCCGCAAGCGTTCATTCAAATGTTTGAGGATATCGGAAGCCTGCGCCAGTTTCTGGTGCTCGTCTTTCAATGCCTCAATGTCTGTCGCCACGCTATGCCAATCGAGTTCTTCAAAGAAAGCGAACTCCTCCAACCGAGTGAGCGCATCACGCTGCACCTCCAGGCCTTTGCGCTCGGCTTCGATTTTGCCGATTTCGCAGCCCAATTCACCTAGGTGGGTTTCGAGCAGGCGGCGTTGGGTTTCCAGTGCAGCAATTTTTGCACTGTTGTTCCAGCCAAGCACATAGCGGCTGCGGTCATCGATGCGATATCGGTCGTCCTTCTCATGTCGGCCATTCGGATCCTTGATCTGGCCTGCGTGGGTGATGGCGCGTGTCTCCCGGCGGAACTGTTCCTGGGTGGCACAGCATGCCACATCAAACCTGTGCGCAAGTTCGCGCTCCAGCCAATCGTAATGGGGCGAATCAGGCTTGACGATCAGCTTGCGCACCAGTGAATCACCGTGCAGTTCCGGCAGACTTGCGGACTTGCGGGCGCGAACATGAAAGTAGACCAGACGCCCTTTGAGATGATTGGCATCCACCCAGCCGGCTACTGCCTTGTAATGCACATCCGGTACCAGCAGGCCCAGCCCGAAACCGCGTAGCAGACGTTCAGCCGCGCCTTCCCAGTCACGCTCGTCTTCACGCACCTGGATCAATTCGCCCGCAAAAGGCATGTCCTCCACATCTAGCGCAAGCGCGGCACACATTTCGGCACGGATTTGAATCTGTTTGTCATCAATATTGCTCCGTCGCCGTTTGAGGCTGCCAATTTCCGCCGTCAACTGGTCGTGCTCCCGCCTCCCCTGGCGCAAGGTCACGCCATGCTCGGTGACAACGTTCTGCAGATCTGCATAACGGTCACGTACATTTTCATGCCGAACTTTGAACTGCGCCCGCTGCGCGGCAAAAGAGGTTTCGTCGGTGGCCGCAGCTTCCTCCAGCTTGGCTGCCAACTCTTCGTAACGCTTGGCTTTTGCCATGCGATCATTTTGAATTTGTTCTTTCTTTCGGATGTCAGACGCAATCCGCTCCAGCCGGTCGCCGCCATTATCGCTGATTGCCTGCTTCAAACTGTCAATCTGGCTGCCCTGTTCTTCGCGCACAACGTTCAGTCGGCTTACCTGCGTATTGGCCTTGTCCCATTCGCCGCTCAGCAGGCTCAAGCGTTTATCCAGCAACGCCAGTTTTAATTGACCGAAATAACCCCGCAGGCTGTCGCGGCAATGGCGCAAGCGGTTTACTTCTGTCAGCAGTTCGCCGTGGCGTTTGCAGTCGGCTACCAGCGGGTTGAGTGCCTCAACCTGCCGTTGAGCCTTGAGCACGGCCTCATGGGCACGATTGAGATCATCGAAATGTCCGATCAACGCCTGAATGCGTGGAGCAACCTCGAAGGGTTCCAGCATGTGATTACGCACAAAATCAGTCAAATTGCCAACAGACTTCATTGATACCGTCTGGTGGAACAATTCCATCGCCTGATCGTTCTCGATGCCGAAACGACGCCTGAACCACGCAGCATAGGGCGGGAAGCTGTCGTGCAGATCGGCGTTCAACCTGCGCAATTTCTTGCGCAGGTCCGCAATGTCCGTGCCAAAGTTGGCAAAATCCGCCGCAATCGACAAGTCGCGTTCTATCCCCAGAAAGAACCGGGCTGGCTGCCCTTGGGCATCCTTCATCCAGAACACCTGTGCAAGAGTCACGGTCTGGTCATAGCCCGCGTTATAGAAGACGCCCAGAATGACGGAATAGTTGTTGTGGTTACGCAGTGGAACCGGTTTGGCCGCACCTGTAACCTCGCTACGCTCGGACTTGTAGTGCCCCAACACGTAAGAACGCAAGGAACGTTCCTTGCTGCCCGCACCAGCAGCCTTGTTATAGATGATGCGGTTAGCCGGAACCAACAGCGTGGTAATGGCATCCACCAGTGTGGACTTGCCCGAACCAATATCTCCGGTGAGAAGCCCGTTCCTGCCATCGAGTTGCAGCGTCCAGACGCGACCGTCAAAGGTACCCCAATTAAACACCTCCAGTCGGGTGAGCCGAAACCCCGACAAAGCATCGTCCGACGCAAAATCCAGATCCAGGGACTGCATCTCACCCATCATGCGCCTCCCTGGCCGATGCTACGTTCGAGAAGGCGGATTGGTAGCCCGCCAGCCTGGCATCGAATTCGGCCAACCATTGCGCGTCGACAAATGCTTTCAGGATACGTCGTACCTCAAAACTGGCCGCTCCTGCCGTACTGCCGCCAGCAGGCTTGAGTCTATGCAGGAAACCCAAATCCACCACCTTGTTGATGGTGGTCTCGATCTGGTCGATCAATCTGGCCTCGTTCGTGCCATCCGGCAGGAACACCCGCACCAGTTCCACAATCTCGTCACGGGAGAGAACCAGGCGCGTATCGCCGCCTCCGGCATCGAACTCAGCCAGTTTTTTGCGCAATAAGGCCAACAACAGGCTTACCGGAAACGACAAAGGCCGCCGTACAATCAACCGAGGCAGGCGCGGAACCGAATCATCATCCGTCAGTTCCGGGCGACTTTTCAGGAAGGCATACCCCTCTGCCTCATCCAGAATCAGTTCCAGATTGAGCACCGCCACATAATCGCGCACACGGGCTTGCAGGTTCAACAGGTTTTCCCACAGGCTTTCGTCCTGTTCGCGATACTGCACCCCCTTGAGCAGCCCGATGAGCAACGTCGAAAGATCGGGCGAGCGTGCCGGTGCAACCGTTGTGTCAGCGAAATCTTGTTCCATCCCTCGTGAATTCCCTTTTTCTTATCCGTCAGGTCAGCGCACGAAAATCACCCGTAACAGACGCGCAGTGCGGCTCACCGTTTCGCCATTGACCGCAACTGACTGCCATTGAATGAGTTCCGGCGTGCCCTCATCCACCGCCGTGCGAAACGCATCGCTGCCCAGCTCCAGATAAGCGATCAACTCGGCCAACCCTTGCTGCAAAGGTTGGGCGGCTACCAGTTCGCGTAGTGTAATTTGTGCCTTGTCCTGCAAGGCATGGCGGATGTGCCGGGTAAGCCTTGTCTTGTCCACCACGACCTGCTCGAACAAAGCCGATGGATCGATATCTCCGTCGCCCGCCTGCAGGATGAGATTGACAATGGTCGGCTTCACCGCTGGCGTAAACAAGGGGCGCTCCGCGACCAATTCAATACTGGCCTGCATGTCTGCCATTTCCATCACTGTCCCTGTTGGTGGAGCTTTGCGCAGAGCCAATGCCTTGCTTTCGATGTTATGCAGGATGTCCATGATGCGGCGGTTTTCCAACCAGGCCTTGTCATCAAGAAAACGCCGAAGCTGTTGCGACAAAACCGCCACGGTACGCTGGGTGTGATCCCCTGCTTCCAGCCAATCGTAATGCACCCGGCGAGTGCGGGCATCGGGCTGCAAAGCAGTCACAGCCGGAAGCGCAAGCACCCGCTCCAGCAACGCGCCCAGTTCCTCCTGACGGCGACTGGAAAGCAGAAAATCCCAGAACGCACGAAAACTTTTGCCCTGATCCGAATCGGCAATGGTGTCGCGCTCGCCCATGATTTCTTCCAGTAATGCGCCCTTGCTGCCTCCCCACAAGGCAATGCGTTCGCGCACCCGCCGATCCAGTTGGCGAAAATTGTGTTCCACCTCGCGGAAATCGGAGAGCAGTTCACGCGCCCCTTGCATGAACTGCTGAAAACGATCCTTGATCGCTGCGTCATCCAGCAGAGATACATCCCCCGTCTGTATCCGTGCCATTTCGGCATCAATTTCGTCACGCTTTTTCTGCAACTCGGCAATGCGTCTGGCCGGGTCGGCTTCACTGCCCTCGCTGATCTGTTTGAGCAGGCCAAAGAGCGTCAACAACCGGGATTCGGTGCCAACAAACTGCCGTTCGGATAATTGCGCCAGCCAGACGATAGCTTTTTCGGTGGCGGGGGTGAGATCAAATTGCACTTCATCGGTGCTCGGTTTGTAGAATTTGCGCAACCAGCCTTTGTCCGGTGCCGCCCAGTCATTCAAGTAATCAAGCGCTGTTTTAGGGAAGGCCGACTCACCCAGATGCAAGCGTAGGACGTACAAATCATCCTCCAGCGCCTCGGCCAGATCCGCTACCGATATCACTCGCACATTGGGTGCCACAAAAACACGATGCAGAAAACTTGCAATCAGTGGTGCATGGTCTGAACGCAACAAACGCCAAGCGGGATGTTGAGTGCGCAAGGCATTGAGGGTGGTGAAGTCAAGGGTCACAGGAGGATCGATTTGTAAAATGTCGGGATCAGGCGATTAGGTCACCGCATAATAATTAGTAGAGATCAGTGCGATGATGGTCCATGGTTCAATGAAACTGTACGTAGCGCTGATATTCGTACATACTCATTCCATCGGTTCCCCACTTGGTTCCCCACCCCAAATTTCCACCTTAGACAGAGACTTAATGAGATTATATGATACAAGGATGGACTGACGAAAGTTTGAACCCCTTGTGTTTGTAGGTGTTTCAAGACAGTATGAGACTGTCTGAAATTCTAAAAAATGTGTCGCCCTCTCCGCCAGAATCAATCCGAGCCAATCTTGAGCCGTCCTGCGCAGTCCCTTGAACTAGCGTAATATCAAGGCTTCTCGTCTATAATCGTTTCAAACAATCCACGCTCGTCCCGCTACAGCTACGCGCTGTTTATGGTACCGGGCGGGGTATTTGGATAGGCGATACCATGACTTGACGACCAAGGCGGTTGAAGCCGCGAGAACGCGGATACAAGCTGACTGATGGGCAGGGGGTGTATCTGTACGTGACACCTGCTGGCGGGAAAAGTTGGCGAGCTAATTTCATGCGTAGCGGAAAGCAACAAACCCGGACTTACGGGCGCTACCCAACGATGAGTCTGGCGGAGGCGCGCAAGGCTCATGTTGAGGCGCGAGACGAGCCGGTGGCTCGGCGGGCGACACTGACTTTCGCGAACGTTATGCGCCAGTGGCTCAATATCAAACTGCCAGGTCTGTCGAACCCCAAGCACCAGACTCAGGTCGTCGGTACGCTGGAACGCTTCGTGTTGCCAATCATCGGCGCAATGCCGATTAACGCGGGACCACGCACCAAGTTGGTTGAAGTTGTGCAGGCGGTACAGGCTGGTGGACAAATCGAAACCGCGCACCGTGTGGCTGGTCGCATCACGATGGTTTTTAATTACGCGCAGGATACTGGACTGATCGAGCATCACGCTGCAGCGGGGCTGACGCGCGTGCTGCAATCGCGCAAAGTACGTCAACCAATGGTGAGCATTCCGCCAGGTGAAACCGGGGCGCTGATGCGGGCCATCGAAGATTACGACGAACCTATCACTCGGCTTCGCAATGTCCCTCATGTTCTTGCGAGGAGCGAAGCGAGGGAGAAAATGTATAGATATGATGATTCGCAACCATTGTTTCTGGAACATGCTCACGATTTCAGCCGCCGTACCCTTGCACCGAGCGCGGAGAGCTTCTCATCCAGATGCTCATAACCACGGTCGAGGTGATAGATGCGCTCGATCATGGTTTCACCTTCGGCTACCAGCCCGGCAATCACTAGACTAGCGGAAGCGCGCAGGTCGGTTGCCATGACTGTTGCCCCCTGAAGGCGCTCGACCCCCCGCACCATCGCCGTGTTGCCGTCGATGTGAATGTCCGCACCGAGCCGTTGCAGTTCGACAGCGTGCATAAAACGGTTCTCGAAAATAGTCTCGCGGATTGTGGCCGCACCGTCCGCCACGCAGTCAAGCGCCATGAATTGTGCTTGCATGTCAGTCGGAAAAGCTGGATGGGGAGCTGTGCGCAGGCTCACCGCCGCAAGTTTCCCGGGCGCGGAGAGGTGAATACTGTTTGGTTCGCACCGAACCGAACAGCCCGCCTCGATTAGTTTGCCGATAACTGCATCAAGGCTGGAAGCCTGCGTGCTGGTAAGTCGCACCGACCCACCCGTCACTGCCACCGCACACAGGTAGGTTCCAGTTTCAATGCGGTCGGGCATGATGCGATGCCGTGCGCCATGTAGGCGGGAAACCCCTTTGATACGGATCACGTCAGAACCTGCACCGGAGATTTTCGCACCCATCGCGATAAGGCAGTTGGCGAGGTCGACGACTTCCGGCTCGCACGCAGCGTTCTCGATGACCGTTTCGCCATCGGCGAGGCAAGCTGCCATCATGAGGTTTTCGGTTCCAGTAACTGTCACCATGTCAGTGACGAGCCGTGCCCCTTTGAGGCGGGAGGCGCTGGCACGGATGTAGCCATGTTCGACATCGACTTTCGCGCCCATCGCCTGAAGCCCCTTGATGTGCTGGTCGACTGGGCGCGCACCAATGGCACAGCCACCGGGTAAGCTCACGCTCGCTTGGCCGCAGCGTGCGGCAAGCGGCCCGAGGACGAGGACGGAGGCGCGCATGGTTTTGACCATTTCGTAAGGCGCAACAGGCTCGGTCAGCCCGCTGGCGTCAAGCGTCACGGTATCGCCTTCACGCTCGACCTTGACACCCATCTGCTCAAGCAGCGCCAAGAGCGTGGTAACATCTTTTAATTGCGGCACGTTGGTGAACACCACCGGCCCAGCGCACAGCAGTGCCGCGCACAAAATGGGCAGGGCGGCATTCTTAGCCCCGGAAATAGCGATTTCGCCCGTGAGGCGCGAACCACCTTCAATCAATAATTTATCCATTTTGGCTTACTATCCTTTCAGGATTATTTTCTGTTCAACCGCGTAATTTATAGCCCCTTGAGAGCAACATCAGCGTAACCGCTGCCAACACCACGAAACAAAACCCCACTACGGCCAAACTCAACCAAGGTGAGGTGTCGGATTGACCGAAAAAACCATAACGGAAACCATCTATCATAAAGAAAAACGGGTTTGCGTGGGAAATTTTCTGCCATAAGGCTGGCAGGGAATGAATTGAATAGAATACGCCCGAGAGCATGGTGAGCGGCATGATAAGGAAATTCTGAAAGGCGGCAAGCTGATCGAACTTCTCCGCCCAAATCCCAGCAATAACGCCGAACGTGGCGAGTAGCGCACCACCAAGGATGCCAAAGGCAAACACCCAGGCCGGTTTCGCAAGCGGTAAATCGATGAAAAACGCTGACACCAACCATACTCCGATGGCAACGAACAGCCCACGGAGTACAGCGGCCAACACGTAAGCAGCATAAAAAACGCGACAGGAAAGCGGTGGCAGCAGCACGAAGATGATGTTGCCGGTGATCTTGCTTTGGATCAGCGAGGATGAACTGTTGGCGAAGGCGTTCTGTAACAGAGACATCATGATGAGCCCTGGCACGAGAAAGGCGGTATAGGGCACATCTCCATACACGGTCACGCGGCGTGCAAGCACATGGGAAAAAATCAACAGAAAAAGCAACGCATTGAGCACAGGTGCGGCCACCGTCTGGAAATTGACCTTCCAGAAGCGCTGAACCTCCTTATAGAACAAGGTACGAAATCCGATGAAGGTTGATGCGCGAAAAGAGTCGGGCAAGGTATCAGGGTCAAGCACGGCGCATTACCTCCATGAATACTTGTTCGAGATCAGGTTCACCCACGGAGACCCCTCGCACGCCTGCCCCGGCTTCACGCAGGCGGGCAAGCAGCGTTTCCAACATTTCTGCTCCCGAAGTGGGATCGAAGCCGAAAATCACCCAATCCCCGGAAACCTCGCCACCAAGTGACTCGGCCACATCGAGCCGCTCCACCTGTACCCGAAGGCTGCGGCTGGAAAAATGGGAAAGCAGGTTGGCGGTAGTATCGAGAGCCACGATGCGTCCTGCCTTCATCATAGCAATGCGCCCACACAAGGCTTCGGCTTCTTCAAGGTAGTGCGTGGTGAGCACGACGGTGTGGCCATCGGCGTTGAGTTGCTTCACGAACTGCCACAAACCCTGGCGCAGTTCGACATCCACCCCAGCGGTCGGCTCATCCAACACAATCACTGGCGGGCGATGCACCAGTGCCTGTGCCACCAACACCCGCCGTTTCATGCCCCCGGAGAGGGTACGCATGTTGGTATCGGCCCTGGAAAGCAGGTCGAGGCGAGAAAGAATCTCGTCGATCCAATCATCGTTGCCGTAGATGCCGTAATATCCGGACTGAAACCTCAGGATTTCGCGTACGGTAAAAAACGGATCGAACACCAATTCTTGCGGGACTACGCCGAGTTTGAGCCGGGCGCTGTAGAAGTCAGTGACAACATCGTGCCCCATGACTTCGAGCGTACCGCCATCCGCACGCACTAACCCGGCGAGCGCCGAAATCAAGGTGGTTTTGCCCGCGCCGTTCGGGCCGAGTAGGCCGAAGAACTCCCCCCTTGCGATTTCGAGGTCGACCCCGCCAAGAGCCTGAAGGTTGCCGTAACGTTTGGTCACGGCAGCGATACGGATTGCAGGTGTGGAAAACGGCATGTCAGGCCGCAAGCGGCAACAAGGTATCGATCCCGTAAAGCCGGGCAAGCGCCAACAGGGGCTCCGGTAATGCGCGCAGTTCAACCGCGCTCCCACGCGCCTTTGCACGCCGCAGCCAAGCCAGCAGGAGCGCAAGCGCAGAAGAATCCACGCGGGTAACGGAGCCTAAGTCAAACACCAGATCCCCGGCAGGTAAGGCACGCCCAAGGCAGGCCGTAACCGTCTCCAGGGTCAGAGCCCCTTCCAGCTTCACGACCGAAGGTTCCGCCATTATTTGCCGCCCTGCCCTGTTTCCAGCGATTTGTTCTTGGCTTCCAGCGAAGCAATCAGGCCATCGATGCCTTTTGCGTTGATTTCATTGGTAAAACTGCTGCGATAGTTAGTCACGAGACTCACCCCGGCCACGGTGACATCGAACACTTTCCAACCCTGGCCGTCTGATTCCAGCGCGTAGTCGATGGCGATGGGTTGCACACCATCCTGACGGACTTCGGTATTCACCCTGACCATCTTTTCACCGGGATTGGTTCGCAACGGTTTAACTTCGATTGTCTGGTCGCGATATTTGGTAAGTGCACTGGAATATGTGCGCACGAGCAGGGTACGGAAAGCCGCGATGAGGCGTTCCTGTTGTTCCGGGCTAGCAGAGCGCCAATTGGGACCCACGGCAAGGCTCGTCATGCGGCGGAAGTTGAAGTGCGGCAGCACTTTCTCATCGACCAGCGCAAGCACTTTGCCACTATCGCCCGCCTGGATCGATTTATCGCCACGCACGATAGCCAACACCTCGTTGGTCACATTACGTACCTGTTCGTCGGGAGATTGCACCCCATCAGCGGAAAAACCCGCAGCAGGGACGAAAAACACCACTAGCGTCAACAGGCAACGGGTAAACAGTTTTCTCGTCATTGTCATTGTTTTCCTCCAAATTCATGGGACGTGCCACTGGCATCCTCGCTAGAATCAAAATCTTCGTATTCAACAGGCACATTACCATCTAGCACCTTGAAACGGCGCTGCTGCAAATAGAAATCGCGCGCATAGCGATATTTGTCGAGCGTACCTTCATCAAGAGTACGTTCGAGCCCCAACAAACGCGCACGTTCATTAAGCAACTTCACCCCCGAAAGGCCATAACGACCCCATTCATCATGAACCACGGGGTTCCTATAAGGCAATGTCCAAGGCGTCTCGGCTGACGCATCCAGCGGGAGCGCGGCAGCATCGCGCAAAGTGCGCGGGCCAAAGAAAGGCAGCACCAGGAAAGGGCCTTCCTTGACACCCCACACGCCTAAGGTCTGCCCAAAATCCTCGTCATGCTTGGGAAGTTTTGCCTCGGAAGCAATGTCGAGCAAGCCACCTATTCCCAAGGTCGAATTAAATACGAAACGCATGAAGTCGTTAAGCGCATTGGCAGGCTTGCCTTGCAACAGGTTATTGAGGGCGATCCACGGATCCTGGAGGTTTCCGAAAAAATTACTCACATAGGTACGCAACGGCGAGGGCGCTACCGCCACATAAGCTTTTGCAGCTGGCTTGGTCACTGCGTTGTCCAGTTTCTCGTTGAACGAGAACATGGAGCGGTTATACGGCTCCAGCGGGTCATCCGGCGGCGCACCGGCGCAACCGGCAGCAAGCAGAACCGTGACGAAAACAAGGGGGGCGTTTTTCATCGTCGATGTAATTGCGGGTCAACCCGCCGTAAATGGTTTCAATGTGCCGAAGCCGGGGTTTCGGCTGCCTTGTTGAACATGAACTGACTGATAAGTCTTTCCAGCACGACCGCCGACTGGGTAATCTGCAAGGTATCGCCCTGCTTGAGAAGTCCTTCATCCCCCCCGGGGTCAAGCCCGATGTACTGCTCGCCAAGCACGCCCGAAGTCAGAACCGACGCACCGGTGTCGGTCGGGAATTTGAACCCATCATTGATATCGAGCCGCACGACGGCGCGGTAAGCCTTCTTATCGAGCTTGATCCTCCCAACCCGGCCCACCACTACGCCCGCACTCTTGACCGGGGCGCGTACCTTCAGGTTGCCGATATTGTCGAAGGACGCATTGACCGAATAAATCGCACCGCGCGCAGTCGAATAACTGCCTACCTTTACCGCCAGGAAGACCAAAGCGGCAAAACCAAGCGTCACAAATAAACCCACCCACAAATCAAGCGTTGCCCGATTCATCAAGGACCTCGGAACATAAAAGAAGTCAGCACAAAATCCAGCGCCAGGATCAGCAGCGCCGAATACACCACGGTGCGCGTAATTGCCCGCGACACCCCTTCAGCCGTCGGATGGCAGTCGTAGCCTTCGAATACCGCAACCCACGACACCGCCACGCCGAACACAAAAGATTTGATGACGCCATTGAGCACATCGTAACGGAAGTCGACCGAAGCCCGCATCTGCGACCAGAACGCACCATCATCAACCCCAATGGCCACCACGCCAATCATCCAGCCACCGAAGATACCCATCGCCGAGAACATCGCCGCCAAAAGCGGCATCGAAATCACCCCACCCCAAAAACGCGGCGCAACAACGCGCGCAAGCGGATTAACTGCCATCATGTCCATCGCCTGCAATTGTTCGGTGGTTTTCATAAGGCCGATCTCCGCCGTCACCGCTGAACCGGCCCGGCTAGCAAAAAGAAGCCCCGCCACGACCGGCCCAAGTTCGCGCAGAAGCGACAAGGCCACCATGATACCCAATGCGTCGGACGAGCCGAAACGCTGAAGAATGTCGTAGCCCTGCAAGCCGAGCACCATGCCCACGAAAAGCCCCGACACCAGGATGATGAGCAGCGAGAGCACACCGCTGAAATAAATCTCGCGGATCGTGAGCGGCAACCGCAGGAACGACTGACCGGAATAGCGCAGTACCGCCAAGAAAAACCGTGCAGCGAAGCCAAGCCGCCACACGCCGTCGATAGTCATCGCGCCAAGTTTGCGCAGGGTTGCGTCCAGAGCACTCATGCCGCAACTCCATCAAGCATGTTCGCCAACGGCGGGGCGGGATAATGGAACGGAACCGGACCATCGGTCTCGGCATGGACGAACTGGCGCACGAACGGGTCGTTTGATTTGCGAATCTCTTCCGGCGTGCCTTGCGCCACAATGACGCCATTGGACACGAAATAGACGTAATCGACCAGTTCGAGCGAAACCATCACGTCATGCGTCACCATGATAGAAGCCGCGCCGAGGGCGTCATTCAAACGCCGGATCAACTGGCCGGTGACACTAAGCGAAATTGGGTCAAGCCCCGCAAAAGGTTCGTCGTAAAGCATCAACATCGGGTCGAGCGCCACCGCCCGAGCCAACGCCACCCGCCGCGCCATCCCGCCGGAAAGTTCGGAAGGCATCAGCGATTGCGCGCCACGCAACCCAACTGCGTGGAGTTTCATCAACACGAGGTCACGAACCAACTCGGCGGGCAGCTTAGTGTGCTCGCGCAGCGGAAACGCCACATTGTCGAACACGTTCATGTCGGTAAAGAGCGCCCCGAACTGGAACAGCATACCCATACGCCGTCGCATCGCGTACATCGCACGGGTCGAAAGATGCCCTAAATCCTGGCCGTCCACTTCGACCTTTCCCGAACCAGCCCGCAACTGCCCGCCAATCAGGCGTAACAGCGTCGTCTTGCCACAGCCGCTCCCCCCCATAATTGCCACCACCTGACCGCGATGCACGGTCAAATCGACGCCACGTAGTATCTCGCGCTCGCCGTAAGCGAAACGCACGCCATCGAGGCGGACAAGGGAACTGTTAGACGCGATTGAATTCATGAGTCCTAAAACGTATTGGCGTTAAGGAAAATAATAGATTTTATCGCATGAATCCCAGAGAGTGTTGATAATACGGGTATAAACATGATGGTAACTAAGCATTTTTGGTGAGTTGGAGTTTGATTTGTTGCACCAAATAAACGTAGCACATCCCCTAAGCATGGCCGCTGCAACGTCCGAACCCGTCCGGTTGACCGGCTTGGCCCCGGTTTTCGACACTGGCATCCGCTGCCTGATCCTGGGCAGTTTCCCCTCCCCTGCGTCACTGGCGGCGCAACAGTATTACGGGCACAGGCAAAACCATTTCTGGAAACTGCTTGGCGCGGTTTTTGACGAACCGCTCCATGAGCTTCCCTACGCCGAACGCCTCCGGTGTGTCTTGGCGCACCGTGTTGGCATCTGGGACGTTTACCGTGCCTGTGTGCGGCCTGGGGCGCTGGACTCCGATATTCGTGCCGGGGAAGCCAATGATATTGCTGGTTTGATTGCGCAGGCTCCCGCGCTGGAGCGCGTTTGCTTTAATGGGCAGTGTGCGGGGAAATTCGCGCCACGGGTGATGCGGGCGGGGCTGGAGGTGCATGTGCTCCCTTCTTCCAGCCCGGCTTATACGCTGGGGTTTGCTGCAAAGTTGGAGCGGTGGCGGGTGGGGGTCGGGCTTACTGCTCCGTCTGGCCTTCCCGTCCCGTCACTGCGAGGAGCGTAGCGACGAAGCAATTCAGTAAAAGGGTAACTGGATTGCTTCGCTTTGCTCGCAATGACGGCATTGGCTGAATAACGGCAGGAAGAGGAGTTGAAATATAAAATGTAGAAGTTCAAGTTTATCGGGCGGGGGATCCATCGGCGTTTTTCAGAAATTCGCTTCCAAATACTTGGTCTATGAATACAACAATTTGACCTTCTTTGTTGATGAAACTCTGTTTCCCGTTTTTATTGACCTCTGCTAGGCCATTGGCGGCAAATTTATCTGCCCAATAAAATCTCGGCGAAATCACCCAGTTGCCATTAGCGTCGATGTAACCCCATGCTCTGTTTTCCCTGACCGCTGCCAAGCCATTGGCAGCAAAATTAACTGCTTCATCAAACCTTGGTGAAATCGCCCACTTGTCCTCGGCTTTGATGTAACCCCATTTTCCGTTTTCCCAGACCGCTGCTAGGCCATTAGCGGCAAAATCCCCTGCATTATCAAACCTCGGCTGAATCACCCACTCGCCCTTGGTGTCGATGTAACCAAACCTTCCGTTTCCCCCCATGACCCGTGCCAGACCATTGGCGGCAAAACTATATGCATTCATAAACCTTGTCGAAATCACCATCTCGCCCTTCACGTCGATGTAACCAAATTCATAGTTTTCCATGACCGGTGCCAAGCCATTGGCGGCAAAACTCCTTGCCAACTTAAACTTCGGCTGAATCACCATCACGCCATTGGTATCGATATAACCCCATTTCCCGTTTTCGTTGACCACTGCCAAGCCATTGGCGGCAAAATTCTCTGCCTGATAAAACCTCGGCAGAATCTCCCACTCGCCTTTGGCGTTGATGTAGCCCCATTTTCCGTTTAGGTTGACACTTGCAAATCCATTGGCAGCAAAATTATTTGCCTCATAAAACTGCGGCGGAATCATAAACTTGCCTTTGGCATTAATGTAACCGTATACCCCGTTTATTTTTATACGAATTAAATTCTTTGCCTCATTTACTTCGGCTTCCTGCGCTTGCGTGCTGGGTTTTTGTTGCGTTGCTGTTTTCTCCGGTTTGACGGCTATATCTGCTTGAGCAGATGCTTGGGCGATTGGCGTGGACGGTGGAGCAATCAACGGAGCAGGAGGTTTTGGTTGCACCACCGGCTCTTTGGGAAACCCTTGTGTAGTCCGCCATGGCGTACCGAATGCTTTGACAGGTTCAGTCGTAGTCCGCCGTGGCGCATCGAATGCTTTAACAGGTTCAGTCCGAACGATTGGGGGTTGTTCAGAGTTTCCTTTGGTGTCCTCTACATCCGAGTCCCACAAATAGCCCAGCGCCAGGACAACGGCAAATGCCGAGCCAATGGCAAACCCCCATCTAACATACCTTGCCTTAAACCATTTTTGATTTAAGCCTGTACCTTCGTTCCCCTCTCCCGCTTGCGGGAGAGGGTGCCCCGAAGGGGCGGGAGGGGAAAGTTTTGTATCAACTTGAACCGAAACCGCCCTAAGGTCGGGCTGCACATCCGCAGAGGTTTCCCGTTTCAGGTTGCGGGATGCTGGGTCACCTTGACTCAGTCTACCTAGTGGCGGTTTTGGCGTCGGATTGATTCCTCTCAGGCGGTTAAGCAAGTCCTTAAAACCGGCACACTGCTCGTATGGACGCTGGAGCCTGTAGCAGGAATAGCCGCTTACCCTTTTTGGAATATTTTTTTCTCGATCACCCTCATCCAATAAAATCGGAAGATACTTGTTGTTCTGGCCGTTTTCATCATAAATATCCTGATAGATGTAACCCGCTTCCCAGCAAACGCCAAGTCCTTTTTTTGGTTCTTTTGGATTAGATTTAGGATTTTCGATTCTTTCTTTGTAAGTAGGTGTACAGATCATCAGTACGAAACAGGACTCCCGAATTTGTGTTTCGCACCAGATCGGCCAAAGCTGGTTGAGATGATACTGATCCAGCTCCACGTCGATACCTTCTTCACTACGCAAAGTGTTCGCGAGTTCAAGGACACGCGCTTTGTGCTCATCATCATCGTGGCTATAGCTAACAAAGACTTTTATCGGCGTCATGGTGTTGTCCATTTTTCTACACGCAAGCCATCTGGAAGCAATACCATACAGCATAAACAATTCTGTCCTGCCAAAAAAGAGGCGCGCCCCAAAAACCGCTCGCCCCACCAAAACCTTGATGACGAAGCCATCCCATGCAGGAGCAAATCGACATTTCTCCAAGGACGCCTATTGTCTCATACGGCAAATTGCCGTATAACTGCATCAGGAGGATCACCCCATGTCCGCATCTGTCCCCACCGCCCGACTCGAAGCCCGGATCAGTATCGACCTGCACGCAATGCTCAAGCGCGCCGCTGAACTTCAGGGGCGCACCATGACCGATTTCGTTGTGGGCGCAGTCCAGGAGGCTGCACAACGCGCCATCGAGCAGGCGGGAGTTATCCGGCTCTCGCTGGCCGACCAGGAGTGCTTTGCACAGGCGCTGCTGTCACCTCCACAACCGTCACCGGCTTTGGAACGCGCCTTCGCCCGTCGCAGCAAGCTTTTGCGCACCTAAATGGGCAGCGCGCCGTTCCAGGTTGTGCCGCTCAATGTTGCGCATGACCGCACTGCGTTCAACAGCGGTTCGGAGCCATTGAACCGCTATCTGCGGGAACAGGCCACCCAGGACGCCCGCCGCCGCATGACAGCCTGTTTTGTCGCCTTAGCGGACGGGCAGCATATCGCGGGCTATTACACCCTGGCGTCAGCAAGCCTACTGCTGGCCGACCTTCCGGCCAGCATCGGCAAGAAACTACCGCGCTATCCGACCGTGCCAGCCATCCGCATGGGCCGTCTGGCTGTCGACCAGGCGTTCAAGGGGCAAGGTCTGGGCGGTGCGCTGCTGGCCGATGCGCTCGACCATGCCGCTCGTTTGGAAATCGCCGCCTATGCCCTGATGGTTGATGCCAAGGATGAGGCCGCAGCGGCCTTTTACCGGCACCATGGCTTCATCGCCCTGCCCGGCTCGCCGCTCACCCTGTTCCTGCCCTTGGCAACCGTCCAGCCTTTTTACGTTGGGTGACGGACAAACGGCCCAACGAAAAACAACCGTCTTGTTACCGTCAGCTACAATGCTCCGGCTCAGCGCAAGTTTTCACAAACGATTACATGTCTGTCCCCGATACCGTCCCATATTCCAGCCTGTTCGACGACCTACGCCAGCTTGGCCGCATCCTGGCACTGCGCCGTTCCAAACCGGGCAGTTTCAGCCTGGGTATCGGCAAGCTTCCCTGGCTCGTCCTGATTTATTGCCTGCTCTCGATCGCCCTTTCCATTGCCCTGAATGGCAAGGAGGGCGGTGCGGTGACGCTCGACGGCGCGATGTTCGTCCCGTTCGGAGCCGTGGCTGTTATCGCCGGTTTACTGAAATGGATCGACGGACAGCAAGACGGTGGGGCCACTTGGCTGGTATTCGCCCTGCTGCTGCTCGTGCTGCCGCTGGCCGAACTCATCGCCGAATTAGTGTGGCCAACCGTATCCGGACTAACTTTCGCCGATGTCAAAGACATGCCGCCAGGTCTTGTCTCATGGTTCAACGACATGCTGCCGCACTTCATTTCCGCGCTGCCCCATGCATGGCTGGCGCTGGCTGGAACCCTATTTGTCGTGCGCACCGGGCACGGCAGCGGCTGGCGCCGTGGCCTGTCTGCACCGTTCACCCTGTTGACCCTGCTTGCCGTTTTCACCAGCGCCGATCCGCTGGCGCTCTGGCAAATCAACATCGTTATCCCCCAAACAGATATCACAAACGCCAACGGCCCCACCCTGGATGAAGAAGTGCTCTACGGCCAGCCACGCCTTCTCACTGAACAACTAGCCAAAGTCGAAGCCGGAAAACCCGGCGTGCCGGAAATCTTTTTCCTCGGAGTCGCAGGCAGCGAAGAAAGCGTGTTCATGCGTGAAACCATCACCGTTGAACAATTGTTCAAGGAACGCTATGCCACTGCCGGCCACTCCATGATCCTGGTCAACAATCCGGCCACAGCGCGAAAACTTCCGTTTGCCAGTCATGAATCGCTCTCGCGGGCGTTGCGCCGCATTGGCAAGCAAATGAATAGGGAAGAAGACCTGCTTTTCCTGTTCTTGACCTCGCACGGCTCAGCCGATCACCAGTTTTCCATCAAGCTCCAACCGCTCAAGTTTTCCGACATCACCCCGCAAATGCTGCGCAAGGCTCTTGACGATGCCGGTATCAAACACCGGGTAGTCGTAATTTCGGCTTGCTATTCTGGTGGTTTTATCCCTGCGCTCGTCGATGACAACACCCTGGTCATCACCGCTGCTTCTGCTGACCGCAATTCTTTCGGTTGCGACGACACGAACGAACTGACCGACTTTGGCCGCGCCTATTTCGACGAAGCATTGCGCGAAACACGCTCATTCACCAAAGCGTTCGAACGCGCCAAGGCCATCATCGCCGCCCGCGAGACAGCCAGTGGTTCCGCACCTTCCAATCCTCAAATGACTGGGGGCGAATCCCTGCGCACCCAATTAGAATGGTTCGCGCGGGAATAACAATAGGGACTGCCCCCAATGCTGTTCACTTAGCAAAAATAGGGAATTGTTTTTTCAATACGAAGCATCAAAGATGTTGAAAAGCAACACCACTTCGTACCAAAAAACTACGACTTTTTACATCCTTATTCGTTAAGTGAACAGCATTGGGACTGCCCCACCCTGCATTCAGCGAAAAACAACCGTCTTATTGCCGTAGGCCAGTACGCGGTCTTCCAGATGGTAACGCAGGCCGCGTGCGAGCACGGTTTTTTCGATGTCCTTGCCGTAGCGCACCATGTCACCCACAGTATCCGTGTGATCGATGCGGATCACGTCCTGTTCGATGATCGGCCCCTGGTCGAGGTCGGCAGTCACGTAATGGCAGGTTGCGCCGATGAGCTTCACGCCCTTGACCCAAGCTTGGTGGTAAGGCCGCGCACCCACGAAACTGGGCAGGAAACTGTGATGGATGTTGATGATCCGCCCTGGATAGGCCGCGCACAGGTCAGGCGGAAGTATCTGCATGTAGCGCGCCAGCACCATGGCATCGCCGCACGCCTCTTCAAAAATGCGCCGCACTTCAGCATAAGCCGCTGGCTTGTTATCCGACGCAACTGGCACATGGTGGAACACAATGCCATGCCATTCGACAAAACCCCGGAAAGTTCCGTGATTAGAAATCACACACGGAATTTCAATATCTAGTTCCCCAGATTGCCAGCGCGCCAATAAATCGTACAGGCAATGCTCCTGCTGGCTAACGAGGATAACCACGCGCTTTTTGACCGCCGAATCGGTAATTTTCCACTCCATATCCAATTCTTCGGCAATAGGCTGGAAACGATCACGGAATTCATCCAAGGAAAACGGCAGTGAATCGGCTCGAATCTCAATACGCATGAAATAACGTCCGACTCCTTCCCCCTCGTCAATTTGCTCGGCATGGAACGCGGTTTCCAATATCCAACCTTGGTGCGCAGAAATGAAACCCGACACACGGGCAACGATCCCCACTCGATCCGGGCAAGAAGCAGACAGCGTATAAAAACGTTGGCGGTGCATACTCAATCAAACCATGGATGCAAAAGCGCGATCGATTTCCGTGCGGAGCGCTACGTAATCACGCGTCACGAGAAATTGCGGAAATTCGTGCACCACGTTTTCCGGCGGGCAGAAAAGAATACCGGCGTGCGCCGCACCCAGCATCGCAGTATCGTTATAAGAATCGCCTGCAGCAACGACGGCGAAATTGAGTTCGCGGAAACGCTTCACCGCCTCGCGTTTCTGCTCAGCCATGCGCAGGCGGTAATCCACGATCACGCCTTCAGAGTTGGTTTCCAACCCATGACAGAAAAGCGTGGGCCATGCGAGTTGCCGCATCAGCGGATGGGCGAATTCGTAGAACGTATCGGAAAGGATCACTACCTGGTACACCTCACGCAGACCGTCGAGAAACGTGCGTGCGCCAGGCAAGGGTCCCATGTCCGCAATCACCTTCTGAATGTCCGGCAGGCCAAGACGATGTTCCGCCAGAATGTTCAGCCGGTACTTCATCAACACATCATAATCTGGCTCGTCGCGCGTCGTGCGGCGCAGTTCCGGGATACCCGTGCGCCCAGCGAATTCGATCCAGATTTCGGGAACCAGCACTCCTTCGAGGTCGAGACAAACGATGCGCACCATGCAGCTCCTGAGCCTAACACGTGCCAAGCTTCAATCCCGGCAATAAATACGAATGGCGGGTTGAAGCGAGGGCAATTCAATATGGAGCACAAAGCTCCCCTAAACCACATCGAAGGGTTCCAGGTTAGAAAACCAGAGTAACTCGATAATGGAAGAGCGTGATTCTAGCAGTGTAAGGACATGCGGAAACACCCCGGAATGAGGTTCAACTCCAAACCACTGCGGGTGCGCACTAGGAAAGCACCCATTCAACGCATGAATGTGATATCTGTTGCAGCCAATGACATCAGAGGCAATTACCCTGAGAGTCAAACATTTTCATGAATGTATGATCAAACTCGTTCCTGTTTCCAAACTCCGCGTTGGCATGTACGTGCACGATCTCCACCACGACTGGATCGAGCACAATTTCCTGCGCAACCGTTTTCTCATCGACAGCGAAAACACGCTGCAAAAACTTCTCGTTTTGGGCGAAGGCGAAATCAGCATCGACACCTCGCGTGGCGCAGATGTTGAAGAACCACGACCCGCCCCAGCCAACCCCCCCGCCCCGCCTAAAGAAGAAGCGCCCCCTGCCCCACGTCCGACTAGGCTCGGCGAAGAACGTCAGCATGCGAAAAAACTGCACACCGAAGCCAACCGCATCGTGCACAACATGATGAAAGATATCCGCATGGGCAGGCAGATTACCGTCGAACATGTCGAACCCGTAGTCGAACGCATCGTCGATTCCATCTTTCGCCAGCAGGATGCCCTCCTGCCGCTGGCACAACTGAAAAACCACGACGACTACACGTTCCAGCATTCGGTTTCGGTATGTACGCTCATGATCTCATTTGCCCGCTCGCTGGAACTGCCACGCGAAGTCATCCGGGAAATCGCCATCGGCGCCCTGCTCCACGACGTAGGCAAGGCCACGGTTCCCGACATCATTTTGAACAAACCTGGCAAACTTACCGATGCCGAATTCGAGCAGATGAAAACACACGTCGTCCAAAGCAAGATCATTCTCGAAGACACACCGGGCATCAATCCCATCTCACTCTCTGTCGCCGCCCAACACCACGAACGTTTCGACGGCAGCGGCTACCCGAACAAGCTCAAGGGAAACGCCATCAACCGCTACGGCCAGATGAGTGCCATCGTCGACGTTTACGATGCCATCACGTCAGACCGCTGCTATCGCGAGGGCATGCCGCCCACCGAGGCGCTGCGCAAGATACTCGAATGGAGCAAGTTCCAGTTCAACCCGGAATTGGTCCAAATTTTCATCCACTCGCTCGGTATCTATCCCACAGGCTCGCTGGTACGGCTGGAGAGCGGGCGGCTTGCCATCGTCGATGAACAGTACCCGGAAAAACTCACAAAACCCAAGGTCAAAGTCATCTTCCACACGCGTGGCTACTACCTGAAACCTGAACTCATCGACCTACGGTACTCGCAGGACAACATCGTGGGCTATGAAGATTTCAAGCGCTGGAAGATCGACCCCATGCAGTGGATGCCACAATGAAGGGCAGTTTCTGCCGCTTTTGAAGGACGCAAAACGCACTCTGGCTACGAACCTACCCCCGCACCACTACCCGCGCCCCTGCGTTTGGCTCCCACCCCCGCAAGCACCCCACTTCTGCTACCGCCGTGAAAACTTCCGCGTGAAAGAGGGCCAACACATCCTTTGCTGCTTCCGCCGCACAAGCAACGAGCAAACCGCCGCTGGTTTGCGGGTCGGTAAGAAGAACCTGCTGCCAGGGGGCAATATCGTGCAGTTCCACCTCGTCCCCGTAAGAAGACCAGTTCCGTGCCGAAGCTCCCGTCTTGACCCCCTCTTGCGCCAGATTGCACGCCGCCTCAATCACTGGCAACGCCTCAAAGGCCAACTCGGCGCAACAGGCAGAACCCCGGCAAAGTTCGAGCAAATGCCCGAGCAGGCCAAAGCCGGTCACATCCGTCATCGCGTGAACATCGTCGGAGAGGGCAAGCCTTGTGCCGACGCGGTTCAATTGCGTGGTAATCGCAATCATGGCCGCATAACCGGCCTCATCCAGCCGCCCCAACTTCAGTGCCGCACTCAACACCCCGATACCCAACGGTTTACCCAGAACCAACACATCCCCAGGTTTCGCCCCCGCGTTGCTCTTCACCCTTTCCGGATGCACAAGCCCCATCGCCGCCAACCCGTAAATAGGTTCCACACTGTCGATCGAATGCCCGCCCGCCACCGGGATACCCGCTTCGCGGCACATGCTCGCACCGCCTTCCAGCACCTGGGCAATCACTTCCAGCGGCAACTTACCAATGGGCATTCCCACCAATGCCAGTGCCAGGATCGGAGAGCCGCCCATTGCGTAAACGTCTGAGAGCGCATTGGCCGCCGCGATGCGCCCAAAATCGAAAGGGTCGTCGACGATAGGCATGAAAAAATCCGTCGTCGCAATCAACGCCTGCTGGTCGTTCAGCCTATAGACCGCCGCGTCGTCGCTCGTTTGGGTTCCAATCAGCAACTCCGGCGGCGCAAACCCGGCAGGTAGCCGCGCCAGCATCTCGCTCAACACGGTGGGTGCAATTTTGCAGCCGCAACCGCCGCCATGCGAAAATTGTGTCAGCCTAATTCTTTCAGTCATGTTTCCCTATGTTGGTACTGGCGACGGAAAGAAATTGCGGAAGTTCGGAAAACTCCATTGTCGGCGCGGAAGTCAGCCGCGCTCCCGCGACGCACGCGCACGCCGCCAGGAATCGCTGACAAACACCCAACATATCCCGATAAACAAGCCGCCAACGGAACCAATGGCAAGCAGAAGCGCCTTCTTTGGCGACGCGGGCTTTTCCGGGACGAATATCCCCTCGATCGCGTGAACCGACTGCGTCGCTGGTGCGCCCAAGGCAGCCTCAAGCGTCATAATCATCTGACGCTGCCCAAAAGTTTCGGCCTCTTTGTTGGTGCGTAGCGAGTTTAGCAACGCCAACCGGGTAAAGCGATCATCCTTGACCTCCGCAGCCTCCACCAACTTGGTCAGTTCAACCAGATCACGCTCAGTACGCGCCAATTTCTCGCGACTGATTGCCAGATCGGTACGTAAGCGCATCAGGGTCGGCTGCGCCAATTCGTCATGTACCTTGGTCAACTCGCCCACCACAACTTCGGCTTTACGCCCAGCAGCTTCCGGGCTCCCTCCCACGGCATTCAACTCGATGAGCGGTACATCCTGCCCCGCAGTTGCTTTGATCACCTGCAACGAGAAAGCCTTGATAGTTCCCGTCGCAGAGCGCGCCAAGTCTTGCAGCCACTCCTGATCATTCAACACCCCAGCCACCCGCCGCTGGAAAGCCGGGGACTTCATCCGCTCGATGGCCTGTGCTGGCGACTCAACGGGCTGACCACTGACCTTGGTTTGGCCGCCCTGCCCAACCTGCCCGACTTGCCCGATCTGCCCAACCTGAATGAGCGCCACAGCCTCGTATTTCGGCGGAATCAACACAATTCCGGCAAGAGCGATGGCGGTTCCCAACGCCAACCCACCGACAACACCCTTCCAACCATCACGCAGCTTTTCCCACAGGTCCAACAAATTGATTTCGTCCTGCATCAACCCGTTTTCGTTCATTTCACTGATTTCCACCAATCGCTGTTCCATCAATCCCCGCCTTGGCCTGCTTCAGGGCGTGTAGCATACAATGAATGGATATGCGGCGACACGCTCATTTTTCAAGCGGCTACCCAACACACCACGAACGACGCAAAATAGTGAATTTCCTTCATTCCCATGCCCTCACCACTAGCGTTCGACCTCTCCAGCATACTCGAAGAACGCACCGGTTTCGACGAAATCGTCGATGTCCGTTCCCCTGCCGAATTCGCGGAAGACCATATTCCCGGCGCACTGAATTGTCCCGTTCTGAACAACGAAGAGCGCCACGAAGTCGGCCTGCTCTACGCGCAATCCCCGTTCAAGGCCAGGAAATTGGGTGCGGCTCTGGTGGCTAGGAACATCGCCGCGATGCTGGAGACGCATTTCCATGACCGCCCCAAACACTGGCGGCCCCTCGTCTACTGCTGGCGTGGAGGCATGCGGAGCCAAAGCGCCGCGCTGTGGTTCAACCTGATCGGCTGGCGTGCTGGGCAACTCGCGGGCGGCTACAAGACATGGCGAAGACACGTCGTCGGCCTGCTGGCAACCCTACCCACGACACTCCAATGGCGCGTCATCTGCGGTGCGACCGGCAGCGGCAAAACACGACTGCTCACCGCACTGGCCGCATGGGGCGAACAAACGCTCGACCTCGAAGCACTGGCCGCACACAAAGGTTCCGTACTCGGTGGCCTGCCAGATCGCGAGCAACCGACACAAAAATGGTTCGAGTCCTGCCTCGCCGACCGGATCGGGCGATTCGACCCAGAAAAAGTAATCTACGTCGAAGCCGAAAGCCGCAAAATCGGCGTCTGCGCCCTGCCCAACGCCCTGATAGACGCCATGCGTGCCGCGCCATGCATCGAAATCTGTGTCACGCAGCAAGCGCGGCTCACCTACCTGCTCGACGGCTACGCCTACCTGGGCGACAACCCCGCCGCGTTCGCGGGCAGGCTCGAACGCCTGCGCGGCCTCATCGACAATGCCACGCTGGAACGTTGGCAAACCTGGGCGCTTGAACGCAACTTGCCCCCGCTTTTCCAGGAACTCATCGCCCGCCACTACGACCCGCTCTACGCACGCTCACAGCACAAAAATTTCCACCAACTCGCCGGGGCGCGGCAGTTGGTGACGGATGACCTATCGGAAGAAGGGTTTCGGAAAATGGCGGCGGAGGTGGCAGGGACTGACATCTCTTCCCTGCCGTAATAGGGGGTGTACGCCGGAACCCGAGAAATTTCCGTCATCCCAACTCTAGCCCCTCAGTGACCTTTACCGACTACATTTTTAGCCAGTAGGGGGTAACCCCGCTGTCGTGTCACCAAGTGCCATCTTGGACTGCTCACTCTTAAGCCCGTCTGTTTTTGGTTGGATGAACCTGCGATGAAGCCCTCTGGGCATTGAACTTTGCTGTGCGGTGTTCGCGGGACTTTTCGGCGGACTCTTTTGTGCGGTTTATGCGCGACGACAACGTGTCCCATGATGCGTACTTTGGCGGAAAAAGTTTCTCCAATTCAAACCGCTCAATACAAACTCCTGCAAGCGACAAGCTATCAGAGGCAAGGTGCAAAAGCATGTTGAAAATATTTTCGACCAACTGACCATCACGCCCCCACCAATCATTGACGAATTTTTCTAGCGCATGAAGGGAGTCATAGAAGGCAATTAAAGCCGTTGCGTCGTCACCTGATAAATCTCTGAATTGCTGCGCGTTTGGGTACAGTACTGGCATGTACGGGACAAAGTCCATCTGCAAATCGCTTGGCGTGACTCCATCCTTAGCCCAGGTGCATACGTAGTTTACGCTTGCGCGTTCATGTATATATAGCACCCTCTCAATAACTCGGTTCAACTCGTGGGCTAGATACTTACGCGCCTCTGCTTCACGTCTGGCTTTGTCCTCGGAGCTAGAGCGGCGGCTGTTCATCTCCGTTATCCACGCTCCCAGCAATGAAGCGCCTGCCCCAAACAGCGCACCAGCAAGGGGCGGAATATTTGCAAGCAAAGACACAATACCAAACAAGACAAGCAGGCCGAATAATCCAAGGTGCGGATTCTTCCGTATAAAAACAAAAGAAATCGGCGCTGCCTGCCGCCAAAAGCGCACACATTTATATCAGAGGAACCTACACCTTCGGAGAAAGGTCATAACTCCTTCCACCCCTGAACTGGCCCCTTTATTTTTCTGTTCCCGCTCGGCGGCATTTTCACAAACCCATTTTTCAACTGCTTTGATACGCTAGGCTAGGCTGATTAAGCGTGTGCAACCTCTGCCGAGATAGGCTGCACCGCAAGCCGTAAGCCCATCGTTTTGAGGATTGCGGCTAGGCTACGGATTTCTGGGTTTCCGTCAGCAGACAGAGTTCTGTAAAGCTGTGTGCGGTTAAGTTGCGCTTGTTCCGCAATCTTTGGAACACCACCAAAGGCTTTTGTCATTTGGCGAAGCGCGATAAGTAACTCGCCTTGATCGCCGTCCTCAAGGATGCTGTTTAACAACTCAACAGCATAGGCCGGGTCTTTGCGGAAGGCATCGGCCATTGCATCATCATGGGTTCGCTCTTTCATCGCTCTTTCTCCTGCTTTGCGCTGCGACGCTGCCAGTCCTTCCAATACTCACATGCCGCCGAAATGTCGGCGTCTTGAGAACGTTTGTGACCGCCGCAAAGCAACAAGACAACTGTCTTCTCGGTTTGCGCGTAGTACACGCGGTAGCCCGGGCCTACATCGAGCCGCAGTTCCCACACCCCATCACGGCAAGGCTTGTGATCGCCAAAATTACCAAGCTCGACACGATAAATGCGTCGGTCAATGGCGATCTTGGCTTTACCGTCTTTCACTTGTTCGCGCCATTCCGCAAATACGTCCCGGCCATCGCTGGTGATGTAGTGCTTGATCTCGAACATGTTTTATTGTCGTTTATAAACGAAGATATGTCAAGAGGCACAATTATTCCAGCAGTCCTGATAGTGCCTTTCATATGTCGGTCTAGGCTATACCCTAACCGGACGTCAGGATACACCGTCTGAAACCGTCAAAATAGAGTTATATTCCAAATTTCTTGACAGGCACGGTACAAAGCCATAGATTTTTACCTGACACTTACGCTTGGAGAGCATTTTGCAGGGGCATCGCATCGGCTACGTCCGCGTCAGCAGTTTCGACCAAAATCCGGAACGACAACTGGAACAGGTTCAGGTGGACAAGGTGTTCACCGATAAGGCGTCTGGGAAAGACACGAAACGCCCGCAGCTTGACGCATTGCTTGCTTTCGTGCGTGAAGGTGACACGGTGGTGGTGCACAGCATGGATCGGCTGGCGCGCAACCTGGATGACCTACGCCGTTTAGTGCAGCAACTTACCCAAAGCGGAGTACGCATTGAGTTCGTCAAGGAATGCCTAACTTTTACTGGCGAAGACTCTCCAATGGCAAACTTGATGTTGTCAGTCATGGGCGCATTCGCCGAATTTGAGCGCGCACTCATCAAGGAGCGTCAACGCGAAGGCATCGCCTTGGCGAAACAGCGCGGTGCTTATCGTGGTCGCAAGAAATCGCTTTCCGATTCAGAAATTGCAGGATTGCGCCAGCGTGCCACTGCTGGCGAAAAGAAAACGACGCTTGCCCGTGAATTCGGCATCAGTCGTGAAACGCTATATCAATATTTGCGAGCGCAAGAGTAGGGACGCGCTTTCCGCCGAACATCGGCGGTTAGGTAGCCTGTTGGCAGAGGGATTGGATGAATCGGCCAAGGCTGCACTAGATCAGCTTCTGGTGCGTGATGACATCTTCGTCCGCTATACGTCGCACTCGATTTTGCAGGCACTGACCCGGATAGCCCGTGGCTTGTGGCGCTGGCCTGGGTCAAGGAAGTGTTCTCAAAACAACAGCGTCTGTCGCAACGACCGCTCGCCGAATGTCCAGCAGCCACGTTACCGAAACGCTTGCGCACGTTCCTGTTGACCTTCGATACCGATGGCAAGCCAACGAGCCTACATGCCGACCGCTACGAATTCTGGCTTTATCATCAAGTCAGGAAGCGTTTCCAGTCGGGGGAACTCTACCTTGATGACAGCCTACAACACCGTCATTTCTCCGACGAGTTGGTTTCGATGGAAGAAAGGGCCGACGCGCTGGCGCAGATGGACATTCCATTCCTGCGACAGCCGATTGATGCACAGCTTGATGTACTGGCGTCCGAACTGCATACACAATGGTTGGCTTTTACCTGCGCGATCCGCAATTGGAGCGCAACGTGCATCGCTCTCAGAACCGGATCGAGTCCTACCACCAGTTACGTTCGGCCATCGCACAGGTTGGCGGGAAGAAAGAACTGACCGGTCGCACAGACATCGAGGTCGAAATCAGCAACCAGTGTGCGCGTCTGATCGTCAACATGGTCATCTTCTACAACTCGGCAATCCTGTCCCGGCTTCTGGCGAAATATGAAGCAAGCGGTAACGCCAAAGCACTGGAGCTCATCACCAAGATGTCACCAACGGCCTGGAGGCACATCCTGCTGAACGGACATTACACCTTCCAGAGCGACGGCAAGGTGATCGACTTAGATGCGCTCGTAGCGGGGCTGGAGTTGGGGTGACGGAAATTTCTCGGGTTCCGGCTTGCAACCCCTAATACCGATCGTTCAATCCCGTGCCACACCACGTCCCATCACGTTGAACCCTTCATCGCGCATTTGCGTAAGGGTAGCATTGCCGCTATCGGTAACGCGAAACTCGCCGTAACGAGCCAGTTCGTAGGCTTTTCCCTGCCCTTCTTCAAAGAAAAACGCATTAGGCAAGCGATATCGAAATCGGATCTCATCATCTTGCAAAGCCGAATGCCCATCATCAATACGCTCAAAATTCGCAACATTGTTTTCGTCAAGCTTCAGAACAATCATTTCGTCCCTACTGACCTCGCTACTAACTTTATTTGCCAGTGCAAAACGTAGCGCCATGTAATCTCCCTGCATCAACGACCGTGGGTCGACCGGTGCCAGTTGTAACAGCACAATACGCCCTTTTTGGACGATGCTTTCCTTTTGAAAGATGCTCCAGTTAAGAAAACCAAGAATAAGAATTCCAGCAACAACGGCGACAATGGCTCGCAGACTTATCTTGGAAAAATTCATCCCTTTTCTCCTTCGTTGCATCCCGTTTTCGGCAAAAGGTAGCGACTGAAAGCATAGAGTAGCAGCAATACGGCACCCAGCGCGGTAAGCATCAGCGATTTGAATAACAGGATATCTTCAAGCGAGTAATAATAATAACCAACCGACCAAAGCAATTGGACGACGCCGATACCTTCCAGAAGCTTATCCCGCTGCGAGAAGCCAAGGATGTACACAGTCAGTGCAAATAATGCCATCGGTACTGGCCAGGTTCCTGCCGCAAGAAGGATCGCAAACAACCAGGCACCGCTGTTTGTAAGCGACAATGGTTTGGCTGTCCCTCGCCTCAACAAGGCATATACAATACCCAACCAGGCAACAACCAAACTGACCCGCCCAAAGACTTCAAACCCGTTACTACTGCTGGCTCCCATCACCGTCCACATGCTGCCTCCCATACCCCCCAATAGCATAGAGTTTCGTATTCCTGTAATGTCTTGCATTCCTGCAATAAAAAACGGAACCAGGCTGAGAACCAGCGCAACTACGGGCCAAAGCCGAGGTAAGCGCCATTGGTAACGCAATACGACTGCCAGCAACGCCAGACACAGCGACATGAACAACAAGGCAAGTAATTCTGCGACCTTAAAAGGCATGCCGGTATATGAAAAAGAAATTACCCAGAACAACACTGCGAAATACAGGGATGTCAAGGCAACCGATGCGCTCAGAAAACGGTTAGGCAAATACGGGATTGCCACCAGGACGGCGACCCCAAACAACGCCGTCAACAAGCAAGGGACATAAGACTCAGTCCAGCTTGACCCACCGAACCAGATGACGCTCACCAACAGCACCTGCCCCAAAAGTGCCAGAATAAAAAGAATCTGGTCAACAAATGCCGAAGACGGGCATTTGCGAAAACACACGACTGCCAACGTGCAGGCAATGGTTCCAAGGATTGCGCGTACCCATTCGTTTTCGAACTCTCTCCCCATAAAAAATGCGATAAAAAACAAAAATAAACATGAGGAAAGCCACGCTGCCACACCCAGCATCACCTTGACAAACCAAGGTGACCCGTCGCCATGAGCCTTTGCCGAATCGACCGGCATCTCTCCCTGCACCAGCCCTGCATCAGACAATGTCTGCCAAAAAATTTCAGGGTTGCCCCGGGACGGGAAAATTTTCATGGCGAAACCTCCTCATGGGTTTCAGCGGATGGGCTGTCTTTCCACGCATGTGCGACCTGCCGCAACCACCAGGCTGCCCCCGCCGTCGCCAGCATGGAAAACAGGCTCAACAGAAACAAAGGACCGGCGAAATCCCTCGAACCCTCAAAAAGGACGCGACCAAGCCATGTGGTCGCCACCACGATAACGCTCAATGCGCCGCCCGCCAGCATGAAAAGATCCGGCACCTTGTAACGATAACCGCCGTACAGGCCGGCCAGCACGAGGATGTACAGCACGAAATACCACCCATTCGCATGGCGATGGTCAAAGATCAGGTAAATCGCCAGCACCGTCGCTGCGCCCCCTGCCGCGAGCACCAACAACCTCGGCACCCAACGGCCACGCATCCACATCCAGCCATTCGCGGCCAGCCATTCCCAGGCGGCCAGCACACAAGCATCAAACAAAATCACGGCAGCCAGAACGGCTTCAAACTCCGAGGAAAAACCCCATAATTTCTCGGACACTTGAACATAAAAGATATATGCCACATGCAGGATTACCAGCCATAGGACCCATAAGGCCGACAGGCGTGCCGACAACGCCCAGGGAATGATCAGCAGCGCCCAGACGAGGAACAACTCGTAAGTATTCGCGCCTGTCTGGTAGGTTTGCCCGATCAATGCCAGCAATGCGCCGACTGCCAGGCTTGCAGCCAGCAGCGCAGCATTCCCATAGCGAAGATGTGCGCCCAGAACATACGCCACAAGGGAAGCGACAATCACCAACTCGACCAGCGCGAATTTGCTAAAACGTCCAATCCCTGACCAGTTCGCCGCCACGAAAAAAATCAACCCCGCCAGCAGCGCCGTGACCCCAAACCACAGCAGCAGCCGCTCGATCCAGAAGCGCCAATCCTGACGGGAAGGCGGAATCCCTGCCAACTGCAAGGCCGTCGGCACATGTTGCACAGGCAAGGCATTTTGCTCCCACCATTGCGCAATCCATCTTTGTCGTTCATGCATCGAAGTACTTCCTTTCATGGTTTCCATAGGGCCGGCACTCCTTTCCAGGCGCAAAACTTGATCATCGACGCCTCAGCCAGCCTCAGTCCAACGACCTTCCTCCAGGCACCTTGAATGCTGGATGTTCCTTCAGTAACCCGCCGATATAAGCCGCCCCAGCCTGCGTCAAATGGTCACCGTCATACGACAGAAGCTTTCCATCTGGAGAAAAGATCGGACAAGTTTGTGAATCTGTGCCGCAAATCAATCCATATAAATCAACAAACTCTATTTTTTCCATAGTTTCTATATTCTTACGCAATATTTTGTTTATAGTGACAATATCAGTACTAACACTGTTTCGTAGTTCAGCTTTTTTTTGAGGCGAAACTCCAAGATAATCTCGGTTTCTGATTTTACCAAAATTCTTCCTATCAACGCCTACAAACCCACCTCTTACCCACGGGAACCCCGCATGAAACAGAAAACAGACAAAACGGCGATGGCCCGTAAGCCATCTATTTCCCTACGATAATTCATTTAACTTTCGCGTAAAGACGAGTAAAGTTCGAAGGCTATCGGTGAGACTGAATTGTTCTCGGAGGATGAAATGCTCTTCCTGAAAAGCGGCAATACATCCCTCCAGCGTATAATCGGGGAAAACGTTTTGCCGGGCGGCCATCATGCGCTGCACCTGTGAATCTTCCCAAGGGACAAATTCCAGGATGAGGGTTCCATCTTGCCTAAGAAGAGATGCAAAATAGCGGGCAACCTTTCCGAGTGGGATGCCAGCATCTTGCACGAGGTGATGGATTAGCGCCAAAGCAGAGAGAAAATCCGCCTTGCAGCGTCCCTGGAAGGACTCCCTCTCCTCAGAGGCCCAACCGATGCCTGACGACGGATTGGAAAGATCCAGGACAAGCGGGAGGATGGGGCTGTTTCCTTCCTGCTTGAGCGCAGCGTACATCTTTTCGACCGCTAGGTAATCCAAGTCCGAAGCGATAACAGCACGAAAGTGTTCGGCCAGTATCCGACTGTAGAGGCCAGTATTCGCGCCAAGGTCTACACTCAGCGCTCCAGGACGAGAGGCCACCACTTGGCGGACGAACCGGGCTTTTTCTTCGGCTCCTTCGCGGCTGTAATTGGTGTCGCTGTAGTAATCCCCCCATTGCGTACTAAAGGTCGGCAACTGCATGTTTTCAATGACCATGCGTAGCGACTCGCACAATTTCGGGACAACGCTTTCGTTGAGCGTAAGTTGTTTGACTTTGTCGGCAACTTGGCGCGCATCGGCATGGCGATGCTGCATCCTCGCATGGGTGTGGATGTGGAGTTGTAGGAGAGGATTAAACCTAGTTTTCCAAGGCAGCAGGGAAGAGGCTATATCCAACGGCAAGCCATCTATCCAGAGGGAAAGCATCTTCCCGCAGCGCACATCCCGATAGCACATGAGCGCTAGTGGGGCGAGAAAATGTTTGCAGAATTGGAGGTAAGCCGCCCAAGGCTCCCCGGTGCGGCGCATCTCGAAGGAAAGATGGTCAATGAAAACAGGCTTTCCGTTGAAAAACTGGACGTTGTAAGAACTTGCGTCCTTGAGGACGAGGCCATGCTTCATCGCCAGTTGCATGAGATCAAGCGTGAGCAGGGCAGCGTCTTTCAGTTGTCCAAAACTCCATTCATAAGGGTAGGAGATGAACGGTAGACGCTCAATTTCTAGTGTTTTCCAGCTTCCTTCCAGTGGAGTAGTTTCAGTAAAGGGCAGCAGTTTGCCTTGCCGGATGGCTTCTTCAAAGAACCCGGACTTTTCTGCAAAGCCCCAATGTTCCGCATAAACAGGCTGTACCGTCCGGAATACGCGACCTTCCGTGAGATACACCATTCCGGAAGGGTCACGGAAAGAGCCAGGGGATCTAATGAAAAGGGGTAGGGAAGGAACGTTTGTCGTCATCCTACTATCCTGCACTATGGATTACTGTTCTGGGGGGCGCTGGACAATGCCATCCTTGACAAGTTTGATACCACCTAGCGTCGATTCGGAAGGTGCCCTGCGCTGCAAGATGGCGCGGCTTATGCCTGGATCGGAGTTATCCGCCAATGCGGCAAAAATGTGCCGAAAAATATTGACATGGCTCATTGGCAACCCATTGGAAATATCGCCTTTCCCTGGCATTCGGATTGCCAGAAACGTTCCGAAAGTGTCGCTAACAAGGGTATCAAGACTTTCACCATTTTGCTTCAAAAATGCATCAAGATTTGCTATACCTTGCCCTTGCCGTTCGGCATCCTTCTGGATATTTCGTAACCGTCTGGCACCATGATCGCCTATGAGAACAATGACTGCTGATGGGTCTTTGTCAACAATGAGGTCGACAATTTCAAAGATTTCCTGATTTCCTGAGCTGACGCCCCTCTGGTAGTTCCCACCAAAAACCCAATCATCCTTTTGCTTCCAGGAATGTTTAACACTGTCCGTATGTATTGCGCCAGATTTGAACCCAATAAATAATGGTATTTTATCATTATACTCTTCAATAATCATACGAATATTATCACTCAATTTGTTGCGAAATTCTGATTTAATATAATTTCTAGCATGACAGTAACGACAATTAGACAAAATTGGAACTAACTCACATATAGGTCTCATGCTAAAAATAAAATTGAATCCGAAATCGACATCTGTTTCATCTAGGTATGCTCCTTTAGTGTGAAAATAATAGAATGGGGCTTCAGTTGTGAGATAAGTAGTATGATAACCATTTTCTTTTAAAATACGATAAACCTGATTTCCTCTCCCACCACCGATCAGCTCTCTCACAGGTGCAAAAACATCATCCAGCCCCACTTCTTGAGCAATACCCAATTTCATTCCAAAAATATCGGACATGGAAGCTAATGTATGAATACTGTTTGAATATACATTTTCATAGATAAAAAAACCACGAGACAGCACATGGGACCGCAGTGGCTCACTATCGATACCATAAACATGGCGCATAGTATCTAGGTCGTGGTACGACTCCAAGATAAACAGATAAATATTTGATCGTTCCGTAAGTATTATATGTTCATCTTCATTCAGTATTTTTTCTTCATTCAACCAAGCTGAAACAGTATTATAAAGCCCCGTTCCAATCGACAAAAACATCCAGAAGATGAGAAAAAACTTGATCAACTTGAATCCGCCCTTCGTTATTATAAATAATAAAAAACTCGCCGCAATAAAATTAATTATAATAAGTTTTGTTTTGAAATATTCAAGCGCAAAAAATCCCCGCAAGGGGAGTTCAAGAAAAATAAGCAATATCTTCACAAAGAAAATACAAAATATGAAACAACATAAATACTTTAACCTTCCACTTACTTTGCTCTCAAACTTTGAGTAAACAAAATCACCTATTATAAAAACAACCGAACACGTCAAAATCAATATCAAAAAAGAAACAAAAAACTCACGCAAAGAATACATGTACCAGTTATTACTCCACATAAAGACAATTGGAGCAATAATTACCAGAGGTAATATCCAAGCAGGCGACGCCATTATATCTTTATGTTTTCTTATCATCACGTGTTTCGTATCCTTTACTCTTTAGAAACAGTATCGTCCTGATCTTGTTTTTCTTCCGACCGAGAAGGGGTTTGTGTTTCCCTCCGTTTATTGCCACGGAAAAAATTCATGATGCTCATGCGAAGGTTACGCCAAAACACCAAGACGGAGAGAAAAGCAGCAATGAGCCCCTGCAGCAACAGGCTACCAGTCCCTGGGTCTATATATGCTTGAGCAAGACCTGGAAACCCAAGAAAGATGAATAGTATAAAAACAATTTTTGATTTCATCACATTTCTCCATTAGAAAACAGCATGTGCCATTTGATTCGCGTTCAAAAAGACCGGACTCCTACCCGGAGTAATCGTGGCTTCGAGCATCCCCTGCTCATGTTCGCGGCTCGAAGGAGATACAGGCAAAAACAATCTGCACCTCCAAAAATGACGAGACATAGGAGCTTGTTTCCAGATTCATCATGTCAGTGCCCCAATTCTACCATATTATGTTCAGAAAATATCCGTTTATACAAGTACTGATTTTTCTCATGTGCAATTATTTCGTACCCCAAATACTCTGATGGTGAATCGGCTGCAAGAAGTATATACCCACACTGCAAGCTCTCTGAGTTAATAATAGGGCTTCGTAAAATAATCCACCCAAGCCGAGAATCTTTTTCTAGCATTATATGAGTATTCGCCTCTGCTCCCAAGTTTGTCAAAACAGTATTATCCCATCGACTCTTAGCGCTTTCATCATACCGTAATTCATTTACAAAATGAGGATACTCAGTTTCAGTCCACCTAACTATCGTTACGGGGGTTTTCAGACAAGTATATTGAGATAACAAGGCAAGATGAAAACCGATAAATAGTAATGGTATGATGGATTTCATCCTGGAATTAATCAAGAAATAAGTCATGAAAAATAAAGCGAAAGGAGCAAAAACGCGAAAATCACGGTAACCAAAAATATCATACAGCGCTACATCGAGCCCTAGAATTAATATTACAACCATCGAAAATGATAAAGACAATAAATCCTTTTCATTTCTCAAAGATAATTTATGGTTTTGATAGTCATAATAAAAAAATCCACGAACAAAAAACAGAATAAACATAATAATCAAACTGTATCTCATTATAATCCACGCGGGTATGCCCTCAGAAGTATCAAATAGTCTATTAGTATTGAGAACAATGTGATCCTTAAGAAAATAAACACCTTCAAGTATTCCCCTGTCCGCAAAGGTTTTTTTAAGTTCATACAAAAATCCTGTTGGATATGGAGCAGCAAAAAGTGAGTTAATAGAAAAAATTCCATAACAGCATACTAAAATAACGGCAAACAAGGCTAAACTAAACAAAATTGGCTGTTTATTGTTTTTTGATTTTAATACAATATAAGGAATAAAGAACAAAAAATTAATAATTCTACTTACACAAAATAAGAAAATGATGCTAACAAGTGCAATTTCAACAATACGAGAGCGATTATTTTTGTAATGCCAAAGTAAGGCCGCAGTGATAATAGCAAACACATATTGTGATATTTCCATTAAAAAAGAACCAAAATAAAGAAGTACTGGTAGAAACAAGAGAGATGCCAAAACCACAATCAACGTTTTGCGTAAGTTTTTTGTCAAAAAATAAACTGCAAGGAATGCAAAAGCTAAAAGAAGCCAATTGCTAACAATAACCGTTAAAAATTTTATTCCGAAAATCAAAAACAGCAAATAGTATGGCCAAAGTAAAAAAAATCCGTGTGCACCATAATTGAGTATCTTTGCTGTAAATAGTTCTCCATTAAAATAATACCCATTATAGCCACCGCCATTTACTGGCCCATATTGTACTAAACTGCTTATGAATCTAAAATAAGAAGATTCATCACTTACAATAGGATGAAACGCTCCGAGTCCTTCTCCTCCAAAAAGAAAACGGATAAAAAAATGATAAGCAATCAAAAATACGCTCATTAATCCTAGGATAACTAAGATAGATGCTAGATTTTTGAGCAGGTTTTGTTGTTCAAAATACTTCATTAAGCTCTCTTCAACCCTGTTCAACTAGTTGGCGATTTTTCCCTTGAAAAACTCGGCGGTTTTATCAGTGGGCAGCATTGCACAAAACTTCAACAACCCTGTCTTGTTGTTCTACTGACAAGCCAACGTACAGCGGCAATCGCACAAGCCTTCCGGACTGCCGGTTTGTAACTTCCAGGCTGCCATGCGTGCGTCCGTACCGCAATCCTGCAGGGGAGGAATGCAAGGGTACGTAGTGGAAAACCGGCCAGATATCGTTTTTCCTGAACTCGTCGAGCACTTTTTGCCTGTCGATTCCATGAGCTAACAAGATGTAGTACATATGGGCGTTGTGCTGGCATTCATCGGGAACGATTGGACGCCGCAGGATTCCTTTGGCTTCCAGCGGTTCAAGAAGCTCGTGATATCGCTGCCAGTTCCCAAGCCGTTCCTTAGTAATGCGGTCCGCTTCTTCAAGTTGGGCCCACAGGAAAGCAGCAATCAGCTCTCCAGGCAGGAATGACGACCCCACCTCCTGCCATGTATATTTATTCACTTCACCACGGAAAAAACGGCTGCGGTCAGTACCTTTCTCTCGGATGATTTCAGCCCGTAATGCCAGAGAAGGGTCGTTTACGAGCAAAGCGCCTCCTTCACCGGAAATCACATTTTTGGTCTCATGAAAACTGTAAGCACCAAGGTCACCAATGCTTCCCAGTGGCCTCTCCTTATAACGCGCCATCACACCTTGGGCTGCATCCTCAACAACCCGCAGATAGTGACGCTTGGCAATATCCATAATGATGTCCATCTCACAGGCTACGCCTGCATAGTGCACCGGTGCGATGACACGAGTCCGTGGGGTTATTGCCGACTCAAGAAGCCTTTCATCCAAATTCAGTGTGTCTTCCCGGATATCCACAAAAACGGGTATCCCTCCGCGAAGCACAAAAGCATTGGCCGTAGAAACGAAAGTATATGACGGCATGATGATTTCGTCACCGGGCTGGATTTCCAACAATAAGGCTGCCATCTCAAGCGCAGCCGTGCAGGAATGGGTCAGCAGGGTTTTGCCGCACCCAGTATGCCCCTCCAGCCAAGCATGACAGCGTTTGGTGAAAGGACCATCTCCCGCTAGGCTGCCATTGAAATGCGCTTCGGCAATATAGTAGAGTTCCCTGCCTGTCATGTAAGGCCAGTTGAAAGGAATTCTTTTATTCGTTTTTTCCATAGTCAAGCTCGGGCAACAACTATAGTACCAATAACAATCAAACCAACGCCAAACGTTTTTTGAAAGGACATTGGTTCACTCAATATCCAGCCACTTAGCAGCAAAACCACGACAAAATTGAGGCTCATGAAAGGGTAGGCATGGCTTAAATCGAACTTGGTCATGGCTGCCATCCATGCGAGGGATGCCAGGAAAGCCGCAGCAAATCCTGAAAAAATTGCCGGATCGAAAAGGAGCAAAATGAGAAACTTCAGCTTTTCTACTAATCCTGTGGGAAGAGAACCAAATTGTGCGATACGCCACTTGAGAATCATTTGCCCATATACCGTGAAGGCTATAGTGACGAAGATATACAGGTAGTCAAGAAGGCGATTCATATCTCCTACTCCAATACGGCTAAATCAAAATCAGTCTCGCTAAATCCATTTCTGTTGTAGAATATATATCTGCTTTTCAGTAGTTTCCTGGAATAACAAATGACAACTTCGTTGAGCAAATCAATCTTGTTTTTGTTGTCCATAAATATGCCTCACGATGGTATAAGGGCGTTGCTTTGTTTCCGAAAAAATCTTTGAAAGATAAATACCGATCACACCGACAAATGAAATGACCATTCCACCCAGCAACCAGATAGAGGCCATGACGGAGGTCCATCCGCTCAAAGGTTTTGCCAAAAATAACCAGTTAATGATCAAATAAGCAATATAGGACAACGCAAACAACGATATGAATACACCAATATAAAAAATGCTGATTAAAGGGACATTGCTGAATGATGTCACTGAGTTAACAAGCAGAGACATTTTTCTGCGGAAAGTGTATGTCGTTTCGCTCGTTTTGTGCTTTGTGACCGTTTGTGCATTCTGTGTAAACCCGGTGATGTACCACAGACCGGCCATGAGCACTTCTCTCTCTTGGTGGCGGAGTAATGCGTCGACGTAGCGGCGGGTCATTAAGCGAGCAGTCACTAGATTTTCTGGTAGTGAAAGACCGCTCAGGGCGTTGAAG
This sequence comes from Betaproteobacteria bacterium, assembly GCA_009781085.1. Lineage (GTDB taxonomy): Bacteria > Pseudomonadota > Gammaproteobacteria > Burkholderiales > Rhodocyclaceae > WRNU01. Next base: position 40,935 of record WQYV01000003.1, read on the forward strand.
AGACGATAAAACAATCGGCCGCTCCAGCGTTCAAACCATCTCCCTTTTCTACGTTCTTGAACCCCATAGACCACGTCACAGAGTTCATGGTTCATTTGCGCCGCAAAACTCAGCAACCACTCTGGTTCTTCCTCAAGATCACTATCGATTAGGAAAACTCGTTGCCCCTTTGCATGGGACAAACCAGTCATCATGGCCTTATAATGACCAAAGTTACGCGATAGATCGACAACGACGACATGAGCGTCCATTTCAGTGAATTTTATGGCCAAATCAAGGCTATTGTCAGGCGAACCATCATTCACAAGAACGATTTCAAAATCCTCCCCCACCTGTTGGCGTGCAGCCGTACTTGCCCTCTCATAAAACTCGCTGATGTAAGGGGCAGACTGGTACAGGGTTGCGACGATAGAGAGTTTCATGTTACGTATCTCTTCCGTACACATTGAGACATACTTTCATGATCGAAAATCTCCTTCACTAACGTAGCACAATTTGACTACACTTGCTCCGTATTTCGTTTGTGGGTTTTGAAAATCGCATCGGTACGGTCAAAAGTATCATCTTTTCCCACATGGAGACAAAACTCAAATGGCATGTAGTCATTCCGAAGAACCACATTGCGAGACAACCCATAAGCGAGCCGGAGAATATGTTCTGGGTTATTATGGTAGGTGTGCTCATGACGGTAGTCGACCTTGTCGGAGAGAAAGTCAAAGGCAAAACCTTCGGTACAGAGATTCCAAGCTTTCTTGAGTACCCTCTCTACAAAAAAGTCATTATTCCCACTGGCAAACTTGTGATTGAAAATACCAGACGCCACAACAATGTCGAACGTTTCCGTAAAGGGGTACTCAAGGAAGTCGGAATTCAGGAACCTAATGTTTTCTTGTGGGTACTGGCACCGTCCCTCATCAATCAGTTCACCGACAAGGTCGATTCCTAAATACTTGTACGAATCACCGATTTTCCGATGAAGAACCCGATTCAGATCACCGAATCCACACCCAATATCCAGAATCGATTTTCCGCGGCATTCGAAGAACGAGAGAAGTACTTTGAAGCGGATATCCTGTCGCCCCTTATCCCAACCGAGGGCTTTTGGCGAGTATCCGTGTTGTTCGTATCCTTTGCGGTACTTCTCAACGGTTCCAACCCGATCCTGGTTGTCCATACCTAGCGTTGTATTGTTCATATTGTCCTCTAAGCCTTCACCACGGGCGGAAGATTTCCTCCAATCACCGTCAATGGGGCGCACTCCATTCCCGATTTCAACTCACGGTAAGGTAGCACAACGCAATTCATTCCCACTTTGCAGCAGTCTCCGATTCTGGTGAAACCCCCTACTGAGGCACTTGGACTGAAAAAACAGTAATTACCAATGTGATTGTGGTGGGTAATCGACACTCCCGGGAAGATAATGTTGTATGAACCTAGCAAGCACTTTGTTCCAATATAAGCACCTGGCATGATGAGATTGCCCTCTCCTAACGTGGCGGAAGGTGACAGAATTGCCATTGGATCGATGACATTTGGAAAACGCACCCCAAGTGCTCGCAAACTTTCAATACAATGCTGTCGTTTCCAGTTGTCACCGATGGCTACAAAGGCGCCTTCAGCCATGGCGGTATGATTGTTCCGGAAGTCATCCAGGCAACCAAGCACTGGAATTTCGTCACACGCAGATGCTTCGCTTACATCATCATAGAATCCGCTAACTTTAAGACCTGCACGTGTAGCAGTCTCCAAAACGATCTCACCCAATGTACCTGCGCCAAGAATATACATTTAGATCCACCTGTGTTCGTTACGGACGTAAGCAATAAGCTTCTTGTTGTAGCCAGCCATCTCAATAGTTTCAATCAGAGTGCTTATGTCATAGTCGAATCGAATCAACTCGAAACGTCGGTTACAAGTATCAAAAACAACCATTGAGCAACGCCTTTCAACATCAACAGGAAAGCCAGCTGAGCCTGGATTAATAAAAACCGTATTTCGCCCATAAAGAATTGTGGGTAGATGCGTATGTCCAAAAAAGACGTAGTCATATTTCTGATAACGCTTTTCCAGCAACGATAAGTCTATGGAGTACTTGCTTTCTGTTTTGCGGGATTCGGGAGTCAAAAAATGAGTTACGCACATACGTATGCCATTCGATTCAAAGTTGCAGGTGTCAGAAATAGCAGATAGCATACCGAGGTTATCCTTAGAAATCACCTTGGCTTGTTTACTAAGCGACTCTGTCCCGGTGAAACTACCCGCGAGCCCGCCTCCCTCCATAAGCGCTTCCTCATGGTCCCCGCGCACATACAAAACATTGTTCAAGCGCTGCCAGTTCAGTACTTCATTAACTTGCGGGTAGAGTCCCACAGAGTCACCAAGAGCTACCCATTGGTCTACAGACCCTGCGGCTACCTGCATGGCGTGAAGCGCAGGTAAGTTTGCGTGCAAGTCAGCATAAACCCCGAGAATCATAAACCCTCCAGGTAATGTTCTTGCCAATAGCGTGTAAACCGACCATACCGCTTTGTCATGATATAACCCCCGAGCTTCCCCTGAAGCTCATGCAAGATCATGTCTGGCTCGTTAAAACCGAAGTAGGCACGAACGCTGGTCGTACTCGATAATCGCGGGTTGATCTCGTAGGCGTAAGGCCGTCCTTCGATAATCTTGAATTGAACATTGATAGAGTAGTAAGAGGAGATGGCCTCAGCAACCTTAAGGCAATAGTCAGAAAGCGCATCATCCTCGAATACAGTTCCTCGATATGACAATCCAAATTTCAGTTCTCGCTCAATCAACAATGTTCCGTAAAACGATCGATCACGCGAAATGTAAACACCAGCAGTAAAATCTCGCATGTCATCAAGAAAGGCTTGCGCGACGAAATAATCCCTAGGGAATGCTCTTAAGATACCAAAAAGTTGGTCACGATTTCTAACCTTAAAGATGTCGACGCTTGAAGCAGCTGAACGTGGTTTGACAAATACTGGGAAAACATTACGTTCCAAAAATTGCTCCACTTCTTCATCGTCGCGACAAAGCGTAGTGTCTGGCGCATCTAATCCCATGCTACGAAGGTGCATCATGGACTTATACTTGTCGTTGCATAGTTGGTAAACACTTGGGGCAGAAGTCAATATCTCTACGCCTGCGCTACGGAAATGCTCTGCATGTTCGGTAAAGAACTCATGTTCGAATCCAATTACAGGAAATATCGCCCGAATGTCATGTTTTTCAATGTAGGCGGTAAGGCATTCAAAATAGGCTGAATCCTTAACAAGCGGCAAAATAACAGGGTGAACCCCAGGAAGGTAAAACCCGGCAGCAAGATCATCAATGTCAGCGACGTATATGCATGGTTGCAACCTACTGGTTTGCAATGCCTTCACGATGCTTTGACCAAGGGGAGACCCTACAGCAAGAACAAGTACATTGAGGGGAACGTTAGCCATTTATCATCTCCAATACGGCCTCACGAGAGGCTCGGGCAAGCCCTAGGCCTTGGATACCGTATTTGTTTCCGTTATAGAACATGTAAAAATACGTGCCCCCATCAAACACATGCGGATAACAGAGCATTTCGCTATCCCACCCCGTAGCAGAGACATCAATTCCTACTCGCTCATCCATCCGCTTCCAGTGCAGTCCGTCCTTCGACACCGCGAGACCCGGTCGATAGGATTTCCCACGATACGAGTACCACATTACGAAGTGATCTTCTATTTTCAAGACACACGGCTTGGCAATGGCATATTCTGATTTATCCCGAAAATCAATGCAAACTCCGGAATCTGGCACCCACGTCACTCCATCAAATGATCGGGCATGCTTGATGTTGTAGTAATGAGGATGATCCTCTGGGCCTGTACCCCATCGATCAAACCGTGTGTACCACATGTGCCAGATATCGCCTTCCCGAAACACGCACGATGAACCAATACCGATATAGTCAAGGTCGTTTCTTGGCATTATCGGAGCTCGAGAAAATCGCTTGAATTGCTTTCCATCCAAACTACTGGCAAGTCCGAGATCGTTATACCAGGGGACATGTCTCCCTTGGATCCAACCCGTGTAGTACATCAAAAGACTGTTTCCATCCCTCACGACAGAAGGATATGACGTTCCGTTTTCGTCAAACGCTCCCCTGGTTCCGAGTGAAAGCACTGGTATCTCACACAAATCCACAACAGTCTCTGATTGTGTGTCAAAGTGGGCTAAACCAAGGCGCGACCGATTTTGGGAGTCACGTCCAGAAATGTAGAGATCAATCCAACACCTGTCGGTCAAATTGGCAATCGCGCAGCAGGGACCCGCTCCACCAGCAAGCCATTTGACTTTTGGATCCAAGGCAAGCAACAGTCCCAATTTTGTCCATACTGAATCGGTTTTCATTTCAAGCCAGTGGTTTTGTAAAGCATGTATGAGGAAGCATCCGACCCAACGTTAAAAAAGAGGTCAATGATGCTTACAGAATGTTCGAATGGTGGGTAAAGTTGCAGGTACTCTGGGTAGCCGTCATAATCCATCCATTCTAAACTTATTCCAACACACGAAAAATCGGAATCTGTCAGATAAGATTTTGCTGCAGGACCGGATAGGTAAATTTTTGCTCCTACTTTTTTTAATAACTCAATTACCCGATTCGCCTTTGTCTCCTTCAGATGGTAGGTTCGGGAATCGTCAAACCGCGTTGTCATCCCCAGCAACTCCGTACTAATCGTTCTGATGACATGCTGGTTCAGGTCAGAAAGGTTTTTCCAAACTTGACCGAGGTAAATTTCCTCAAAGAAGGGACTGTACTGCTTAAAGTAAGGTGCCTTGGCATAGTACGTCTGAATCAGATTCCAGTGTTTTCGTTGCCAATCCGCACTGGTCAGTTCGACATCACAAATGAGCCTGTGTTCACTCGTCCCACAGGGAACGGTGATCCACTCCGCACCTTTTGGTGTCTTGATCTTGTTCCTGTTTCGCCAATCACCCTTGGTGTACTGGAGGTCGTCATGGAAAACGAACAAGTCGACGTTCCCAACGATGTCGAAATACCCCTTCCAAGGGATGTAGTTGGACTGAACGATGGCTACTTTCTTCATTTCGCACCCCTTTCCCGGATGGCTTGGCAAGCCTCCAACGTTTCGTCCGATGCGACGGGGGAATACAGAACTTGGGTTCTGCTGACTGCGTAACCACCAGCACCTTCCGCTGTTTGCCAAGAACCTGCAACTTTATAGTTTGCGGGAAATTCAGCGCCCAAACTGTGCATAAGCTCAACCGGGATGCTACGTGGCCCATCCGGCTCAAACAGCACCCAAGCAGTTGCAATCTGTTTACACGGCGTACGGCTCAATGCTGCCTTGGCTTGGTTCAAACTACCTGAATATCCACCAATGATCCAAGCTTGGCCGATACTTAAGGCTCTTAGGACATAAAGAATTCCAGGTGATTGTCCAGACAGATCAATCATCGGAGTACCCGCTTCAAATCCGCCTTTCTGAGCAGCGGCCTTGGCATCCTCAAAGTACTGAGCGTATCCAGCCGACAGCACCAAGTTTGAACCTGTAGCCCCAATTTCTACAATGGAATCATTCAGCCTGAGAGGTTGAGGTTGTCGGTATGGTCGCTCCAAGCCTGTCTGCATAAGCGCTGCTGTTACGGCTTGGGCAGCAAGCACGAGCGGTATTGCAAACGACCATTTTGCTTTTTCACGAACAAACGGACTAAGTATAGTGAGACCTGCGAGCAGCCAAAAGATAGAAGCTGAAGCCCCTTGTTTCCAATAATTACCATTCGTACCAAATGCATAGATATGCGGCATTGCAAAAAATAGCAATGCAAAACCCCATTGAACAGAAAAAATGTTGCTTAATAATTTTTTACCTCCAAAAACAAAATAAATAGCTATTGCAGAAAAAACTATTCCAAAAACTTCCATCCCTTGAAACTCGAGAAACACTCCTTTTTGTTGAATTATACCGAAGGCAAGCAAGGCAGTTAGGCTGAAAAACGCGGAGGAGATCAACAAAGATAAAGTTACTCCACTCTTAGTGCCGAGATAAGCGCCTCCTGTCGCGACAAATGCTGTTACGGCCACGAAGAGAATTGCTATTTTTTCTCGCGTTTCGAGGTAGTCGTAAATATCATCTATACGTAATATTTGACTCAGTGAATACCCATGTTCCAAAGACCCCACATTTTGAAGGCGGGCAAATTCTATCCCCGACCGCAGCCTTTCAACAAACTTGAATATTGACCCATCTATCAACAAAGCGCTGACCAGAAGCAACCCAAGCGTGCTTGTGGCAGCAAGCAACATCATGCGAACAGAAAACTTGCGCGCAATCACAAGGCAAGCTAGAACCCCAACAGCAAGTGCAAGTGCGGTGCTTGGTTTTGCCATGAATGCGAGCCAACCACCTACGCCAATCAGCACCCAGCCGACCGCACTTTTGGAAGAACTAGCCTTATCAGCTAGGAGCAAACCTATGGCAACTATCAGCAAGGCCTGAAAAGCCAAGCTATTGTAGCTTGGCGTTGGTAGCCAGCTAACATTGTGAAAAAAAGAAATAAAAGAGGTTGCAGCTAGCCCAGCGGCCAAAATATGCAAACTTACCTTTTGTACGCTATTCTCTGGTATCAGCGATTTCAAGAAAAAATAAGCTAAACACCATGAAAGACAAAATGTAATTAAGATATTTGCTTGCCGAAAGGTGGCAACATCGCCATCTAAAATCAAAAAAAGTGGGTGATAAATATAACCAAACTGTGTAACTGAGGCATCATAGAGAAATGGGTTTGAAATCCAGACCAAATAAAAGGATTCGTCTGTAAAATCAATACCGTAAAAACAATATTTTAAAATCCAAACCAAGATCAACAACGTGCTAACCGCAGAAAGCATATGCATCACAGCCTGCGAGCTCAGGAAAGTAGAATTATTGCTATTTTTGTCAGGAAACATATGTGACACCGACTCCCTAATCACCGTGACGGAGCGCGATCACCCTGCCCCTGCCCTGCAACCGTAAGAAAAATATAGCGAAAATAATCCGCCAAACCGAGGCTGGCAAGCATGGCCGCGTCCGTTTCTGCCAGTAATACAGGGGTAGACATATCGATCCCCTTTGTTTGAGCTAGCCCGGTAATGCCGGGACGAGCCTCGAATACGCCTCTTTTGGCACGTTCCTGGATGAGCTCTTCCTGATTGAAAAGGCAGGGCCGCGGCCCGACCAGGCTCATCTCACCTTTAAGCACGTTCCATAGCTGCGGCAATTCATCGAGTTTCGTCCGGCGCAAGAAACGCCCCCACCGGGTAATGGAAGCGCCATCGGCCAGATGCGAGGCCACCGAAGCAGTCCCCGGTTTCATCGTGCGGAATTTCACCAGGACGAAAGGTTTCTGATGCCTACCCACCCGCATCTGCCGGAACAGGGGCGAGCCAATCATAAAAACTCCCACAAGCCACAGTAGCAGGAAAAACGGCCCACCCAGAATCAAACCTGCTACTGAAAAGATGAGATCGAAAAAACGTTGCATGACGGGTTACGCTTCCCTGTATTTCGCACACATCCGCGCAATGCCTTCGACGAAGCTGATCTTGGGTAACCAACCGAGCAAGGCGCAGGAGACAGCGGGGTCGACCTGAAAATTGCCCACCAGTTTCTCAAAGCTTGCCTCCTGCCCGAGCAGGGTACAGGCCGTTTTCAAAAACCTTTGCGGCACTGAGAAAAGCCGCGCAGTTTTTCCTGATTCGCGGGCAATCGCACGGATCAGACCCGGCGTGGACACATCTTCCCGGTCGGACACCAGCAAAATTTGCCCGTTTGCGGCCGGATGATACGCGGCAGTGAGAAGATAATCCACGCAATTGGGGATATTGACAAAGCTTCTGCGATTATCAATGCCTGACAATGGCAGAGGCATACCACTACATGCTAACCGCACGAGTGCAGCCATGTTTCCCTTAACGCCTGTGCCGTAAACAAGCGGCAGACGGACGATAACCGGCTCCAGGGCAGCGCGAATATCAGCGGACAACAAGAACTCCTCCGCCGCCAGCTTAGACTGCGCGTAGGCGTCATTGGAGTACGGTGCGGCTAGCGAATCTTCCCGGAAAGCCTCACCAGGAGTCGAAGCCGTACCGTAGACAGTCACGGAACTGGCGAAAACAAAGCGGCGCACCCGTTCCTTCAGCGCCGCTTCCGCCAAGGTACGGGTCATTTCCAGATTGTCACGGAAATAAATGGAGCGCGCAGACGACGAAGAATCGTTTCCACGATGGGCACGCCCGGCGAGATGAAAAACCACCTCTACATCCCGGCAAACTGCCTGCCAGATTGCGGGGTCAAGCGCACTTCGCGCTACCCGGACGCTTTCCAACCTTTCGTCAGCGATGGTTCCCGTTGGCTCTGAAGAACCAACCGCCCTGACCTCATGGCCGACATCAAGAAGGTAACGAACGAGATGAGCGCCAACAAAACCATTTGCACCAGTAACAAGGCACTTCATGCCATTTCCTATTACATATGTACTTATGTTTATATTAAACAATCAACCTATTTCGCTCTAAGGAATAAATCCTGGGGCGGCAAGAACTTCCTGGATCAATTCATGATATTTCCGAGCGACAACATAAGTAGAGTAGCATTTCTCGACAAGTTTCAAACCATTCTGCCCCATCTGCTCTCTGCGTTCCGGGTTAGCATAAGCTTCGCGGATCGCTTCAATAAATCCGTCGACATCGCTTGTCTCCACTGTCCATCCGAGATCATTTTCACGAATCAATCGGCCGATATCCGTTTCACAAGGTCCATAATACAGTACCGGCCTCCCTGATGCCATGATGGTATAAAGTTTGGACGGGAAACTGCCAACAGCCCCTTTTCTGTCAAGGAGAATCAAGCACAAATCACTAGATGCATTTATCATCGCAGTCGTTTCGATGGGTTGGTATCCCCAAACCTCCCAATTTTTATTATCCAGCGCTTCGGCAGCGTGAATCAGTTCTTCGTATCTTAGGCCAGCACCGGCACAGATGAATTTGACGCCCAGATCGGAACAGGCGGACACAGCTCTAGGAAGCGGTGAAAAATCCTGGAATCGCCCGTAGTTCCCCACGTAACTAATTAAAAATCGATCGTTCCAGCCATGCTTTCCAGAAAAACCATTATTTCTCGGTCGAGGAAAGTACAGATTAACATCAACTGTGGTTGGAATTTCAGCAACACAACACTCCGATTGGCATCTTGTCCGAATCAATTTAACCAAGGTCGGTGACAAACCAACGATTGCATTATTCCACCGATAGGAAACTGCTTCGATGCGGCGCAAAACCCATGTCATCCAGCCATTTTTTTTATTATCCACAAGAAAGTTTTCTGACGAAAGATCCCAGACGACAAAAACAGACTTTGCCTTGTGAAACCTCGCAATTAACGGTCCAATCAAGCCAATTGTTGGCGGTGTAGAAACCGTCAGAACAATATCGCAAGCCAATTCTTTTCGTTTCCCAATCCACAACGAAAGGCTGTGGAAAATCATCGCTGTCCAAATTCTCTTAAAAAAACCACCTTTCGTAGCGGGAACTTTTATATGATAGCAAGGAATTCCATCAAAATCGCTTTTAAAAACCCGTTGTCCAACATATGGACTCAAAGGCTGTTTTGCGGAGATATCTGAAAGCGTCTGATAATGCGGCGTGGTCGTCAACACAGAAATCTCATGTCCGAACGAGCGTAATTCTCGGACAATACCGGCAAGAACATGTGCGTTTGCAACTTGATCCGGTGGAAAGACAAGAGAATAAATGAGAATTCTAGACATAAATATCGGGGCGACCTTTAAAAATACTCCTTCCAAACTACACGTTTCACGTAGTCCGTATAACTGTGAATGATGCGCACAACCTTGTCCGATACATTGGGCATGCTATAGTCCGCCGCTAGCCGCAAGTTCCTGTCTATACCCCTCAACTGTGAATCAAGAATCGCCAACCCTTGCCGTACCCGCTCAACTTCGAGCCCAACCATCATCACCACCGCTTCTTCCATCCCCTCGGGACGCTCATGCGCTTCTCGCAGGTTCAGCGCCGGGAAATTCAAAATCGATGACTCCTCGCTGATCGTGCCACTGTCGGACAGCACTACCTTGGCCGATATTTGCAATTTCACATAATCGAGGAATCCCAACGGCTTGAGCAAACGCACCTGCGGATGGAAAGTTGCGCCGGTTGCATCCACTCTGTTCCGGGTGCGCGGGTGTGTCGAAACAATCACCGGCAGACCGTAATCTTCGGCTACTGCGTTCAACACCGCCACCAGCTTGCCAAAGGAACGCTCGGACTCGATATTCTCCTCGCGGTGCGCACTTACCACGAAATAACGGCCTTCGGCCAAAACCAGCCGCTGCAACACGTCGGATGTCTCGATACGCGGCAGGTAGTGATGCAGCACCTCGTACATCGGGCTGCCGGTTTTGATCACCTGATCCGGCGGCAATCCCTCTCGCAGCAGATAATCGCGCGCAATCGAACTGTAGGTCAGATTGATATCGGCCGTATGATCGACAATACGGCGATTCGTTTCTTCCGGCACGCGCAGGTCGAAACACCGATTGCCTGCCTCCATATGAAAAACCGGGATTTTGCGCCGCTTGGCGGGGATCACTGACAGGCAACTATTGGTATCGCCCAACACCAGCATCGCCTCAGGCCGCACCTCAGCCAGCACTTGATCCACTGCGATGATCAGGTTACCGATGGTATGTGCCGCGCTACCGGCCGCGCTGTTCAGAAAGTGATCCGGCTTACGTACACCGAGGTCGTCAAAGAAAACTTGATTCAACTCGTAATCGTAATTCTGACCAGTATGCACCAGGACATGGTCGCAATGCTCATCCAGCCGAGCCAACACACGCGACAGACGGATGATTTCGGGCCGGGTACCGACTACGGTGATGACCTTGAGTTTTTTCATAATTTGATTCTCGAAAGCATGTCACGCAAGGAGGTATCTTCCAAGGCATAAACACCGCGCGAGGCACGCCAGATGAGCGACTTGTCCTGTAGTGCCTCCAGCGCCGCTTGTATGGAAGGCACGTCTGCCTTCGCTGCCGATTCGGCTGGTTCTCCGGCGGCCATCAGAGTCTCGCGGTACTTGTCCAGTGTGGCCGCCTCGAACGGGCGATAATTCGCGCCACTCCCGGCCAACACGCGCAATACCGCGGATTGTAGCGGGGTGAGAGCCGCGATGACCCGCCAGGTTTCGGCATTCATGGCCTCGATCTGCTCATCGACGAGCATTGTGAATCGGACGGGTACCTCAGCCGGCTCAATCTCAAAATCGAAGCGCAAAGCATCCGCTGCGGCGCCGAGCAACTCGGGCCGCCAGCCCGCCTTCTCGAACATCGTCCACACGGCATCTGGTTCAAGCGGCGCGGACAAATCCACGTTGTTGCAGAACCATTCGACGTAATCCCGGCCCAGATGCGGAAAAGCCACCATCGGCGCACCGTAAAACGCCTGCTCCTTACTGTTGCGCAGCATGGCGAGTTTGTCGCGATTGGAACCGGTGCAGACCAGCCGCAAACCATGATGCGCGCTGCTGTTGAGCGCATCGCGGGCCGCTTTCAAGGCAAACAGGCTATCCATGCCGGCCTGGCTGGTCAGGGCGTGCTGTGCCTCGTCGATCACCAACACGATGGGCCGCCCGACTTCATCGGAAAGCGATGCCAGCGCCTGAGCCAGCGTAACCTCCTTGCCGATGCCGATACGTTCGAGCGAAAAATCAATGCCGCCCACCTTGCCGCCGCTGATACCCAGGCTCCGGGCCATTTTCTGTATCGCGTTATCGTGCCCGCTCATCTCAAGGCGAATCGCGGCGGCAAGAAGCTCGCTCGGGTCGACATGGCGGTCTGCCCACAGATCGGCATAGATGACGGTGGCGCCCTTGCCTTCCAGCGCCGGGCGAAGATCTTCCCGAACAAACGTGGATTTTCCAGTACGGCGCGGTGCGGCCAGAAAGATGCCGGAAGACGATGACGAAACCGGGGAACGGGTCAGTATCTGTTCCGCCAGCCGATTGGCAAGTGCCGGACGATGGAAGATGGTTTCGGCCATGACACACCCTTTTAGGGTGAAATATGTTTAATTATGGTTGACTATACTTCCATATCCAAGAGCCTACAACGGACAAGCAAAGGTGTCCGGCCGCGCACGGTTGAACACCTCGTTGGCCCAGAGCATGACGATCATTTCTTCAGCACCGATGTTGGTGATGTCATGCGTCCAACCCGGCACCGTTTCGACGACTTCAGGTTTGTCGCCTGCGGTGATCAATTCATGGGTTTCGCCAGTCTGCATGTGCCGGAATTTGAAGCGCGCCTGACCCTTGATGACCAGGAATTTCTCGGTCTTGCTATGGTGATAGTGGCCGCCCCGCGTAATACCGGGGTACGCGGTAAAAAACGAGAACTGCCCTGCATCCGGTGTCTTGAGCATCTCAACGAATACACCGCGCACATCGCCGTATTGCGGTATCGGGTAGGCAAACGACTCGGGCGGCAGGTAGCTCACATAAGTCGAATAGAGCGCCCGCACCAGCCCCGTTCCCACACGGTCGATCATGAGGGTATTGCGGCTGTCCCTAAAAGACTGGATCTGCCGAGCCATTTCGCCCACCGTGGTGGTGTATTGCGGCGCTACGGTCGCAAAACCCTCGGCATCCACTGTGGCATCAGCACCATCCATCAATTGAATGAAACGCTCAATGACATCATCCACATACACCAGCGTGACAGCCGCAGCCGGATCGTTGACCTGGATCGGCAGACCCCGCGCGATGTTGTGACAGAACGTGGCCACCGCCGAATTGTAGTTGGGCCGGCACCACTTGCCGAACACGTTGGGCAAACGGAAGACATGCACCGGAATGCCATGACTGAGGACTACGGCTTGCAACGCTTTTTCTGCTTCGCGCTTGCTGCGGCCATAGGGGTTATCTTGCGTCGCCTGAGTAGATGAGGTGTAGATGATCGGCACCTTCCTGCCGGTAGTATCGGCCACAGTGCGGACGGCGCAACACAAATTCCGCGTTAGTTCTGCGTTGCCAGCGACGAATTCCTGCGGGTCTTGCGGGCGATTGACCCCCGCGAAGTGAAACACGAAATCCACACCTTGCAACAACGTCGGCAGTTGCTCCACATTGCCATCGCGTGTGAAGCAAACTACTTGCACATCCTTGCGCTCGGCGAGGTGCAATTGCAGGTTCTTGCCCAGGAAACCGCTGGCACCGGTCATCAACACCTTCATGGTCTTATTCCTGCGCCTCGACGGGTTCACCGCGTGCAATGCGCTGCATAAAGTCAAGCTTGAGCAGCAGCTTCTTCATGCTTTCCACATCGAGGCGAACGGTATTGTGCGAGTTGTAGTCCTCGCCGTGCGTGCTTTGGGTAATACGCTGCTCGCCCTCTTCCACAAATTTGGCGTAATTCAGGTCGCGCCCATCGGGCGGCACGCGGTAATAGTCGCCCTGGTCTTCGGCGCAGGCCATTTCTTCCCGGCTCAACAGTGTTTCATAGAGTTTTTCGCCGTGGCGCGTGCCAATCTCGCGCACCTCGTGATCCGGTTTGCCCATCAATTCCAGGATGGCCTGCGTCAACACCTGCACCGTAGCTGCCGGTGCCTTCTGCACAAAAATATCACCGTTGCTGCCGTGCTCGAAAGCGTGCAACACCAGTTCGACCGCATCGTCCAGAGTCATCATGAAGCGGGTCATGGACGGGTCGGTCACGGTGATCGGCTTGCCCGCCAAGACCTGCTCCACGAACAACGGAATCACCGAGCCGCGAGAGGCCATTACGTTGCCGTAGCGAGTGCCGCAAATAACGGTGTTTGTACCCTCCAGATTACGGCTAGCGGCAACCATGACCTTCTCCATCATCGCCTTGGAGATACCCATGGCGTTGATGGGATAGACGGCCTTATCCGTACTTAAGCACACCACACGCTTGACCCTGGTTGAAATCGCCGCCTCAAGCATATTTTCCGTCCCCATAATGTTGGTCTTGACGGCCTCCAGAGGATGAAATTCGCAGGAGGGAACCTGCTTCAACGCAGCAGCATGAAAGATGTAGTCAGCACCGCGCACGGCGCTTAACACAGACTGATAATCACGCACATCGCCAATGTAGAATTTCAACTTGGAATTGTTATAGCGCTTGCGCATGTCGTCCTGCTTCTTTTCATCCCGGCTGAGGATGCGGATTTCTTTCAAGTCAGACTGCAAAAAACGGCGCAGCACGGCGTTACCAAATGATCCGGTTCCGCCAGTAATAAGAAGGGTTGTATTAGAGAGCACTTGACGATCCAATTGGTTTATAAGTACATTAAATCACCGGAAAAACCGTTTCTCAAACCCCAAGCGACGCAGGATATCTGTACCGGCTCCAATCAACCAGCGCTTATTCTTGTAGTCGCGATAAGTTTTGTTCTCACCGTTGAAAAGCGCTTGCAACTCATCAACCGACAAATCCAGCTTGTGCGCGACAAACTCAAACTTCTGCTGCAATAACTCCTCACTTAATTCTGGGCGCGAAATACGATCAAGCGCCTCATCGCGCGTCATCTGCCCAGTCATGATCAAGCTGGAAAAATGCGCCCGCCGCTTGTGAAAACCGAATTTGCGCGGCAGCCAATAATCCTCGAAAAAGATTGTGAAATGCGATTCATGGTGCTTGTGCTGAAACCGCTGCCAGCCAAATAGGCGCTCCAACTCATCCTCGGCATCCTTCTTGATGAACGGCACCATATTCAGTGGTTTGATCACCTGCATACCCAATAGATACTGGTATATTCCCTTATAGACGAGGATATCGAGCATCGGGAAAGTTTTCAGTGGGCGCTTGCCGAAACGCGAATGGATGTCGCCGATCAGCGTTCTGTCAAGCCCCAGGTAAGCACCCCATTCCTCCGGCTCGCGGCAACATTCTGTCGAATAATTCGATCCGGTCATCACATATTTGATCTTGTGCTGCCGAGCAAATTTGTACAGTGACGAGAAAAATGAAATATCCTGCGGCATATCCTGATCTGGAATTTGAGACTTGAAGAACGCCACTTGCAAATCCTTCATTTCCTCCCAGTCGATCGTCTCGATATGAAGATCCAAGCCCAAGCCGTCCTTTAATTTTTTAATGTTGCTGACAGCCTGATCGATATCCCAACCGGCATCGACATGAAACAGCAGTGGCCGTAGGCCCATCTTCTCTTTAACCACATACGCGGTGTATGAACTGTCTAAACTACCCGAAAGGCCGATAATGCAATCGAAATCCTTCCCCTTGCCTTCTGCCTTGATTTTTTCGGCGAATTTTGCCAACTCGGCTTCACCTCGCGAATCGGTATGCCAGTTGGGTAAAATGGTTGTATCAAAATTGTTGCAGTAGTCACATATGCCACTACTGTCAAACAATATGCCTGGATCAGAGGTGTCCATGATGCAGCGAGAGCAAATCTTGTAATTTTTTTCAAGTTTCATCCTGTGTTCCTCGAGTAAATTTTTTTGCTTGAATGGCATAATCCAATAGAGTTTTAGCAATCATGGTTGATTGCGAAGACATTGACTCAAGCTCTGATTGTTGGATGCATGCAGCAGAACTCAGCGCATCATTTAGGCTATGGATTGAGCTGACAAGCCAAGCATTGGAAGAAACAAGAGCTCGATGGCTAACTACATCGGCAATAATTACAGGCTTCCTGCAACAGAGAGCCATTTGCATGGTGGCAGACTGCGACCCAGGTTGCAAATAAACATCAGCTCCTACGAGAAGGCTGGTCAGACGCTGGGTATCCAGCCACCCTAAATTGATTATACGCGAATCATTGCGCACCAACTCCTCAGCCTGCTCTTTGATATCGTCCATGAAAACGCCCGTGAGCATCAAGCGCAAATTTTTGTTGGGTAAGGCGCTAAAGGCTTTCAGGGAATCAAGCAAGCGTTTTTTTGTGTCGAATTTTCCACTCTGAACAAAAACCCGCACATCCTTGCCCCATTGATATTCGGCTCTGGAGGTTTTGCGAAGTTAGTTATATTCCTCGTCTGAGAAAATCTTTCCCCCAAGGGGAAGAAATTCGATCTTGATTTCTGGGCAGCCGTAAAAATCTCGAACAAATAGCACAGTTTCCTTAGAAATGCAAAAAACTTTGCTGATTTCCGGTAGCGATATTTGAAAAATTACCCGGTAACACATGAAATGCAGAAGCCATTTCGAAAGCAATCCGCGCGCACTGGTATTGAAATCTTCATGTGAGTCTGCGTATAAAACCACACGCGGATTTCGTTTGACGTATTTAGCCACTTCAAGGAGAGCGAATCCGCAAAGCCCATGGAATACGATCACATCGGGCGCAATTTCCTCAAGACGGGCTGTTAAGCCCACATAGGCACGAAATTTCCGTGCGAAGAAATGGGAAAACGAAGTAAAACGATAGGGCAAACGCTCAACTATCGCACCATCAGATCCCATATATGAGGACGAATTAATGTATGTCAGCTTGCCATCGGTTCCAAATGTCTCGGTGGATGCGAGTACATGAACACTGTGACCTGCCCGGACGTGCTCGGCGACGAGCATGTTTTCCTGGTAGGCGTATCCATCTATGTAAAAATTCGAGAGGCAGACGTGCAAAATCTTCATAGCTGGTTACTCATTGTTGAGTGTGGAAAGCAACAAAAATAATGTTTAAGTGCGTGCGGAGCCGCCTTAGCGACTACGATCAACCGCTTTAAGCAGTTCACAAAACAAAACCCCTAGCTTTGTCGGAGATAGTTTGCTTTAAGTGGGCACTATCGCCAGCAACTGACAGTAGGTCTCAAGCAGTTGGTCGCTTGCGAGCCATTATAAACAAAGTCCTATACTCCGAGGTGAACGGAAGCGCCACCCGAACATTTCGGCCTAGAAGTTTTTTCACGACGTTCTTTGCAGAACAGATTGGCCCATCAATTCTGTAGCGCTCTATCTGCACTACATCGAAGCCAGCTCGATCCAAGAAGCCCACGATGTGTTTTTCTCCCGCAAACGCCAGATGGTCAGGCAGACCCAACTCACCGAAGAAATCCTCTCGGCGCTTGAGATCAGCGAGATTGCCGGTTTCCAGCAGGAACACGCCATTGTCCACCAGGACGGCGGACACGTCCACAAGAAAAGAATCAAAGTCGGGGATATGTGAGAACACGTCGATGAGTGACGCGATCTGGACCTTTGGATGGTCGCGCCGTAGATAGCCCTCTGTGACCGATAGGCCGAGCGCTTGCGCAGCTTTCGCCTTGACGTGCATGGGTTCTATGCCGACAACCCTGCTCCCTGATGGGGCGACCATAGTGACCGCTTGTATTATTTCGCCGTATCCGGCGCCTATATCAAGCCAAGAGACCGGCTGCCCTTTCGCAAATATGTCAGCGAAGATCTTTGAGATGATTCTACGGTAAAGGCCGATACGTCTTGGCACCCGCCTAGAGCTTACGTCGAGATCCCCAGCCTCTGTGTGAGTGAAACCGGTTCGCACTGCCGCATCGATCGTTTTCCCGGTCGGCCGTGGATTCAGGAACAAAAAATCGCAACTTTCGCACTTAACCGTTGTGTACCCGGCCTCCTTGCCCCAGGGCGTGTTCTGATCTGATCCACAATATGGGCAGGCTACCATGACTAAAGTAGTTTTCAAGCAAAATCCTCTTTAATATGCGCAGTCAAACGACAAATGCGGGATTGATAAGGATTATACCTACCGTTCCCAGCGATGCAAAAGCAATAATTATTGTTGAATTACGAGTGAGTTTGAAGAGATTTTTCCGCATTTCTCAATATTTTTTACTTTTTTAGTTGCCCACCAGCCAACAAAAAGAATGCCTAACCCGCCAAATGAGAACAGGGCAGTTGTAAAAGGGGTATTCAAAAAAGCAATTATAAACCCAGCAGCCCAGGCAATCACAAACGAAGTCGGAAAAATATAAGTTAGTCTGTTAAAAAGATTAAAAAACACACCAACAAACGGAGTTATTATGAATATTCCCAGCACCCCAAAAGCTGCAAATCCATCGCTTGCCCAAAAGCTAGCATTATGATTATACTCAGGGGATCCATTGTATACCATGCCAATTAATTGACCCAACGAATAATCGCCATACAAGTACCCTCCAAAAATAGCTTGAATTGGGCCTATATGAGAATAGTAGGTAAAACCATTTTTATCGAAATATTCCATATATTTGGCAAGAACCCATCCATCTGATCCAATCACGCGCAGTAATATAATTGACTTTACCCACCTGTAGACACCTTCATCTGGAACCACCAAAACCAGCACAACAACTCCA
The DNA here is from genome assembly GCA_009781085.1 of Betaproteobacteria bacterium. Lineage (GTDB taxonomy): Bacteria > Pseudomonadota > Gammaproteobacteria > Burkholderiales > Rhodocyclaceae > WRNU01. The sequence goes on from WQYV01000003.1 coordinate 59,300, forward strand.
AGTAAAGCGGACAAAATTACACGCCACAAAAACCCTCTCCCGTCTTTCCAGATGACGATTAATGCATATGTTATTGGCAACAACAAAATGATCGCTTTCGCAGCCTCTGCCATATATATAGCCATAGATCCAATCAAACCCACCCCGATATATATCCATTTTTTGTAGACCAAACCTCTAGCATAAAAATATGTTGTGAAAAAATATGCCAAAAATGCCTGAGAATACTCAGCCAACTTACTCTTATTTGCACTGACGCTTTCCGCGCGTAGATCGTAAACTTGTTCAAACGTTACGAAACGCATATGATCAAAATCATTGAACACCACCAAACATATCGCCAACACCATAAAAATGACCATCGTTGCATCAAGCGTAAAAAACCTCCTGAATACAACCCGTGATCGTGACGGCTCCTTGTAGGTACGAGCAGCCACAAATAAAAAAGCCATGCTTGCAGCCAATGCAATTTGAGGCAAGACAATTTCATAATATGTCTTATCTACCGTAAATAAAATTATTAATTGAGCGGGAATATAAACCAATATATAAAGCAACCCCACTATCGCTTGAGCTGGGTGAGCAGTATTTTTATAAAAAACAATAACAATCCAACTCAAAAAATAAGTAATCAACAGCTCGGACAACGAAAACTGAAGGTAATCGTAACGAAGATACTCAAATACGGGGTTAATATATTCCACATAAGCATAGTGAACTGCGAGAATATACAATGCCGCCAAGAAGTACGTGCGTCTCACACCATTAGCCATCATCG
>WQYV01000004.1 GCA_009781085.1 Betaproteobacteria bacterium
CAGGACCGTGAAACGGGGCCGCGCCGATGATAGTGGGCAGCCCGCCCGTGAAAGTAGGCCAGCGTCAGGCACCCTGCAAAGCAGAACGCCCGCGCCCCAGAAGGGGGCCGCGGGCGTTCTGCTGCTGAGTTTCATGTCCTTACGCAGGTTACAATATCGCCCCGCCTCCATAAGGTTCTTGCCGTGACCTGCATTACCCTGGCTCTTTCCAAAGGGCGCATTTTTGAGGAAACACTGCCGTTGCTTGCTGTGGCGGGTATCGTTCCCGCAGATGATCCCGAGCGTTCACGCAAGCTCATCATTGGTACCAACCGACCCGATATGCGGCTAGTGATCGTGCGTGCGACCGACACGCCCACCTATGTGCAATACGGCGCTGCTGACCTCGGCATCGCTGGTAAGGATGTTTTGCTGGAACACGGCGGCGTGGGGCTGTATCAGCCGCTCGACCTTGATATCGCACGTTGCCGTTTGTGCGTGGCAACCCGGAAGGGGTTCGATTACGCGGCAGCGGTGCGGCCTGGCGGACGTATCCGCGTGGCAACTAAGTACATTAATACGGCTAAAGCGTATTTCGCCAGCAAGGGGATGCACGTCGACCTCATCAAGCTTTATGGTTCGATGGAACTGGCGCCGCTCGTAGGGCTGGCCGATGCCATCGTCGATTTGGTGTCCACGGGCGGTACGCTGCGCGCCAATAATCTTGAAGAAGTCGAAGAAATCATGCCAATCAGTTCAAAGCTGATCGTTAACCAGGCTGTGCTCAAACTCAAGCGCGGCCTTATCCAGCCATTGCTCGACGCCTTTCAGAATGCTGTTAACGGAGCTAAAAAATGAGCCAGACAGCCATCCGCCGACTCGATGCACGCGCCCCTGATTTTTCCGCCACACTCGATGCGTTGCTCGCTTTCGAGGCATCCGCCGATGAACGCATCGACCGAGCCGTGACCGAAATCTTGCGCACGGTACGCGAAAAGGGGGACGCAGCGGTGCTCGAATACACGCGCCGTTTCGATGGGTTCGATACGTTGTCGGCAGCGGGGCTGGAAGTCCCCCAAGGCGAACTGAGGGCAGCACTCGACGGGTTGGGAAAGCAGCAGCGCGAGGCGCTGGAACTAGCCGTCGAACGGGTGCAATCCTACCACGAACGCCAGCGGGGCGAATCTTGGACGTATACTGAGGCCGATGGCACGGTATTGGGACAAAAAGTGACACCGCTCGACCGAGTGGGGCTTTATGTGCCGGGCGGGCGGGCTGCTTATCCAAGTTCGGTGCTGATGAACGCAGTTCCTGCCAAGGTTGCGGGCGTCGGCGAACTCATCATGACCGCACCGGCTCCGATGGGGGAAAAAAATCCGCTCGTGCTGGCAGCGGCGGCAATCACGGGCGTGGATCGTATGTTTACCGTGGGTGGCGCGCAAGCCATTGCGGCGCTTGCCTATGGTACGCAGACCATTCCCCAAGTTGACAAGATTGTCGGCCCCGGCAACGCCTTCGTGGCGGAAGCCGAGCGTCGGGTGTTCGGGACGGTGGGTATCGACATGGTAGCGGGGCCCTCCGAAGTGCTGATCATTTCCGATGGCAGTGGGTGTGCCGATTGGATTGCGATGGATTTATTCGCCCAAGCCGAACATGACGATTTGGCGCAATCTATCCTGCTCTGCACGGATGCAGCTTTCATCGATGCCGTGCACGCGGCGATTGATCATCTGCTGCCCGAGATGCCGCGTGCCGAAACCATTGCACGGTCGCTCATGGGTCGGGGGGCGCTGATTTATGTTAAAAGCCTTGAGCAAGCCTGCGAAATTGCCAACCATATCGCCCCTGAACATCTCGAACTCGCGCTTGAACAGGCGGAGGATTGGATCGAAAAAATCCATCACGCTGGGGCCATTTTTGTGGGGCATTGGGCGGTCGAAGCGCTTGGCGACTACTGTGCAGGGCCGAACCACGTCTTGCCGACGATGCGTAGTGCACGGTTTTCATCGCCGCTGGGCGTCTACGATTTCCAGAAGCGATCCAGCATTGTGCAGATCTCACGGGATGGGGCACGAAAACTCGCCCTTGCTGCCGCTATCCTGGCCGATGGCGAAGGTTTGCAGGCGCATGCCAGGTCGGCGCGGATGCGGCTTGAGTTGTGAGCTATTGCGGGTTTTCCGCCCGAAACGCTGAATTAGCCCCGCGAACAGTGCTTTTTTTGCGGCTGGCGTGCAAGCGCTTGGAGACACAATGAGTAAACTGCGACTTCTCCGCACGCTTCCAGGATTGAATCATGGCAAGGATCATCTGTGTGATCGGCAATAAAGGCGGCACGGGCAAGACCACGCTTTCCCACATGTTATGCCAAGGGTTTGGCTTGCTTGGATACCGTGCCGCCTGCGTGTTGACCGACGTTTCCCGCGAACCGCTTTCTCCCAATGGCCGCCGTTACATTACCGCTGATGCCCGTAATGGGGAGGCCCTGACTAAAGTCATCGAAAAACTGCGCACGCTCGATGAATGGGTTGGCGTCGTCGACGGGGCGGGAAACCGTACCGACATGGATCACAAACTCTACGACTTAGCCGACATCGTGCTGTTGCCATTCCGGGATTCGCACGAAGACATCCGTGCCGTCAGCCGTGACCTCGAAATTTTCCCGTGCGCTTATGGCGTTCCTGCGCAATGGCCGAGCAACCTCTGGCAGCGCGAGGCTGCCGACCGCAACGTTCTACAGTTGATGGGCGCTTTTCGTAATCGCCTCCTCAAACCGGTGATAGCGTTGTCTTCATCCAAGCTGCTGTTGCATAAACAGATGCCGGAGAGTTTGCCTAGCCCGCTCATCCGGGCTTGCCGCGCTCTTGGGCGCGAAGTGCTGGATATCTTGGAAATCGACAACGGCGACGACGAGATGGGCGCGGGTTGCCACATCGAGCGCCTACCAACTGCCGAGACGCCAATGCGCCTGCGCCGCGCGTAAACATGGGATAAGTTTCTCCCGTGCATCACTCATGCGTGCCGATATCATCTGCTTCAGTTAAGATAACAAAACGTGCAACAACTTGTGGGAGGAGAGAGGTGATGACAATAGACAACATGGCTCATGATCCGCTGGAATTCGTGCGCAACATGTGGGGTCGGATGGGGTTCACAATGCCAGGCATGGTGACGCCGACACTCGATCTCAGTGAACTCGAAAAGCGCATCGGCGACATGCGGGCGGTCGAAGGCTGGCTGAAGATGAATCTCAGCATGCTGCAAATGGCCATCCAAGGGCTCGAGATGCAGCGCGCCGCCATTGCGGCGGTACATGCGATGAGCCAGCCTATGCAGCCATCGCAGGGTCAGACAGCAGGTGAAAAGGGCGAAGGGGCAACCACCGCCGGGAACAACCCGTTCCTATGGCCGTGGAACATGATGAGTGCCAAAGCGGAGGGGGAAAAGAAGGAAACGCCCGCTGCTAGCGCCCCGGTTGCTGCCGATAGCGAGAAACATCACGCGAAGCGCAAGGCTGCAGCTAGCGACAAATAAAATCATCGATCCAGGTACGGGTCGGCCGCCATCCCAGCCACCGTTTATGGGTGGCTCTTAAAGAACGCTCCAGCCCTTGGAAAACACTGGGGGCCGGGGCGTTTGTTTTTTGTTTGTTCCTATCGCCACTGCTCTGGTTCTCGGTTCGCTGCCTAGGGAACTGTCGTTATAAAGCCGTAAATCATTATCAACATTGCGGCAACAAAATCGCTAAAATAAAACGTTTGCCCTAACTTTTACCATTCCAGGAGCGCCCGATATGGCTCATCGCCCGTTCAAGATACTTGGTGTTCAGCAGATCGCCATTGGAGGCGTGAACAAACAGAAACTGCGTACCCTGTGGGTCGATATGTTCGGGCTCGATGTGACGGGAAATTTCGTGTCCGAGCGCGAAAACGTGGATGAAGACATCTGCGTGATGGGCAGCGGGCCGTTCAAGGTTGAAGTCGACTTGATGCAGCCGGTCGACCCAGAGAAGAAACCCGCCGTCCATACCACACCGCTGAACCATGTCGGTCTATGGGTCGACGACCTGCAGCATGCAGTCGAATGGCTCACTGCCCAAGGCGTACGTTTCGCTCCAGGTGGCATCCGCAAGGGCGCGGCGGGCTACGACATCACCTTTCTACACCCGAAGGGTAACGATGAATTCCCCATTAGCGCGGAAGGTATCCTGGTTGAACTTGTCCAGGCTCCGCATGAGGTCATCGAGGCCTTTTCCCGCATGGATCCGTAATGAAAAAGGCAACGAGCCTTTACAGTTTTGACATTAACCAGGAGTTAATCCAACTATGAGTCTTGCATTAGAAAAAAACGATTGTAACTGCCCCAGCCCTGAAGAAATGGCCAGCACTTATGCTGAAGTTGCCCGCCGAGCTTCGCGCCTGATTAGTGAACATATTCAGCGGCAGTTCCAGAAAGGCATCCAGGCCCCGTCAGACGAACTGGGCATCGCCCAGGCTTTCATGGACATGATGGCGCACCTGCTGTCCAACCCCTATAAGCTTGTGCAGGCGCAGATGAGCTTGGTGTGGGACTACTTCACCCTATGGCAACAATCCATGCTGCGCTTTGCGGGTATGCATCCTAAGCCGGTAGCCACCCCCTCGAACAGCGACAAACGCTTCCGCGATGAACAGTGGCAAGAACACTTCTTGTTCGACTTCGTCAAGCAGTCCTATCTCATCACTGCGCGCCACGTCCACGAAACCGTCAACGGCGTCGAAGGGTTGGATGAGCAAACGGCCAAGAAAGTCGATTTCTATACCCGCCAATATATCGATGCGCTTTCCCCTTCCAATTTTGCCCTCACTAACCCAGAAGTCTTCCGGGAAACCGTGCACTGCAACGGGCAGAACCTCATCAAAGGGCTAAACAACCTCCTACGCGACATCGAGGATGGTAACGGCAACCTGCGGGTTCGCATGGCGGACACTTCAGCCTTTGAATTGGGCAAGAACGTTGCCACTACGCCAGGCAAGGTCGTTTTTCAGACCGAAATGATGCAATTGATTCAGTATCAGGCCAGCACGGACAAGGTCTTTAAGCACCCGGTTCTCATCGTACCCCCTTGGATTAACAAGTTCTACATCCTCGACCTACGCGAGAAGAATTCATTCATCAAATGGCTCGTCGACCAGGGTCAAACCGTATTCGTTATTTCCTGGGTCAACCCAGATGAACGATTGGCGGAAAAGTCATTCGATTCTTACATGAAGGAAGGTGTTTTTGCCGCAATCGATGCCATCGAGAGGCAGACCGGGGAAAAGGAAGTCAACGCCATTGGCTATTGCCTTGGTGGCACGCTGCTTGCCGTTACGCTAGCATACCTTGCGCAGAAAAAACAAAAACGCATCGTTTCGGCAACCTTCCTGACCACGCTTACCGATTTTTCCGAACCCGGTGAATTGGGTGTGTTCATTGACGAGGGTCAAGTCAGTAGCCTTGAAAGGAAAATGTTCAAACGTGGCTTCCTCGAAGGTTCCGAGATGGCGGGAACCTTCAACATGCTGCGTGCCAACGACCTCATCTGGTCGTTCGTCGTTAACAATTACTTGATGGGCAGGAACCCGTTCCCATTTGACCTGCTGTACTGGAACTCCGACTCCACCCGCCTGCCTGCGAAGATGCACAGTTTCTACCTGCGCAAAATGTACATGGAAAACAAACTCGCCGAGCCGGGCGGCATCGAAATTGACGGCGTACCGCTCGACCTTGGCAAGATCAATGTGCCATGCTACTTCATCTCTACCATCGAAGACCATATTGCCCCATGGAAGAGCACCTACATGGGCGCGGCTCACTTTACCGCGCCGGTGCGTTTCGTATTGGGCGGCTCCGGCCACATCGCTGGCGTGGTCAATCCGCCTGCCGCCAACAAGTACGGCTACTGGATCAATCCTGCCGCCAAGCTTGCCCCCACTGCGGATGAATGGTTCTCCGGGGTGGAGCAGCACGAAGGGTCGTGGTGGGTCAATTGGCAGGAATGGGTCATGGGGCACAGCAGCGCCAAAACCGACGCACGCGACCCGGCCAATGGGACGCTGAAGGCGTTGGAAGAAGCACCAGGTTCTTACGTCAAGTCCCGAATTTGACCTTGGAGTGGGCCTATTCCCGAAGGCATGCAACATAGCCTGTTGCGAAGATGGCTCACGTCCCTGAGCTAAGCACTTACAGCCCTTCTGGCCGCACCAGTTGGCGCCTTCCTGTCCGAATCCTGCTGATGGGCGTGCCTGTCATGGGCGTGCTGGCGTGGCTCTATGCCAAAGCGTTGCCACTACTGTCGCTTCCTGCTTTGCTGGTGCCTGTCGTTAGCTTTTTCTTTGCGATGGCCTGTTGCATTGCCGTAATGTCTGTGGTCGAGAAGGGACATTCACGCTCCATTGCTGCAAGTACGGTAATGGCCATTTTGTTGTGCCTTGCCTTCATCTGGATCCATTGGGTAGTTATTTTTGGAGCGATGGGGGAGGCAGCGCGTTTTGCGTTTAACAATCCTTGGGCAGAAGCACAGATGCTTTGGGATTTAGCCACCGCAGATTATAAGAAGAACCCTCGCATGCTTGCCCCTGTGACACGTTGCGTTACTTGGGTTGCAGAAACCGGGTTTTTCATGTCTCTAATGGTGTTTTTTGCGTGTTTCGAGACCCGCACACCTTATAGTGAGGCTGTGCATTGCTGGGCTAAAAAAGAAAAGATTGGCGAACTACTCCCTGGGGTAGGGGATGCAGAAGCGCTGGTCAAAGAGCTTGCCGCGCAACGAATAGCCCCGCTTCTTCGCATGGCCTGCATCGGCAAGCAGCAACTGACGATGGCTGCTTCAGAATGGTGCACGCTGAGGTTGACGGGATATACAGTCGAAAACCATTCACAGGAATATTGGGTGAATCTAGAGTGGCTTATTCATCAAAGGGAAAACAACGGAAAAGTAAAAGTCCAAACTAAAGAGTTACTTCGTGCTTGGATATTAACTCACGACGAATATGCTGCGTTGCTCCATCATTTGAACACAGGATATTCCTCTTCCCCTCCTTCCTCTTCTGAAACCGAAGAAGATACTGCTTCTTCTCAAGATGCGGAAAAGGATCCGATACCCCAAGAATTAGAACCCGCGTTTGAGGCGTATAAGGCAGGGGACTTTGATGAAGCCATTGCGAGGGCTAACCCTTATCGGAAACACTCTGAAGAGTTCATACGCACGGATGCCTTGCGTTTGTGTGCCCTAGGGAAAAGTGAGCAAAAGCGATGGGCAGAGGCTTATGCAGATTTTAACGGACTTTTCGAGTTGGAACCCAGCGTACACAATGCCGTGCAGTTAGCGACGACATCGGTTATGGCCGGTGAGCTGCTTCGTGGCGAGGATTGGTTTAAACGAGCTGATGAGATGAATTTTGATCGCAACGAAATCCCTCCAGCCAAATTGAGGACGGCTTTCCTCTCGGCTTTGAAACAAGCAGGTGAATTTACTGCGGGCAAGCCCCATATAGACTGGCTTACTGAAGGTTACCGAACCCTTTCTATTACGGACAGCACTTTTCTTTTTATAAGAGGTTTTCCTTTTTTCAGCGTATTCCTGGAAAAATCTTTGCCCTTCCTGCAAGCTTCCCTCTCAGATGCGGAGGTTCGGATTTTGTATGAAAATCTTCGCCAAGACGTCGATCCAGAAGGACAGGCTGCCATAGACGCTTTCCTCAAAGCTTCTGGCTACAACTGAAGTGGCAAATCAGGGGCAGGTCAGGGCAGACCCCCAATTACCTCGGTAATTGGGGGTCTGCCCTCGTGACTGATTTGATGCTGGGTCAGCGTTTCGGCAGCAGTATCTGTGCTTCGCCGACGGTGACTTCGGCATCATTGACCGTGCAGACGGTAGATAGCGTTGCACGCCGCTTATCGGCTTCGAGGGCCGTGACGGTTACGCGGGCGACGACGGTGTCACCGATGCGTACCGGAGCCTTGAGTTTCACCGACTGCGAGAGGTAAATCGTGCCGGGGCCGGGCAGTTTGGTGCCGATCACGGTCGAGATGTAAGAAACTGAGAGAATGCCGTGGGCGATGCGGCCCTTGAACATGGTGCTGGCGGCAAATTCCTCGTCGACGTGCACAGGGTTCGTGTCGCCGGAAACCCCGGCAAAAGCCAGGATGTCGGCTTCGGAAACGGTGCGTGCGATGGAGGCGGTCTGGCCTACCGTCAGGTCTTCAAAGTTGTAAAGATAGGCTTCGGAAAAATCTCGTGGCATGTCGATGCTCCTTTTAGTGGCTTCGGTGATATCTTTCCCGACGTCGTGCCAGGAAGGCTATAAGCATAGCGCATCGATGGCGCGGCGAAAAATTAAAAGGCGAACCCCAGGTTCGCCTTTTAATTGTGACAGTCGTGTTTCCCAACAGGGGAAACTCACCTTAGCTTGATTTCCTTGTACACTACGTGCTTGCGTGCGACTGGGTCGTACTTTTTGAATTCGAGTTTTTCGGGCGTGGTGCGCTTGTTCTTGGACGTGGTGTAGAAGTGACCCGTGCCGGCAGTTGATTCTAGCTTGATCTTTTCGCGGGCGCCTTTGTTGGCCATGGCCGTCTCCGTTCTTCAGTGAGTAGGGTTAAATTTTTTCGCCGCGGGCGCGCAGTTCGGCAATAACGGCGTCGATCCCTTTTTTGTCGATGGTGCGTAGAGCTGCGTTGGTGACGCGCAGGCTAATCCAGCGGTTCTCGGCCTCGAACCAGAAACGGCGGTTTTGCAGGTTTGGAAGGAAGCGGCGCTTGGTTTTGTTGTGGGCGTGGGAGACATTGCACCCAACCATTGGTTTTTTGCCGGTTACTTGGCAGACGCGAGCCATGATGTGCTCCTGAAAATGTATATAGAAATTCATCTAGAACATTAAACTTTAGCGCAGTATGGAGTTCATAGCAACCCCCGTTCTGCGAACGACAACGGCTCGCCGTGTGCAGGGACGATGAAGTGGTCGAGCACCTTTACGTCGACTAACGCAAGCGCATTGCACAGATCGTGCGTGATGAATTCATCTGAACTGCTGGGTTCACGTACGCCGGAGGGATGGTTATGCGCAAGGACGACGGCGGCGGCATTGTGGCGCAAGACGAGCTTGACGACTTCCCGCGGGTAGACGCTGGTCTGGTTCAGTGTGCCGCGGAAAAGGTCGACGGCTTCGATCAGGCGGTGGCGGGCATCTAGCAACAGGATGCAGAAGGTTTCATGGGGAAGGTGCGCCATCCGCAGTTGCAGCCAATCTTTGACCTCCGTGGGCGAATCAAACAGGATGCCCTCGGTCAGGCGTTCAGTGAGCGCACGGCGAGCCAGTTCCATCACAGCCTGGAGTTGGGCATACTTCGCTAGCCCCATACCATGTATCGAGGAGAATTCGTTTGCGGGGGCGTTGCACAGCCGGTTCAGTGTGCCAAAGTGGTTGAGCAGGGTGCGGGCGAGGTCGACGGCACTTTGCCCTTTTGTGCCGACGCGCAGGAAAATCGCAAGCAGTTCGGCATCGGTGAGCGCCTGCGTTCCTCGCGCAAGCAGTTTTTCACGGGGGCGCTCGTCTGTGGGCCAGTCGGTGATTGCCATGACAAAAGGTGGAGGAAAATATGTCGAACTATACACGTGTCATTGATGGTTTGCATGGGCGCAAAATCGTTCTTGGGGTAAGCGGCGGTATCGCTGCGTACAAGTCAGCCGAACTCACTCGTGCCCTTGGGAATCTGGGGGTGGATGTCCACGTGGCCTTGACCGAAGCTGGGGCTCGTTTCGTGACGCCGCTGACTTTCCAGGCGTTGTCAGGCAACCGTGTGTGGACGGGACTCCTGGACGAAGAAATGGAAGGCGGCATGCCGCACATCAGCCTCGGGCGTGGGGCCGATGCCATCCTCGTGGCTCCGGCAAGCGCTAACTTTATTGCCCGTTTGGCCGCTGGCCTGGCTAATGACCTGTTGAGCACGCTCTGCCTGGCGCGCGACTGCCCGCTGCTCGTCGCACCCGCGATGAACCGCCAAATGTGGGAAAACCCGGCCACCCAGCGCAACGTGGCGACGCTGCAAGCTGACGGCGTCACTATCCTTGGCCCCGCCGTGGGCGGACAGGCATGCGGTGAAACTGGGCCGGGGCGGATGCTGGAACCCGTGGAATTGTGCGAGTCGCTGCTTGCTTTCTTTACGCCCAAGCTGCTGGTCGGGCGCAAGGTGGTTTTAACGGCGGGTCCGACGTTCGAGGCCATTGACCCGGTACGTGGCATCACCAATTCCAGTTCCGGCAAGATGGGGTATGCGCTGGCGGCGGCTTGCGCACGTGCCGGTGCCGAAACCGTGCTGGTGAGCGGGCCAGTGGCGCTGTCCGTGCCGATGGGTGTACGGCGCATTGAAGTGACGGGCGCCCTGCAAATGCGCGATGAAGTATTTGCGGCGCTGACCGGTGCGGACGCGTTCGTTGCGGTGGCGGCGGTGGCCGACTATCGCCCGGCGGAGCCTGTTGCGTATAAGATGAAGAAGTCGGGCGAAGCGATTCATCTTCAGCTTGCCCCCAACCCAGATATCCTCGCCGAAGTCGCGGCCTTGCCGGAAGCGCCGTTCTGCGTCGGCTTCGCTGCCGAGAGCCATGACCTCGACGTTTACGCCGAGGGCAAACGGCGTGCCAAGCGCCTGCCCATGCTGGTAGGCAACTTGGTTAGCGATGGGCTGGGCGGCGACGAGAACACGGCCGTCATCTACGACGAAGAAGGCCGCCACCCACTGCCGCGTGCGCCTAAAACCTTCATCGCACGCCAGATCGTTGAACGTATTGCCCATTTGCTGCCGACGGGTTGACCCGCTGAACCAAACCGGATTTTTGAGAAAAACTTCGGAGAAAACATGCACCGCATCGATATCAAACTGCTCGACCAGCGCCTGCGTGAGCAGCCCCCGGCTTATGCCACTGCCGGTTCTGCTGGCCTTGATTTACGGGCCTGCCTGGACGCGCCGGTTACATTACGTCCAGGGGAAACCACGTTGGTTCCCAGCGGTATCGCCATTCACCTTGCCGATTCCGGCCTGGCGGCAATCGTGCTGCCGCGTTCCGGGCTTGGGCACAAGTATGGCATCGTGCTCGGCAACCTGGTGGGGCTGATCGACTCCGATTATCAGGGGCAGGTCATGGTCTCTGTGTGGAACCGCGGCGGCGAGGCGTTCACCATCGAACCGATGGAACGCATCGCGCAACTCGTGATCGTGCCTGTTGTCCAGGCCAAGTTTGACATCGTCGATGAATTCGCCGCCAGCAGGCGTGGCGAAGGCGGTTTCGGCAGTACTGGCAAGCATTGAGGCTGGGCTCAATGATGGCGGAGTGCGTGGGCATCCCTACTGGCGTGCATGTCCTGTGTGAGCGCGAAGGGCGCGTCCTGCTGTTGCGCCGTGCGGAAACCGGTTTTTTTGACGGCCTCTACAGCCTACCGGGCGGGCATGTCGAACAAGGGGAATCCATCCTTCAGGCGGCAGCGCGGGAACTGGAAGAGGAAACCGGCTTACAGATTGAATATGGCGACCTCGGTTGGCTTGGTGTCATCCATCGGCGCTCGGACACCAACCGTATCGACTTCTTCTTACGTGCGCTACGCTGGCAAGGCGAACCCACTCTGCGCGAGTCGAACAAATGCAGTGACATCGGGTGGTTTGCGCGAAATAATTTACCCGAAAAGATCGTGCCGTATGTGAAAGCGGCGCTGGAAACCAGGGAGTGTGCGGGACAATGTGGATGGATGCGGGAACTGGGGTGGTAAACAAACCATTGGGATGTTGCAGCATTCCCCCGTCACTCAATTCCAACGCAGTATAATCCCAACCCTGCATCAAAGACGTCTGGCAGCGGGCATCATGCTAAGCTAGGACATGCTTCGCATCACAACACCAAAGACTGAGGGAGAGTAACTATGTCCGAACAACCAACCATCATCTATACCATCACCGATGAAGCACCAATGTTGGCGACAGCGGCTTTTCTGCCGGTGGTACGCGCTTTTGCCGCGCAAGCGGGTATCCACGTGGCCGAGGCCGATATTTCCTTGGGGGCGCGCATTCTTGCCGAATTCCCCGATTATCTTGAAGACGGGCAGAAAGAGCCCGACACTCTTGCCGAACTTGGTCGACTAACGTTGCGCCCAGAGGCCAACATCATCAAACTGCCTAATATCAGCGCCTCAGTCCCACAATTGGTCGCGGCCATCCGCGAGTTGCAAAGCAAGGGCTACAAAGTTCCTGATTACCCGGCGAACCCGCAGAGCGAAGAAGAACAAGCCATCAAGAACCGTTATGCACATTGCCTCGGTTCTGCCGTGAACCCCGTGCTGCGCGAAGGCAATTCCGACCGCCGTGCGCCGTTGTCGGTGAAAAACTATGCACGCAAGCACCCGCATTCGATGGGCGTATGGAAACAGGCGTCCCGCACCCATGCCTCATTCATGAAGGCTGGCGACTTCTACCATGGCGAAAAGTCGATGACGCTCGACCGTGCCCGCGATGTGAAGATGGAACTGACCACAAAGAGCGGCGAGACCATCCTGCTCAAACCCAAGGTTTCCTTGCTTGCGGGCGAGGTCATCGACTCCATGTTCATGAGCAAGAAGGCCCTCTGCGCGTTCTACGAAGGACAGATGGAAGATGCCCGCGAATCTGGCATCCTCTTCTCCCTGCACGTCAAGGCTACGATGATGAAAGTTTCGCATCCCATCGTGTTCGGCCATTGCGTGCGCTGCTATTACAAGGATGCCTTTGCTAAGCATGCCAAGTTGTTCAAGGAATTGGGTGTCAACGTGAACAACGGCATGGCCGATCTCTATGACAAGATGACGGCACTGCCCGAGTCCCAACGCGACGAGATCATCCGTGACCTGCACGCCTGTCACGAACACCGTCCCGAACTGGCGATGGTCGATTCTGCCAAGGGCATTACCAACTTCCATTCACCCAATGACGTGATCGTCGACGCATCCATGCCTGCCATGATCCGGTCGGGTGGCAAGATGTACGGCGCAGACGGCAAACAGAAGGATGTCAAGGCCGTGATGCCGGAGTCTACTTTTGCCCGCATCTACCAGGAGATGATCAACTTCTGCAAGACCAACGGCGCGTTCGACCCCCGGACGATGGGGACAGTGCCCAACGTCGGCCTCATGGCACAGCAAGCCGAAGAATACGGTTCCCACGACAAAACTTTTGAGGTTCCCGAGGACGGCGTTGCCAATATCGTCGACCTGGCAACTGGGGAGGTGCTGCTCTCGCAAAACGTGGAAGAAGGCGACATCTGGCGCATGTGCCAGGCCAAGGACGCTGCTATCCGCGACTGGGTGAAACTAGCCGTTACCCGCGCCCGCAATTCCGGCATGGCGGCGGTTTTCTGGCTCGACCGCTACCGTCCCCATGAAGCTGAACTCATCAAGAAGGTCGAAACCTATCTTAAGGACTACGACACAACGGGGCTGAGAATCGGCATCATGTCCCAGGTGCGGGCCATGCGTTACACCTTGGAGCGTGCTATACGCGGTGCCAGCACCATTGCCGTGACTGGCAACATCCTACGCGACTACCTCACCGACCTATTCCCCATCATGGAACTGGGAACCAGCGCCAAGATGCTTTCCATCGTTCCCTTAATGGCGGGTGGCGGCATGTACGAGACTGGCGCGGGCGGTTCCGCCCCCAAGCACGTCCAGCAACTTGTCGAAGAAAATCATTTGCGCTGGGATTCGCTCGGTGAATTCCTCGCGCTCGCTGTTTCGTTTGAAGACCTCGGCATCAAGACCGACAACACTAGCGCCCGGATTCTCGCCAAAACGCTCGACGATGCTACCGGTAGGCTCCTCGACAACGACAAATCCCCTTCGCGCCGTACCGGCGAGCTCGACAACCGTGGCAGCCAATTCTACCTGTCGCTCTACTGGGCCGAGGCGCTTGCTGCACAGACTGAGGACAAGGAACTTGCTGCCCGTTTCGCGCCGCTTGCCAAGACATTAGCGGCCAACGAGCAAAACATCCTTGCCGAATTCAAGGCCGTGCAGGGCAGGCCTGTTGACCTTGGTGGCTACTACTGGGTCGATCCAAAAAGGTGTGATGCGATCATGCGGCCCAGTGGGACTTTCAATGCCGCGCTGGCGGGGATTGGGGGATGAGCGTCTAAATGTGTTTTCCCTCCCCTGCTTGAAGGGACCCCCAAAAGTTGGATACCCATCCAACTTTTGGGGGGGGCACGAGGTATCCCACAATTTCGTACCACTTAAATGATGACAAACGGGAGGCAGCGCGAAGCGCTGGAGGGAGCGGCGTCAGCCCTTGCGTTTGTCACGCTCGATCAGCGCGTAAGCCGAATGGTTGTGGATCGACTCGAAGTTTTCCGATTCCACGATGTATGCATCGATGCGCGGTTCGACGTTCAGTACCGCCGCCACATCGCGCACCATGTCTTCGACAAACTTGGGATTGTCGTAAGCGCGTTCGGTAACGAACTTTTCATCCGGGCGCTTGAGCAGGCCATATACCTCGCAGGACGCCAGACTCTCCACGATTTGGACGATCTCTTCGATCCACATATGCTCGTTGAGCGTGGCGGTGACGGTGACGTGCGAACGTTGGTTGTGTGCGCCGTAGGCGGAAATTTCCTTTGAACACGGACACAGGCTCGTGACTGGGACGACAACCTTGAGGGTGAAGTCATGTTGGCCGTCAGTAATGATCCCGATGAAGCTGACTTCGTAGTCCATCAGGCTGCGTACCCCCGAAACCGGGGCGGTCTTGGCGATGAAATAGGGAAAGTTCATTTCCAGGTGGCCGCTTTTGGCTTCTAGGCGCCCGACCATCATGCGCAGCATGGGGCCAAAGGATTCCACAGAAATTTCGCGTTCGTCGTGGTTGAGGATTTCGACGAAGCGTGACATATGGGTTCCCTTGAAATTGTGGGGCAACCCGACATACATGTTGAAAGTGGCGATGGTGTGTTGGATGCCTTCGGATTTGTCGCGGACGCGGATCGGGTGGCGGATGTTCTTGATACCAACCTTATCGATGGCGATGCAGCGGCGGTCAAGGCTGCCCTGTACGTCGGGGATCTGAGAGCAATGGTTCATATGCGTGACTATTTGCTTTGCCTAAGGGAGTGAACGGCGGAAACGATACCTGCGGTATCAAGCCCGGCCTCGGCGAGCAACTGGCGTTGTTCGCCGTGGTCGATGAACCGGTCAGGAAACCCCAGCCGCAAAAGCCTGGGTCGCGTGGGGAGGGTGTCCAGAACTCGGGCGACTTCCGAACCGGCTCCGCCGATGACGACATTTTCTTCGAGTGTTACGAGGAGGTCATGTTCCCGCGCAAGGTGCGCGATGAGAGCATCATCGATAGGTTTGACGAAGCGCATGTTGGCAACAGCAGCGTCAAGAGCCTCGCCTGCTTCCAGGGCGGGCGCGAGCAAGCTGCCGAAAGCGAGGAGGGCCGTTTTCTGGCCGTACCGACGGATTTCACCCTTGCCGATGGGGAGTGCGCGTAGGTCGGTTTCGAGCGCCGTCCCTGGCCCCATTCCACGCGGGTAGCGCACAGCGGAGGGACCCTCGTGGCGCAGCGCGGTGTTGAGCATCTGGCGGCACTCGTTTTCGTCGGAGGGCGCCATCACCAGCATGTTGGGCACGCAGGCGAGAAAAGAGAGGTCGAAAGCGCCATGATGGGTCGCACCGTCGGTGCCAGCTAAGCCGGCACGGTCGATGGCAAACACCACGGGCAGGTTTTGCAGTGCAATGTCGTGGATGAGTTGATCGTAAGCGCGTTGCAGAAAGGTGGAATAAATTGCCACGACCGGGCGGAACCCTTCGCAAGCCAGCCCCGCCGCGAAGGTAAGCGCGTGCTGTTCGGCAATGCCTACGTCGTAATAGCGCCCTGGGAACTCGCGGGCGAAGCGGGTAAGCCCTGAGCCTTCGCACATTGCCGGTGTAATACCGATGACACGTGGGTCGCGTGCGGCTGCATCACACAGCCAATCGCCGAAGACCTGCGTGTAAGCCGGTTTGATTCCGGCGTTTTCTTCCTGTAGCCCTGTGCGGTGATCGAACGTTGATACACCGTGATAGCGGATGGGGTCAGCTTCGGCAAGCTTGTAACCTTGGCCTTTGCGGGTGACGACATGCAGGAACCGTGGGCCTTTGAAATTACGCAGGTTTTGCAACGTCCGCACAAGAATATCGAGATCATGGCCATCGACAGGTCCGTAGTAATGAAAGCCAAATTCTTCGAACAATGTACCGGGCGAATTGGGTGCAACCATCCCCTTGGCGACTTCTTCCACTTTGCGTGCCAAGTCGAGTACGGGAGGTGCGACGCAGAGCACTTTCTTACCAAGGCGGCGGGCTGCGTCATAAGGGGCCATCAAACGGGCCAGGATGTTGGAAAGTGCACCGACCGGTGGCGAGATCGACATCTCGTTGTCATTGAGGATCACCAGCAGGTTGATATCTTTCATGCTGCCAGCGTTGTTGAGCGCCTCGAACGCCATGCCAGCTGACATTGCGCCATCGCCGATGACGGCAATCGAAGTGTGCGCCTCGCCACGGTCGCGGGCAGCGATGGCCATGGCGAGCGCGGCTGAAATTGATGTCGAAGAGTGAGCCGTGCCAAAAGTGTCGTATTCACTCTCGGTACGGCGTGGAAAGCCCGAAATGCCGCCATAGCGGCGTAGCCCCGCCATGGCCTCACGCCGTCCCGTGAGAATCTTGTGGCTATAGGTCTGGTGGCCGACATCCCATACGATGCGGTCTTCGGGTGCATTGAAAACGTAGTGCAGGGCAACGGTGAGTTCGACCGTGCCAAGATTGGAAGATAGATGCCCGCCGGTTTTAGAGACCGACTCGATCAGGAAGCGGCGAAGCTCGCCGGCTAGCGTTGGTAGCTCATTGCGGTTGAGCGCGCGCACGTCTGCCGGGGAATGGATGCGGTTGAGATAAGGATAATCGGACATTGGGCAAGAAAGAGTTAGGAAGCGCGGTGCGCGATGAAATCGGCCAATTCGTGCAAGCGGCTGGTGCGTTCGCCTAGCGGGGCAAGCGCGTCGTGTGCTTCAACCAGCAAATCATTGGCGAAGCGGCGGGCATCGGCCAGCCCCAATAGACTGACATAAGTCGGCTTGCCGCACGAGGCATCCTTGCCTGCCGTTTTGCCCAAAGTGGCGGTATCGGAAGCCATGTCGAGAATATCGTCGACTACCTGATACAATAGGCCGATGCGTTTGGCATAAATGTCGAGGCGACGGCGCCGGTCGTCGTTCACTCCTTCGCCTGCGCGTGCGCCGATAAGGACGGCTGCGCGGATCAATGCCCCGGTTTTGCGCACATGCATGGATTCGAGTTCCTCGCGTGTCAGCTCGCACCCGGCAGAGGCAATATCGATAGCCTGTCCACCTACCATGCCATGCGAACCAGCCGCC
This sequence comes from Betaproteobacteria bacterium, assembly GCA_009781085.1. Lineage (GTDB taxonomy): Bacteria > Pseudomonadota > Gammaproteobacteria > Burkholderiales > Rhodocyclaceae > WRNU01. The sequence goes on from WQYV01000004.1 coordinate 17,432, forward strand.
TGAGACAGCAGTTGGATGATTTCGATCTGTCCGGCAGCAGTCGTGCACACTTGGTATTCGGTCAGTGTCTGGAAGGCGAGGGTTTGCAGGGCGTCACCCGCAAGCAGCGCCGTAGCCTCGTCGTATTCGACATGGACGGTGGGTTTCCCCCGGCGCAGCTTGTCGTCATCCATGCACGGTAGGTCGTCGTGGATGAGCGAATAAGCGTGGATCAGTTCTACGGCACAGGCAGCGCGGTCGAGTTGTTCCGGCCTCGCGTGCGTGAGGAACCCCCCCGTGCCATGCACCAATAGGGCGCGTACCCGCTTACCGCCGCCGAGGACGGCGTAACGCATGGCTCCATGCAGCTTAACCGGGGCAAGGCTGGCGGCAGGCAATACGGCATGCAGGGCCGTTTCGGTACGCTGCTGTATGTAGGTCAACCAGTCGGGAAAATTCATGGTCTTTCAGCTTTGGGTGGGGCTGCTTTGACGCACGCCTTCATCCGCGCCGGAATCATCCGTTCGAAACGGAACGGGCGTGCCGCCTTCCAGAACCCTAATTTGTTGTTCGGCCGCATCGAGCCTGTCCTGGCAGTGACGGAGCAGGACAATGCCGCGCCGGTACTGTTCGAGCGCCTGTTCAAGCGGCAGGGTACCTGTTTCCATCTGCCGGACGATGGTTTCCAGTTCCGATACGGCGGCTTCAAAGGTCTTCGGGGCAGATGCCGGTTTGGTCATGATACGGGGTGCGGAAAACCCGGGCGGTGAGGGAAAAGTAGCGAAAAAGCAATCGCCGTCAAGATATGAGAAAATAACCGAACGTGCATCCAACGGTCAATTTGGTTTGATACGAAGTGCACGTCTTTTTTCCGGCTTCTTGCTTGTTTTTCATTTGTTTGAAGGGGGTTCGGAGATGTCCGACATTGCTTCCACGGCACGGCTGATGCCAGGTGTTTCGCAGTTTCCGGTGTCATGGTATTTTGACGAAAAAATATTTGAATTAGAGAAGAAACTCCTCTTCGATGCCGGTCCAGGGTACGCCGGTCACGAATTGATGGTTCCCAGAGTCGGCAATTACCGTTCCCAGGAATGGCTCGACCACGCCGGGTTGCTGTACCGCAATGCAGATGGGGTCTACTGGCTCGCCAACGTGTGCCGCCACCGTCAAGCGATCATGCTGCAAGGTACGGGCAAAACCGACAATATCGTTTGCCCTGTTCACCGCTGGACTTATGATAACCAAGGTTCGCTCTTAGGGGCTCCGCACTTCCCGGACAACCCTTGTCTCAACCTCAAGTGCGATAAACTGGAATCCTGGAACGGCATGCTCTTCACCGGGCCGCGTTCGGCGGCGCAAGACCTCGCCGGGATGGATGTCGCCAAGCATTTGGATTTCACCGGTTTCAAACTCGACCGGGTCGAACTTCACGAATGCAATTACAATTGGAAGACCTTCATCGAAGTCTATCTGGAGGATTACCACGTTGTCCCCTACCATCCTGGGCTAGGCAACTTCGTTACCTGTGACGACCTCACTTGGCAATTTGGCGAGTGGTATTCCGTGCAGCAGGTTGGCATTACTGCGCTCGACAGGTTCGGTTCCGATGCCTATGAGCGCTGGCAAAAGGCCGTGCTCGCCTATTACGGCGACAAACGTCCTCCGCGTGGTGCAATCTGGCTCACTTATTACCCCAACATCATGGTAGAGTGGTATCCGCATGTGCTCGTGGTGAGCACGGTGATCCCGCGTGATGTCCACAAGACGCTCAACGTGGTTGAGTTTTACTACCCTGAGGAAATCGTCGAGTTTGAACGCGGGTTCGTCGAAGCCGAGCAGGCTGCCTACATGGAAACCGCCATTGAGGATGACGACATCGGCGAGCGCATGGATCGGGGGCGGCGTGCCCTCCTCAGGGAAGGCCGTGACGAAACAGGGCCTTACCAGTCGCCGACCGAGGATGGAATGCAGCATTTCCATGAGTTTTACAGGCGGGTCGTGGAACCGCATATCGGAAAGTGAGGAAGGCAGCAAAAAAACCGGCAGCGGTGTTGCGCTGCCGGTTTTTTCTGACTGGCTGCTCAGCCATCAACCATATATCGCACTCAGTATAGCGTCCCTGTTGGCACGGGTTACGTCAACCAGGGCGGTGAACTGCCGTTCGTCGAATCCGAGATAGGCATCGTCTTTTGGCACGGAAGGTTTCCCGTGCTCGAACGGGTTGGGTATATCGGTGGCCAGGATAGCGGCACGCAAGATGTCTTGCAGGGTCTGAGGCGGCCAACCGTCGCCACAGAGAATTTCATCGTCAAGCGCCTCGATAATGTCATCGGGCAACTCAAAGACTTCGAGCACTGAACGGGAAATCGGGCTTTTCCACACAGCCATGAATTCGGAGAAGCGATCGATGTTGTTCTCTAAAGCAGGATAGTCGGCGGCACGTGCCAACAAAAAGAACTGACCGATACCGACCATCATGCCAGTGAACATGGCCGTGTCGGGGTTGGCCGTGCGCAGGTGGTGGGCAAAAACATAAGACCAGGATGCAATATCAGCTGAGTGCCGCCAGAGGTCGTTGGCAAGCTTGCGCATATGCGGCGAGCGGCGATCCTGGATGAGTTGCTCGGCAGCCACTGCGAAGGCCAGGCATCGCAATGCCGCCAAGCCGATGCGCTTGACGGCGTTATTGACGCTGGTGATATGCGTGCCATAAGGGTTGAGCAGCATCGCGTTGGCCATACGGATAACCTTGGCGCTCAACACCGGTTCAGTACGCACTACGGCGACGATATCATCGACGGAAGAATTTGGATCATCAGCGAGTTGCTTGATGCGCAACGAAACCTCCATCGAAGTGGGAAAGTTTAGTTGCCCCTCTTCAAGCTCTCGTTCGATCTGGGCGGCTAAAGCCCGTGTCTGCACTTCAAAGTCCTGCATGTTCGGCTCCATGCTCCCGGCGGAGGAGTTACGGGTTATTTTCCAGGTAACCTTTTCGGCGGAGCCGGGCATGTGGGTCGGTATGCCCGCTGGCGCAACGGCTCCGTTACGCCTGCCCGCCGGTACGGGTCAGCTTGCCAATCAGTCCGCCAATCGTTTCTTGGATGTCGGCGGGCAATAACACTAGTTTGGCATTTTCCGATGCCGCAAGCTTTTGGACTGCGGAAATGTACTTCTCTCCGAGCAAATAAAGCACGGAAGTCGGTTCTGGGCCGAGGGAAGCCGTAACGCGCCGGATCGATTCGGCTGATGCCTCGGCCAATGTGACTTGCGCGTTGGCATCACGGCGTGCGGCTTCAAACCTAGCCTCGGCTTCGAGGATGGCAGATTGTTTTTGCCCTTCCGCACGCGTGACCATTGCCTTGCGCTCACGCTCGGCGGCGGCCTGCATTTCCATCGCTTTTTGCATCGAAGGGGAGGGTTTGATGTCCTGGATTTCCACCGATTTCACGGTTAGGCCCCAGTCGATGGCTTCATCGGAAATGCTTTCACGCAAACGGGCTTTGATTTTGTCGCGCGAGGACAGCGCTTCGTCCAATTCCATTTCGCCAGCGATGGATCGCAGGGTCGTCATAATGAGGTTGCGGATTGCCTCGGTGAAATTGGTGACGCCATAAACCGCCTTCACGGGGTTGGTGATCTTGATGAAGGCAACGGCATTGATGAAGATGACCGCGTTATCCCGCGTGATGACTTCCTGTTGCTGCACGTCGAGGGTGATGTCTTTGGTGACGAGCTTGTAGGCGACGCTGTCCAGGTAGGGAACCAGGAAATTGAGACCCGGCAGCAAAGTACTGTGATACTTGCCTAGGCGCTCAACGATCCATTCCATGCCCTGGGGCACAAGGCGTACCCCCTTGCCGATGGTTATGAAAACCAGGATCAGGATGGCAGCGGTAACGATAAAGCCTACTTCTATATTCATGAATATAACTCCAGAAAAAACGTTGAAAATACGCGTGTGGGCGCTTAGGTTCGTGCGACCTTGAGGACACTGCCTTCGACGGAAACAAGCCTGACCCGCGTGCCGGTAGCAATTTCGGTTTCCGACGTGCAAGGCCATTCTTCCGCACCAAGGATCGGGCGCTGAAAGCGTACCTTACCGCGCTTGAACGGTGCCGAGTCGGCGGCCAATAGGCCGATTTCACCGATGATGTCCCCTTCAGCAGTGCCGATCCGGGTTTTATTCCTCATACGGCTGAAAACACGGAACCACAGCACCGTCATAGCTACCGAGGCGACAGCCCAAAGCAATATCTGCCCTGCAAGTGGGAATCCAGGTGCGACGAGCAGCAACAGCCCAACGAAGATTGCCCCCAGGCCAAACCAGAGCACAAAGAAAGCGGGAACCACCAGTTCCAGCAAAACCAATGCGATACCCCCGATGATCCAGTGCCACCACTCTATTGTCATTTCGTTCCTTTGGCTAAATTCCTTGTTGAAAGGGCAGGTGTGAGACCCGTGCAAACCCGCAAATATACATACATGCATGCAAACACGAAACCCCCTAGTATCAGTTACCATTAATGGGAATTGTGTCCCATTTGATCGGATGCGATGTAATGAAGAGGTCATGATGACATTTTTCGGCAAGCTGAAAAAAATGATGAACCCCTTTTCCTCAACGCAGGTTGCCAAGGAAGAGGATACCGAGAAGGTCGAACCTGGTGAAGGAGTGCGTGGGCGCCCCAAGATCCATGTGCTTGCTACCGGCGGGACGATCGCTGGGAGGCTGGTGAGTACGGGGCCACGCTACCGGGCGGGTGTGCTCGGCTTCGAAGCACTGTTGGATGCCGTACCGGCCTTGCGCGGGCTGGCCGATTACAGTGGCGAGCAGGTGGCGAACATCGGCTCGCAGGACATGGATGAGTCCCTCTGGCTTAAGCTCGCGCACCGGGTAAACGAGTTGCTCGCCAGCCCGGATGTGGACGGGGTCGTCATCACCCACGGAACTGATACGCTGGAGGAAACCGCTTGCTTTCTCGACCTGACGGTCCGCAATCCCAAGCCTGTTGTCCTGGTGGGCGCAATACGGCCTGTGGGCGCGCTTGGCGCGGACGGCCCGGTCAATCTGCTCGATGCCGTAACCGTGGCGGTCAATCCCAGTTCCGTCGGGCGCGGGGTGTTGGTGGTAATGCACGGTAGCCTGTTTGAAGCACGCGATGTCACCAAGGTCTCGTCTTCGGCTTTGCCAGCATTTGCCGCGCCAAATTCTGGCCCATTGGGGCAGTTGATCGACGGACGGGTTTATTACGGGCATCGTACCGGGCTTTCCCCGAAGCGGCCTGTTTTTGATATATCCAATCTGGATAAATTACCCCAGGTCGACATCGTCTATGGATATGCTGGTGCTTCGACCCTGCCGGTCAAAGCGTTGGTCGATGCGGGTTGCCGGGGTATCGTTTCTGCCGGTGTGGGCAACGGCAACCTGCATCGCGACGTGCTTGCAGCGCTGGCCAATGCCTCTGGCCGGGGCGTGGTCGTGGTGCGCGCCTCCCGCATCCCCTCTGGGTTGACACTTCGGAACGTAGAAGTGGATGACAACCGGTTTGGTTTCGTCGCCGCTGGTGCGCTCAACCCACAAAAGGCGAGGGTCCTCTTGCAGCTGGTACTGACCCGGGCACGGAAACCGGAAGAAGTCCAGAAGGCGTTCGACAATTATTGAGCCGGTGTACCCGCCTGCGTTTAAAGGCCAAGCCGCCGCTGAATTTCCAGGATGAGTGGGGCTTGGTTCATGCTGTAAAAATGCAGCCCTGGCGCACCGCCCTGGAGAAGCCGTTCACAAAGCCGGGTGACGGTTTCCAGCCCGAAGGCGCAGATGGATTCGACATCATCGCCGTAGCCCTCAAATTGCCTGCGCATCCAGCGCGGAATGTCCGCGCCGCAAGCATCCGAAAAACGGGCGAGTTTGTAGAAACTTGTGATGGGCATGATGCCAGGGATGATGGGAATCTCAACCCCCGCACTGCGCGCTTTGTCGACGAAATGGAAATAGGCGTCGGCGTTGTAGAAATATTGCGTGATTGACGCATTGGCTCCAGCTTTCGCCTTACGGGCGAAGTTGCGCAAATCGGCTTCGGGGCTTTTCGCCTGCGGGTGCCATTCCGGATAAGCCGCGACGATGATCTGGAAGGCATCGCCCGTTTCTGTACGGATGAATTCCACCAGTTCGTTGGCGTAGCGCAGTTCGCCCGCCTCAGCCATGCCGGAGGGTAAGTCGCCGCGTAGCGCCACGATGCGCCGGATGCCGGTAGCTCTGAACTCTCCAAGTATTTCCCGGATACCAGCGCGGGTGGAACCGATGCAAGACAAATGCGGCACGGCATCGAACCCTTCCGCCGCAATCTCTTTCACGATGTCAAACGTGCGCACGCGGGTGGATCCCCCCGCGCCATAAGTGACGGAAAAGAAATCCGGTTTCAGGGTCGCGAGTTTTGCGCGTTCGTTTTTCAGCTTGGCAAGACCCTCCGCGGTCTGCGGAGGGAAGAACTCGATGGAAAGCTCAATGTTCATGTCGGACAGCATGTTACTTCTTCTTTTCTTTCCGGTGGTCGATCACCCTGACGGCCTTGCCCATCGAGCGTTCAACCGAACCAGTGGGGTGGATTTTGACTTCGCAGGAAATGCCGATGAAATCCTTGATGTCTTTCTGCACCTTGGAGGAGACGCGGTCCATGTAATCCTGGCCCTTGGCGTAAAGGGGCGGGCTGGCTTCGACATTGATGCGCAGGGAATCGAGGTGGCCTTCGCGGAAAACTTCGAGCTGATAGAAAGGGGAAAGCGTTTCGGTACGCATCAAGATGGCTTCGACCTGAGTGGGAAAGACGTTGACGCCGCGAATGATGAGCATGTCGTCGGAGCGGCCCGTGATGCGGTTCATGCGGATATGGGTGCGGCCGCATTTGCAGGGCGCAGGGTCGAGCGTCGAAATGTCACGGGAGCGGAAACGCAACATTGGAAAGGCTTCGCGGGTAAGCGAGGTGATGACGATCTCTCCCTTTTCTCCGGGCGGTAGCGGCTCTCCGGTGTCGATATCGACGCATTCGACGAAAAAATGGTCTTCCCAGATATGCAATCCCTTCTTGGCGGCTAGGCATTCGATGCCCACACCTGGCCCCATGAGTTCCGTGAGGCCGTAAATATCGAGCGCGTCGATGCCCATACGCGATTCGAGTTCATAGCGAATTTCTTCGCTCCATGGCTCCGCGCCGTAGATGCCGACCCGTAGCGGCAGCTTGCGGACATCAATACCCAGTTTTTCAGCTTCTTCCACGATGTTGAGCGCGTAGGAAGGGGTGCAGGACATGGCATCCGGGGCGAGGTCTTGCAAGAGCATGACTTGTTTCTGTGTTTGCCCGCCGGACATCGGGATGACCGTTATACCGAGGGTTTCAGCCCCGCCGTGCAGCCCCAGGCCACCTGTGAAGAGGCCGTAGCCGTAGGCGTTATGTAGGCGGTCGCCTGGTTGCAGGCCCGCAGCGGCAAGGCAGCGTGCGCCCAGTTGGCCCCAATTGGTGAGATCCCGCCGCGTATGCCCGACCACCACGGGTTTGCCTGAAGTGCCGGAAGAGGCATGTAGCCGGATGACCTGGTCGCGGGGCACGGCGAACATCCCAAAAGGATAGTTGTCGCGCAGTTGTTCCTTCTTGGTAAATGGCAGCAGCTTGACATCGGCAAGCGCCTGGATGTGGTGCGGCTTGACTTCCAACTCGTCCATCGCTTCGCGGTAGAACTTCACCGTTTCGTAACAGCGTGCCACCGTGTCCTGAAGGCGGCTCAACTGCAGGGCTTTGAGTTCTTCGCGGGGAAGTGTTTCGTTGTCGATGTCAAAAATCATGATAGGCGTGCCTCGGAAAGCTGAAAACCGTAAAACCTAAAATAATAGCTTTTAATGCCTTAGCAGGGGACGCTGCCTTCGTGTCCTGCATGGTAGTCGTGCCGATAAATTCATCGACGGGACGCCGAGGGCTGTATCCCCTACACGCTTATCTACAGGCGGGTCTGTGGGCTGAACGGATAATTCTTTTTTAAAAGCGGCTATTTGTCGGAGATTTCTCGTTCCATCCGGGATCGCTGCCTTGTCACCCACCAAAGTAACCCGCCGAAAAGAAAGGCGGCGGTGACAGTGGATGCCACAGCAGCCTGCCAGAAACCAGAAGCGCCCTGCGGCGCAGGGGCATGAAAAGCGAGCCAGTAACCGAACCCCAGGCCAAGCCCCCAGAAGCAGCAGAGGTGGATTAGCAGCGGCACGAAACTGATCTTGAAGGCGCGTAGCGCAAAACAGGCAACCGTCTGTATGGCATCGAAAAACTGGTAGAGCGTGATGTAGAAGGCAAGGCCGATGGCAACTTCCGCGACTTTTGGGTCTTTGGTAGCGAGCCAGGCAATAGGCGTACGCAGCCATAGCAGTACAGCGATGAGAACGACAGAAAACGTACAGGCAATTCTTAGCCCGGCGAAGGCGTAGCCGCGCGCCAGTGCCTCATTGCGTGCGCCAACCGATTGCGCTACCTGCGCGGCGGTAGCGGTTGCCAACGATAGCGGCAACATGTAAACGAATGCGGAAAGAGTAGCGGCTATACGATGCCCGCTGACCGTTTCAGCACCCAACCGGGCGATGAAGATCGCCATCAGGGTGAAGGCGCTGACTTCTACAAAGAACGAAAAGCCGGTTGGGATGCCAAGGCGCAATAGTTCCTTTTGTGCTTGCCAGCGCGGGGTTTCCCGGTGGGCGAATATCTGGAAATAGGCAAAACGCGGGCTGTATTTCAGTAACCAGAAGCATAGCCCGAGGCTAGCCCAACTGACGATGGCCTGTGACAACCCCGCGCCTACCGCGCCGAGCGCGGGAAAATAGAAATGTCCGCCAACGAGGCACCAGGCCAGCACGATATGGCCGAGGGTTTCAAGGAAGGCGATAAACATCAGCGGACGCGGCTGCCCCAATGCGGTCGCCGTAGCGTAAAAAGCGCGGTAGCCAAGCACGGCGGGCAGCGACAGGATGAGCAGGCGCATGTAGCTGGCAGCGATGTTTTCGACGTCTGGTTCGAGCTGGGCGGGCGCAAGCAGCCAACGGGGGTTGATGAGCAGTGCTGTACCCAGCAAGGTGAGCAGTGCCGCGAGCCATAGCCCCTGCCGCATGTCCGACCCAATCCGTTCCCGTTCCCCTGCACCGTAATGCTGGCCGACGATAGGGACGATCGATTGGAGCACGCCGCCCAGGCTCAGGGTCAACGTAGCGTAAAGTCCGGAACCAACCGCAACGGCAGCCAGATGTTGTGTGGAATAGTGACCGACGATCACCGTGTCGGCTACCATCATGCCGATGGAAACGAGCTGCGCCACCAACACTGGCCAAGCGTTTTTGAAAATGGGCCAAACGAAATGGTGGGAACAGGAAGGTCGCGGCATTGGGATGAGGGTGAAGCGGGTATGGGCGGGATAACGCGCCACAAAAACCCAAATTATTTGATGACCTGGTAAAGGGCGCAAGTTACCATCACGCCTGTTTTGCATTTTCATAATGCCTGTATGTCCAGCTTCCCCCTCCTTTTTTCCATTTTCAAGTGGCTTTACGCCGCCTTCAATATCGGGTTCATCGCCCGTGTCTACTTTGCCTTGCGCGGCCCAGGGGTCTCGCGGACAGTCCGGGTCGGGATTTGCGCGCTTGCCTTCGTGCTGTCGTTGGCGTTACCTATTGCGCGTGAAGTGAGGGGAAATTCCATTTGGATCAAAGCGGTTTCGTTTGCGGGGCATTACTGGTTTGCGTTTATGTATCAAGCCTTGCTGGCGTGGATACTGCTTAGCGTGTTCCGACTCGTCAATCGGCGTTTCCGCTGGCTTGTCATCACAGAGGAAAACCGGGTGCGCTGGCGTCATCGGAGTTGCGTGGGGATTGCCGTAGTGTCCCTGCTGGCGTGTGTTGGCGGTTGGGTCAATAGCCAGTACCCGGTGGTGCGTGAAGAGAAGCTGCCCCTACCTGTAGGCGCTGCGCCGCTACGGATCGTCGCACTCTCCGACCTACATCTCGGACGCCTTGCCTCGGACGGGTTCCTTTCCCATGTGGTCGATCAGGTCGAGCCGCTTTCGCCTGACATCATCGTGTTTTTGGGGGATGTCCTTGAACAGGATTTTTCCCCTTCCGAAGTGCAGGCAATTGCTGCCGCGCTGCAACGGCTCAAGCCCAGGCTCGGTATCTGGGGCGTGATGGGGAACCACGAATATTTCGCAGGCAGGGGCGAGTTGAATAACAAATTACTGAACCAGATCGGTATCCGTACACTAAATGACAAATGGGTTATGCTCGGGGAAAAGCCTAGTGAGAAATTCCTGCTCATTGGGCGCAAGGATCGTTCTTGGCCACGGAAATCTTTGCAGAATGTCATCGCAAATATCCCAGAAGAGGATAAAAACGCGCTGAAAATCCTGCTTGACCATCAGCCTACCGACCTGGAGGGGGCGGAAAAGGTGGGGGTTTTTCTGCAACTGTCCGGCCATTCGCACAACGGGCAGTTTTTCCCGTTCAATTTCGTTGTGCCGTTTTTGTTTGAAAATGCTTACGGCTATTACAGGCGTGGCCAGACACATTATTGGGTGACTTCCGGTGTTGGGGCTTGGGGGCCGAGGATACGTACGAGTGGACGCCCGGAAATCATGTTGATCGACTTGGTTCCACAGCCTGAACCGCAATGACAAGCCGCCGCGATGGCGCGTGCATTATTCTCTGCTTCCCGCAGGTTCAGGGATTTTAGCGGGTGCGTAGCCTGAATCTAACCCCGCAATGACAGCTTGGAAAGCTTCCTTCACCTGGGCTTCGTCACAACCCATCAATACCGCGTCTTCCAATGCGTCCAGTGCGTACTGGCGCAGTTCGTCCATGTTTTCCTGCATCACTTTCAGTTTTTCGGTACAGGAAATCACACTGCCGTCCGGGCTTCGCCAAGGGTTTTGCGGAGAACCGTAAGGGGCTGGAAAGGAAAGGGTGTGGTGTTCTGCACTCATCGCGGTGAGATGAAACGGACTGAGATATCGAAAAGGGAAACCGCTTGATAAGCGGGATGATACGGGAAGAATCAGGACGGGGCAGTGAAAGCGGTTTACAAAGCCAGCAGCGGGCACCTCGGCCACTTGGTTGAAGCAGAGGGAAATCTGTTAGGAAGGTCTGCCCACGCCGCCCCCGTGCGCAACACCCATAACATACGGCGGCGGATTTTGCCGTTTTTCCTGCTGGCAAGGTTCTTGCTTTGCTATTGGCAGGAACCTTTTCAGGGGAAGTATCATGGCAGGCTTGCTCAACATTGGGCTGACAGGTGTCAACGCCGCACAGGGACAACTGATTACCACCAGCCACAACATCGCCAACGTCAATACGCCCGGCTATCACCGTCAGAGCGTCATTCAGAGCGCGATGACGCCGTTTTTTTCCGGTGCGGGTTTTTTCGGAACTGGTACGAAGATGGTGACTGTGGCCCGCGCTTACGACCAGTTCCTTGAAAACCAGATGTTGAGCACGGATACGAGCAGATCCGCATACGCGGCTTACTCTACGCAAATCCAACAGATCGACAACATGCTTGCTGACCCCACCACCGGGCTCTCCCCGGCGATGGATGCATTTTTTGCCGGGGTACGTGAAGTTGCTGCTGACCCGACGAACTTGGCGGCACGGCAGTCGTTGCTGTCTGCCGCGCAGGCACTGGTCGGCCGTTTCCATACACTGGATGATCGCCTGACTGAAATTCGCGAAGGTGTGGAGTACGATATCCGTGCCACTGTCGACCAGATCAATACGCTGGCCAGCGGCATTGCTAATCTCAATCAGCAGATCGTGGTAGCGCAGGCGGCGGGTACTGGCAAACCAGCCAATGACCTGTTGGATCAGCGCTGGCAACTTGTAACCCAACTCAACCAGTTGATCCAGGTGACGACGAAGGAGCAAGACGACGGCACGCTATCTGTAATGATCGGCTCCGGACAAAGTTTGGTAATGGGCAACCAAGCCGCTACGTTGGGGACGATACAAGATAAGAACGACCCGCAGCGCTACACGGTGGCAATTATCCCGCGCAATGGGAACCCTATCGAAATTCCTGAACGCCTGATTACCGGTGGGCAACTTGGGGGGTTGCTCGAATTTCGGCGCGAATCGCTCGACACTACGCAAAACCGGATCGGGATGATCGCAACGTCAGTCGCTTCTGCCATCAATAACCAGCAAAAACTTGGCGTCGACCTAAGCGGGGAACTGGGGTTGGATTTCTTTAGCTTGCCCTTGCCCAATATTATTCCCAGTGGCGCTGCCGTGATGGGGTTCGACTTCGATACCGACCCTGCTGCTGACGACATCGCGAATCTCGGCCTCTTGACCGATGCCGATTACGAACTGACATTCGACGGCGCGAACTATGTCATCACCAATTTGAGCACCAAGGCCAGCAAGACCTTGGTTGCGCCTGCGGATAGCTTTGAAGGACTGAGTATTGACATCAGTGCCTCCACGCTCGCCAGTGGGGAGAGCGCGCTCATCCGGCCTACACGCTATATGGCGCGCGATATCGCGCTAGCGATCAACGATCCACGCCAGATTGCCGCAGGCTGTCCGGTCATTGGCGATATACCGACCACCAATATTGGGACCGGCAAGCTGTCGGACATCGTGATGAGCAACGTGGGCGGCGTGGTCGGTAACTGGAATCTGGAATTAACATACAGCGGCGGGAATCTGACGATGAACCCGGTTGCGGGGTTCAGCATTTCTCCAAGTGTTTTCAACCCAGCGACCGACGCCTCGGGAAAGACGTTTACCGTGACTGGTCCGGGTGGGTTCGAATTCTCATTCACCCTCTTGGGCACGCCTTCGGACGGCGACGTCTTCAACCTGCAACCTACGGAAGCGGGCATTGCCGATAACCGCAACGCCAACCTGCTCGCCTCCTTGCAAACCGCCAAGCTGCTGTTCAACAGCGGAACGGGTGCACCGACGGCCACGATGGACAGCGCGTATTCGCAACTGGTCAACAAGGTCGGCAACAAGGCTCACGAAGTACAGACCAACGAACTCACCCAGACCACGCTTTATGAGCAGGCGCGTGACGCACGTGACGCGATTTCCGCCGTCAATCTCGATGAAGAAGCTGCCAACCTCGTCCGTTACCAACAGGCGTATCAGGCATCCGGACAGGTCATGTCCGTCGCGCAGCGCCTGTTCGATGAAATCATTTCCATCATGCGTTGAGTGAGGCACAGGAGACAACCATGCGTATCAGTACCAGCATGATCTACGACAAGGGGGTCGGTACGATCCAGCAATTATGGTCGAGCATTTTGCACGCCCAGCAGGAAGTTGCGACTGGCCGTCGGGTTCTCACCCCGGCAGATGACCCTATCGCAGCCTCGCGTGCGCTGGACGTGAACAAGTCGCGCACCATCAATGCGCAATACAAGACGAACCAGGATACCTCTACCGACGACCTTAGGCTGTTGGAAAACAAGCTTATGGGCATGGGCGACATCCTGCAATACATGCGCGAAAACGCGGTGGGTGCGGGTAACGGTGTCCTCAGCCAGGATGAACTCAAATTCTTCGCCACCGACATGCGCAGCCAGTTCGACTCGCTGCTTTCGCTCGCCAACACGAAGGATGTTGCCGGAAACTTCCTGTTCTCCGGTTATAAGGCAGACGTTCAGCCGTTTCAGGGCTCTTATGGGAACATTACCTACGCAGGGGATCAGGGTACGCGCACCATCCAGGTTTCTTCCGCACGTTACATGCCGGTGAGCTTGCCGGGTTCCGATCTTTTCGACAACACGCGGACGTTGGATGGCGCGATCAATGCCTTTGCTGGAAGCGGCAACAGCGCCGGAGCAAGCGTTGCCGTCAGCTTTAACCCAAGCCCCCCAGCGGCTGGCGATACCGGGCATCGTTACGATGTCAGTTTTGACGGTACGAACTACAACGTCATCGAATACGTGCCAGGCACTCCTATGCCCGTTACCGTTCCCGCCACATTGAGCGGCAGCACTCTCAGCTTCAACGGCCTCGACATGGATGTCAGCAATTTCACTACCGCAGGTGATTCTTTCGAAGTGTTCACGGCCTCGAAGAACGTCTTCGATAACCTCGCCATCTTCATCGACACTTTGGAAAAACCGGGGTCGAGTGGGGTCATCAGCGGGGTCAAATTTGCCATCGACAACATCGACTGCGCGCTCGACACGGAATTGAGGGTGCGCGCCCAGGTCGGCTCTCAACTGGTTGAACTCGAACAGTTGGGCAATATCAACAGCGACATGGACACCCAGTACGCCGATACCCTTGGGCGCCTGGAAGACTGCGACTACGCTGAGGCCATGTCGCGGCTCACCCTGCTGCAAACTAGCCTTCAAGCTTCGCAACTGTCTTTCATGCGGGTCAGTGGGCTGTCGCTATTCAATTACCTTCAATGAAAATGGGGGGGGCAAACCATGAGACGCGCTATTCGTGCCAGCACGCCCCTGTTACTAATAATGCTAACAGCATGCAGTTGGCTTGGCAATGCCGGCAGGGAAGCTACCCAGGTCGCCAAAGAATCTCCCGGCCCCACGGCGGGAACCGTAGGCGGGTTGTGGATGCTGCAACAGCTCGGATACCTCAAACCGGAATACCTCGCGGGTGGTCTCATCGCCTACAGCATTTACGACCCCTTCGCGCCCACTTGGGAAATCCGCGTAACGGAACTCGATACCGGGTATTGCCGCATCGACCTCAACATGAAGCGTCTCGCTACCGGTGGCGACGGCGAAGCACGTCAGACATTCCTGCGCACCGCCCGCTCCCTTGTGGAAAAGGGCGGGTATGTTGGTTTTGATGAATTGCGCTATGAGGAGGGCATCGATTCCACCCGTCCTTTTGCTCATCGCGTTGCCAGCGGGGAGATCCGGCTTGTGAAGTCGCGGCAGTTTCCAGGGCTGTAAGCGTAAGGCGGCTGTGTTACGCTGCTTGCCCGACTGATATATCAATCATTTCCATATATGAAGTCGATTGTGGGAGTACTGGAGTTGTCTATAATCAGTATAGTCGTCTGATTGTCTGCATAGACAGTTACTTCTACGTACTTATCAATACGGGTAAAGATTACTTTTTTATTTGAAAAAATAAGCCCAAGTTCTGGTTTTTCAGTGTAGATGTAGCGCAATATCTGTTCATCGCTCATCCCATACGAAAGTGTTGAATATTCTATAATACCCTGTATTGCAACGGTTAACTTTCCAGTTGGGGCTGCAAGTTCTTTCGCTTGCTTGGCATAGGTAGGATTAACTATTTTTCCCGTTTGTGTTTGCGGTTCACAAACTTGGGAGAATAGGCTGCAACATCCCGATGTCAGTGATAAGAAAGAGCAAATTACTATCAGCAGAATAAATCTACTGAAATAGGTTTGTTTCATGTTCATCGTAACTGCCTCCTGCTCAAACGTTGTAGCTCTTATCCCAGAAAACAAGCGTATCGGTTTTGTACGCTTTCCCGGTATCCAGGTTGGCATTCGCCAAAGAAAATGGTTTCGGAGAGTCCGCGCGTAGCGCAGCCGCGAGTTCCTCCCAAGATTTTATGGTGTTGTCTACGGCCATTTCAAAGATAACGGGAAAATCAACATGTTCTCCGTTGGGGGTAGCAAGGCTCGAAACGTAGGACATGTCCACGGCATTCTGATCCTTGGGGATCGAAAGCCCATATTCCAGCAAAAGGTGGGACAATATTGGAATTCGATATCCATTTTCAGCGCCTTTGTCAATCATTTCACAGAACCACCTGAACCAGGTTTCTGGCTGAGGTGGTTTATCGGGAATGCGACCAAAAACATAGTCAACATCATCGGCGGATGGTTTTATAGCTGATGCACAATTTTTCCAAAGTTCTGCAACCTTGTTGTGCAACCTGTTGTCCTTTGGATCGTTAGTGCACGATTTCAACCCTGGGCCTTTAAGATAATCGGCTGCTGCTGCGTCTATTCCGAGAGTGTGAAAAAACATATAGGCGTCCTGCTGCATTTCACAGAAACGGTGTTCAACTTTGTGCGTTGCGTACTCCCCTACTCTGAGTTCAACAATAGGATGGACGGTCAAGTCCGTGGCAACGTGTGCCGTATATCCGAAAAGCCAAGCAATAGCAATTTGAGTATCTTTTTCGGTGTGTTTTTCGTCGCTCAGTAGTGTTATTGCTTCTCGGATGAAGTCGCCCGTTCGCCAATAGTGCATGACATCAGCCCAACTGGTAGCCTCTCCATCGAAATCCGTGATACAAAAATATGGGCAATCTGGGCTGATGGCACCAAGGTCGACAAAGTTTGAATACATTTGGAGCGCAAATTTGATATCAGGCGTTAGTTCCGATATGCCAGACAACCTATCGTAATTAGCATAGATGCTACGCACTACTGCAAGATGGGTAAATGCCCCTGCCATGGTCGCCTCCGTTCTTAGGGTGTTTAGTTTTTAAGGATGAACCCTCAAGCTCATGCGGACTACTTCAATG
Organism: Betaproteobacteria bacterium; assembly: GCA_009781085.1. Classification (GTDB taxonomy): domain Bacteria; phylum Pseudomonadota; class Gammaproteobacteria; order Burkholderiales; family Rhodocyclaceae; genus WRNU01. The sequence continues at coordinate 33,915 of WQYV01000004.1, forward strand.
ATATAGCTCTGCGCCATCGATGCCGTGGATATGTGCCGCCAGCCTGTGATGCCATGTTTCTGGCACTTCAAAACTTGTCCGGGGCGCAGAATGTTGGCTGTTGGGTTTAGCTTCTTCATCGTGTCGACTGTGCTTCCTGTTCATGCAGCAGACCCAGAGTGTACAAGGTTGGAGAAGCTGCAAAGTATCAAGATAAGACAATTGTATATTCCGATGGAGGCGTCGTCAATTGTTTGGCCTCTCTCTTGTGAACTGGCTCCCAAAGTTAGACACCCATCCAACGATTGTGGGTCAGCTCACTTGCGGGAAAGGGTAGTAGCGCCGGGAGAGAGGGGTTGGCGCTAGGCACAGCGCCCTTTGAAACGCCCTCCTTCACAAGAAGACGCCCCCTGAAACTTACGCAGCATTTAACAATGCAAAATTCATGCGGACAGCGCAAGTATTTCTAAATTGAGAATTCTGAAGCTGAATAGTGCTAAAATTATAACCAATTCCCGTATAAATATCTTCAGCTTTCTTGAAAGAAGAGTTACCTTGCGAAGAGGAGTAATGCCCAGATTTCAAAACAGAGTAGCAAGGTTTCATGATTTTCTCCAGCATGGATTATTTTTACTTAGCATCGTAACACAACGCTGGCTTATCCTCGGTGTAAGTCCCATAAATATCCCAAATTTCAAGTTATTGTTTGCATAAAAAATATCATCTACCAACGTAAAATTTGAGGCAGAAAAGACATAAAAACAGAATTACCAGAGCAAGCAGATTTTTTTAATAGCATCCATCCCTGAGACGCTGGTAAATCGTGATACAGCAATAATCATATGTTAATTATCCCTTACCGCATCCCACCGCAGAGCACAGATTTCACCCGGTCTCATGCCGGTTTTAGATGAGGAAGAAATTGTCAAGTCATCGCGGAGCAACCGGGCAATCCGGTTAGAGCGGTTTTGATTCAAGTGGATACAAAACTCCCCTCTCCCACAAGTGGGAGAGGGGAATGAATGTACAGGCTTAAATTGAAAACGCTCTAGCCTGTACAGCCTTGACCGAGAGGGTTTGAACAGCCGCCCAATCTAGAGCCCCTCGTTTTGAAGCAAACGACGCAGGCCGCCGGATACCGGCAATACATAACGCCGCTTCCCACTTATTTGCCACGCTTTCGGAAAATTGCCATTGCAATAATTCCTGCCGTAAATGTGCCCTAAAAATACTGTGATCCTCAGACCACCACGGCCAACAGCGTAACACGTAGGAATTCACGAAAGCAATTAAGCTACTGATTCCATTGCACGATGAGCTACGGTGTGTTATAGAGTAGCTTTATGCTGACTTGGTGCCCAGAAGAGGACTCGAACCTCCACGCCTCGCGGCACTAGTACCTGAAACTAGCGCGTCTACCAATTCCGCCATCTGGGCAAGAGGCGCGCATTATACGGACAAGAAGAAAAAAGTCAATGGCCGGAAAACAGTCAAAAAACCACATGGAATTGAGCAGGGTTCGGCGCGCTGACCCTTTTTTCGAGCGCGAAAAGCAAAACTACGGTTCACCACTGCCCAGCCGCGAGTACATCGTGCAAATCCTGGAGCGCGAGGGCACGCCGATGGGGCTGGATGCGCTGGCGAACGCGCTCGACATCCGGGATGATGAACGCGAATTTTTCGAGCGCCGCCTGCATGCGATGCTGCGTGAAGGGCAAGTGATGCTCAACCGGCGCGATGCCTGGCTGCTGCCGGACAAGGCAGATTTGATCCGGGGACGGGTGCAGGGGCATCCGGACGGTTTCGGTTTCCTGCTTCGCGACGACAAGGGTGAAGACATTTTCCTCGGGCCGAAGGCCATGCGTGAAGTGTTTCACGGCGACCGCGTCATCGTGCGCCTTGTCGGGTTAGACCGGCGTGGCCGCGCCGAAGGCAAGATCGTGGAAGTGCTGGAGCGTGCCAACACGCGCATCGTCGGGCGCGTGCTTGATGAGCACGGCATCCAGGTAGTCGTACCGGAAGACAAGCGGTTGGCACAGGATATCCTTGTTGCGCCTGGCGGCAAGCGGGCTACGCCGGGACAAGTGGTGACGGTGGAACTGATCGGGCAGCCTTCGCGTGCTGCACGGCCTGTGGGGCGCATCGTGGAAGTGCTGGGGCACTATGCCGCCCCTGGCATGGAAATCGAAATTGCCCTGCGTAAGCACGAACTGCCGTTCGAATTCTCACCCCAAGCCCGTGAACGCACGCGCAAATTGCCGGATACGGTGCGCAAGAAAGACCGAACTGGGCGCGAAGACATCACCGGCCTACCCTTGGTGACGATCGATGGCGAAACGGCACGCGATTTCGACGATGCCGTTTTTTGCGGGCCGAACGGAAAGGGCTGGCGCCTGCTGGTGGCGATTGCCGACGTTTCGCACTACGTAGAGCCGGAGGGTGCGCTCGATATCGACGCCCGTGCGCGGGGGAACTCGGTGTATTTCCCCCGGCGCGTCATCCCAATGCTGCCGGAAAAACTCTCCAACGGGCTGTGTTCGCTCAACCCGCAGGTGGATCGCCTGTGCATGGTGGCCGACATGAGCGTTAGCGTACGTGGGGAAATCAAGGCGTACCGTTTTTATCCGGCGGTGATGTTTTCCCACGCACGCCTAACTTACAATCAGGTTGCGGCGGCGCTTTACGAAAAAGATGCCAAAGCCATTTCTTTGCTTGGCGAATTGCTCCCGCACCTTCAAGAGCTTGACCGGCTGTTCCGTGCGTTGCTAAAGGCGCGTGCCCGACGCGGGGCCATCGACTTCGAGACAACGGAAACGCGTATGGAGTTTGACGATGCGGGCAAAATTGCACGCATCGTGCCCGAAGTGCGCAATGACGCGCACCGGTTGATCGAGGAGTGCATGCTTGCGGCCAATGTATGCGCCTCGGATTTCCTGCGTGACAATAATCATCCAGCCCTGTACCGCATCCACGAGGGGCCATTGCCGAAGAACCTTGAAAAACTGCGTGCTTTCCTCGCCGAATTCGGGTTGGCGTTGAGCGGGGGCGATGAGCCGATGGCCAAAGATTATGCGGTGCTGCTCGAAAAAACGCGCACACGCCCAGATGCGCAACTGTTGCAGACGGTCATGCTGCGTTCGTTGCGTCAAGCCATCTATAGCCCGGACAACGTGGGTCACTTTGGCTTAGCGTATGATTCCTATACGCACTTCACTTCGCCGATCCGGCGCTATCCCGATTTACTCGTGCATCGTGCCATCAAGGCCGTGCTGGCGGGCAAGCGGTATTCCCCCGGCGACTGGGAAGAAATCGGCCTGGCCTGTTCCGTGACCGAGCGCCGCGCCGACGAAGCCACGCGCGATGTGGTGGACTGGCTCAAGTGCTACTACATGCGGGATCGTATCGGCGAGACGTTTTCTGGCAGCGTGTCGGCAGTTGTGCCGTTCGGCATGTTCGTGGCGCTCGACGATGTCTTCATCGAAGGGTTGGTGCACATTTCCGACCTCGGCAACGATTATTTTCACTTCGATGAAGCTCGCCATGAGTTAATGGGCGAGCGTACCCACGTGCGTTACCGCCTTTCTGACCGGGTACAGGTGCAGTTGGTTCGTGCCGACCTGGAAACTAGCAAGATCGATTTCCGCCTGCTTGCAAGCGAAACATGGCCAACCGAGCGCAAGGGCAAGGTTAAGCGCGAACGGAACCAGAATCCGGCGGAAGGGAGGCGTAACAAGAAGAACGAAGAACAAAGCAGGAGAAAAAGCGGGGGAAAGAGCCGTGGCTGAACGCCTCATCTATGGCTTTCATGCCGTGTTGGGACGACTGCGGCGTGACCCGGAATCCGTGTTCGGGCTTTATGTCTCGGGATTGCGCCACGATGCGCGTGCACGCGAAGTGCTTGAGCTTGCCGAAACGCTTGGGCTGAAAGTGACCCGCGTCGATCACCAGCGCCTCGACAGCATGGTAGGGACGCGCCGCCATCAGGGTGTGCTTGCCCGTATCGATGCCAGCCAGCGCATGGCCGTCCTCGACGATGTGCTGGAATCGCTCCCCTCATTCTCTGAACCGGCTTTCTTGTTGGTGCTCGATGGTGTACAGGACCCGCATAACCTCGGTGCTTGCCTGCGGGTTGCGGACGCTGCGGGTGCGCATGCCGTAGTCGCGCCCAAGGATCGCGCCGTCAGCCTCAATGCCACGGCAATCAAGGTGGCCAGCGGCGCAGCCGATGCCGTTCCTTACATCACCGTGACGAATCTCGCACGGGCGCTGGAACAAATGAAAAAAGCCGGTATCTGGGTGATAGGCGCGGCAGGCGAGGCCGAAAAAAGCCTGTTCGACATTGACCTGAAAGGGCCAATTGCCTGGGTGCTGGGGGCAGAGGGCGATGGTCTGCGGCGCCTCACGTGCGCTACGTGCGATGAGCTGGCTCACATTCCAATGCAGGGAAGTGTAGGGAGCCTTAATGTATCGGTGGCAAGCGGTATTTGTTTATTCGAAACTTTTCGTCAACGCAATATTTGATATAGGATGATAATCGCAAAAAAAAAAGAGTAGGAGTTTTGGCAGGAGGGGGGGTAAATTCATTTGCCATGAACGGCGTATTGTTTTGTTATGGTGCGTCGTTTTTCTAGGTTACATCGATTTGTGGAAATGAAATGTTATGCTGAAAACGTTTAGCCAGTATTTTTCATTGCACGTATTACAGCGGATTGGCCTTGATTTGCTGTTGCTCGTAGTGGCCGTCATTGCATCAGCCGTACTCCAGGCGGATGACAGTGGGATCGAGTTAAAAGGGCTCCTTCCGTCTGCGCTTGCGTTCGCTGTGGTGATGATTATTGGCAATTTCGCTTTCGGCCTGTACCGGCCAGTCGATGAAGACAGCCCGCAGGCCGCGTTCGCCCGGTTCGTGCTGGCTGCATTGTTCTGCCTGCCGGTGGCCTACGGTGTGATGTGGCTCCTGCCCTGGCAAGGTTTTGACTCGTTGGCGATGCGGCTCCAGGTGCTTATTTCAGTGCTGGCCGTATTGTTGCTGCGGACGCTGATCAACCGCAACCAGGCATCTTCGCTTTTTGCCCCCAGGATATTGGTCGTCGGTACGGGCAAGGAAGCACAGGAAGCGGAGAACATCCTGTTGAGCCCTGAGCATGGGAAGACGGGCGTACAGGGTTTTTTCCCCATCGACAATGAGGGTGAAGAACAGTTTGTCGGAGCAGAGAAGGTCGTTTCCGACAACAGCCTGACCGAGGCGGTCAAAAAGATGGGGATCGACATCATCATCGTAGCGATCAGCGAACTCCGGGGCAGGGCACTGCCTTTGCGCGAATTGCTCGATTGTAAGCTTGCTGGAGTGCGGATACTTGATTGGCACTCGTTTCACGAACGGGTGCGCCGTCAGGTGCGGCTCGATTCCCTGCGTGCGAGTTGGCTGATTTTTGGCGAAGGTTTCCAGCAGCCCCTGGCGCGGATGTTCTTCAAGCGGGTGTTCGACCTGGTGATTTCTTTCTTTTTGCTTGTCCTGATTTCGCCGGTGATGATCTTGGCTGCGTTCCTGATCGTGTTCGAGGACCGTGGGCCGATGTTCTACCGCCAGGAACGGGTGGGGTTGGGCGGCCAGGTTTTCAGGGTCATCCGGTTCCGTTGCAAGCGTGTCGATGACGGAAGCACAAACGAGGATTTACCTGCGCCGGGGGAGTTTTCAAAAATTGGGTGGATCATTCATAGGTTGCGCCTCGACCGGTTGCCGCAATTGCTCAATGTGCTTCGAGGCGATATGAGCCTGGTAGGCCCGCGCCCGGAACGGCCTTCGTTTGTAGATCGCGTAGCACGCGAAATTCCGTTTTATGGCGTGCGCCACTGCGTCAAACCGGGCATGACCGGCTGGGCCAGGGTACATGACCGGGGTGATGACGATTCGATACCCGGCGCAATCCAGAAGCTGCAATACGAACTTTATTACGTCAAGAATCACTCACTGGTGCTTGATATGCTCGTGTTGCTTGAGACTGTGCATGTGGTGCTGATGGGCAAGCGTGCGCGATGAGCGACCTGACCGATTTTGCGATTTGGGGCTATGTACTGACGGCGCTTGTTTATGGAGGATTTGCGCTGTACTTGTACGCGGCTTGGCGGGGGGCAGCGGTTGGCGGCTGGCTGTTGCTGGCCGTGACCTTATCCTGTGTCTGGGCACTAGGCTGCCTTTGGTATTCTAAGCGCCCTTCGACGATGACTTTTCTATGGTCTTCTGTCCTGGACATGTTACGTGGCGGGAGCTGGTTCGCGTTTCTGCTAGTTTTGTTGCACCCTCTGCTTGGCGATGGCTGGAAGCGTTTCCTGGTTGTCGGGATCATTGTGTTTGGGGTGCAGTTAACCGGGGGCGTGTGCCTCGGCTTGGCTCTGATATCAGACGAAAGGGCGGCCAGATTGATTTTTGCCGGCTCATTGGCCGGCGCGGTACTGGGGTTGGTGCTGATCGAGCAACTCTACCTCGGCGTCCCGTCAGATGTACGCCGAACGCTCAAACCTTTGTGTATGGGGTTAGGTGCGGCATACGTATATGAGCTTTACATGTTTTCTGATGCTTTCCTTTTTTGGAGCAAAGTTTCTCCTACTTGGGCCGTGCGCGGCCCTGCCTATGTTCTGATCATCCCGCTGGTGGCGATTTCGGGCGCACGCAACCCGTCTTGGTCCCTGCGCATGGCCCTGTCGCGCGAGGCGGCGTTTCATACTACGTCGCTGGGTTTGTCGGGGCTTTACCTGCTGGCGGTCTCGGGTATCGGTTTTTATGTGCGCAAGTACGGCGGGGAGTGGGGGCAAGCCCTGCAAACGGTGATGCTGTTTGCGGCGCTGTTGCTGTTGGCGGTGCTCATGTCGTCCTCAGCGCAACGGGCCAAGTTGCGTGTATTCATCAGCAAGCACCTGTTCCCGTATCGTTATGACTACCGTGCCGAATGGTTGCGTTTCACCCGTTCGCTGTCTTCGGCGGACGGTCAATCAAACCTTGGGCAATCGGTTATCACCGCGCTAGCCAATTTGGTAGAAAGTCCCGGTGGCGCGCTGTGGCTGCAGGATAATGCAGGAGAAAACGTCAGTTTCACGGTTCAGGCAAGGGTCAGCCTGCCTACGCAAGTAGAAGCGACGGAACCGGATGGAAGCTCGCTGGTGAATTTCATGCGGAAACGAGGATGGATCATCAACCTGGAAGAGTTTCGCCGGAGTCCTGAAAACTATCCTGGCCTGATATTGCCGGATTGGCTGGCATCGCGCTTTCCGGACGCCTGGTTGCTGATCCCGCTCATTGGTGGTGCGGGGCTGATTGGGTTCGTCTTGCTCTCGACGCCCCGGACACGTTTCGAGATCGACTGGGAAGTGCTCGACCTACTCAAGACCGCCCAGCATCAGGCGGCCAGCGACCTGGAAAGGACGCTGGCTGCCGAGGGTTTGCTGGAAGCGCGCAAGTTCGAGTCCTTCAACCGCATGACGGCTTTCGTCGTCCACGACCTGAAAAACCTCGTGGCCCAATTGACGTTGGTGCTGCGCAATGCTGCGCGCCACAAAAACAATCCCGAGTTCCAGGCCGATATGCTTGAAACCGTGGCGCACGTCGAGGCCAAGATGCGCGAGTTGATGACCCAGTTGCAGGGAAAGCGTTCGATTGACCCCCCCCGTGTGCTCAATCTGGCGAAAGCATTAGAAAATATCTACTACGTCAAGCAAGGGCAGCACCCTTTGATGGAACTCAACATACCGTCGGATTGCGGTACATTCATGGTGCAGGCGCATCCTGAACGATTGGAGCGTGTGATTGGTCATATCGTACAAAATGCCATTGAAGCTACGCCAGAGGATGGTAAGGTACAAATTTCGCTGGAGCTTTCCGGTTTGGATCGGGTGCGCGTCGTGGTTTTGGATACCGGCTGCGGTATGTCGGATGACTTCGTTCGCGAGCATCTTTCACGCCCGTTTCAAACGACCAAGTCCAGCGGGATGGGAATCGGTGTTTATGAAACTAGCCAGTACGTCCGTGAACTGGGCGGTGGGGTGATCTACGAGAGCAGTAAGGGCGTTGGTACGCGGGTGGCTATCGAACTACCCCTACATACGAGGCTGGATCCAGGACACGGAGAATAGGAACACAAAGAAAATCAGGCTGAGAGCATGACTGACAAACAAAGAACCCTGTTGATCGTCGAGGACGATCCTGCCCTGCAGAAACAAATGCGCTGGGCTTTCGATGGTTTCGAGACCGTGGTAGCGGATGACCGCGAGAGCGCGATTACGCAGATGCGCCGTCACGAGCCTGCTGTCGTGACAATGGATCTGGGGCTACCTCCACGGCCCGACGATGTGAGCGTGGGTTTCGCCCTTCTGAGTGAGATCCTGGTGCTGGCTCCCGAAACCAAGATCATTGTCCTCACCGGGCAGCATGACCGCGAAAACGCAGTGCGCGCTGTCGGCATGGGGGCTTACGACTTTTTCAGCAAACCCTTCGAGCCAGAATTGCTGACGCTGACCATTGAACGCGCTTTCCGCCTTTACGATTTGCAGGCGGAAAATAGGAAGTTGCAACAGACGCGGACTGGGTCGGTGATGGGGTTCATCACACGCGACCCAGGCATGCAGAAGATCTGCCATACCATCGAGCGGGTGGCTCAGGCTTCCGTCACCGTGGCTTTGTTTGGCGACAGTGGGACTGGCAAGGAAGTGTTGGCGCGTGGGCTGCATCAGTTGTCGCAGCGTGCGTCGGAGCGGTTCGTTGCCATCAACTGCGCAGCGATTCCCGAAAACCTGCTCGAAAGCGAACTGTTCGGTTATGAAAAAGGTGCTTTTACTGGTGCGTCCCGTCAGACTCTTGGCAAGATTGAAACCGCGCACAAGGGGACGCTTTTCCTGGACGAAATCGGCGACTTGCCAATATCCCTCCAGGCAAAATTGTTGCGTTTCCTTCAGGAAAGGGTGATCGAACGTCTTGGTGGCCGCCAGGAAATCCCGGTCGATGTCCGAGTTGTCTGTGCGACCCACCGCGACCTCAAGGCTCAGATTCAGACCGGGCTATTCCGCGAAGACCTCTATTACCGTCTGGCGGAGATCGTCGTCACGATTCCGCCACTACATGACCGCGAGGGCGATGCCGTCCTGCTTGCCCATCACTTTATACGGCAGTTTGCGCAGGAAAACGGGCGCGGTTCGATCCAACTCGGCGAAGATGCCATTGCCGCGATTGAATCCTATGCCTGGCCGGGCAACGTGCGGGAACTGGAAAATTGCCTCAAGCGCGCCGTCATCATGGCCGACGGCAGCCGCATCACGGCGGAAGACCTTGGCCTGGACACGGGGGAAGACGAAGAAGCCCTCGAATACCTGAACCTACGCCGGGTACGGGAAGCGGCCGAACGCCAAGCCGTCGTGCGGGTACTGGCGCGTACCAACGGCAATATCGCCCGCGCAGCAGAAGTGCTTGGGGTCAGCCGCCCATCGCTTTACGACCTCATGAGCCGGTTTGGGCTGAAGAAAGATAACTGACGGGCAGGGAGCCGCACGTTCTTTCCCTCGCTAAAGCGCGGTTTCGATTTAAGTCTATACAGATCAAAGATGCTCTGATCGTGAATCCCGTAAGGGACGATGGCAATCGTTCCGCCGAATCACAGGCGGATTGCCTCCGTCCCTACAAGAATCCGTCTCAAGATAGAGTAAAAAATGTATGCACTTAGAGCGATTTTGCTTTGAATGCGTACCTTCATGACAAGTGGGAGAGGGGAATGAATGTACAGGTTTAAATTGAAAACGCTCTAAATCAAAACAGCTCTAAATAACCATAATAAGGATGAGGGTTATTTCCGTACTGCTTACCACTTTTTGATAAGAGCTATCCTCGTTGCCCCAGTTTTTGAAAAATTAATTAAAAATTTTTATAACCCTACTTAAAAAGGGGTCAGCACCTTTAACGGGAATTGTTGATAAGGCAGGTCAAAAAAAATTTAATAAACCTATAATACAGATGTCATTTTTAAATTTATTATTTTCTTTTTTACAAAATGTTAGGCGTCCTAAATGGTTTTCCCTGTTTAAGATATTCAGATACTATTCGAAACAAGAAATGTCATTCGTTTTATAGTTTATGCAATAACTGGGCTACTTTGTGTGCCTTTTTAAATAAATCATTGAATCTGTATAATCCCTCGTGCTTTGATTCGTGAATATTTACTTGACGGAGGCATGAATGTTACGACGCGTACTGCGCATGTTTGCCCTAGCTGGCACGATAGCGGCATCCCTGCTGCCGGTTGGCGCGGGGGCGCAAGGCGCCGCGCCGGCCAGCGCTCCGAAACCGTCCGCGGGGCAGGCACCCGCGCCGGCTCCGGCCCCGCGGCTGTACGCGCAGCGCTTCGATGACTGGGTCTGGCGCTGCACCGCGCCCGCGGACGGCAAAGCGCCTGCCTCCTGCGAGGCCGCGCAGTCGGTGATGGTCAGGCTTGACCAGGACAGCGGCGTCATCAACGTCCTCGACCTGGCCGTGTCGTCGAACGGCGACCCCTCCGTCAAGGCGCCTTGGGTGATGGTGGCGCTCACGCCGCTGGACGTCTTCCTGCCCACGGGCTTCGGGATAGGCCCCATGGACGACAAAGCCAAGGACGCCGCCAAGTCCGTCACGGTGCACTTCCGCAACTGCAACCAAATGGGCTGCTTCGTGACCTTCGCGCTCGACGCGGCCATGGCGGACAGCTTCCGGCATGCGCAGCAGGGGGAAGGCTTTTTCAAGCTCCTCAACGGCAAGACCGTGCGGGTCGTGTTCTCGCTGAAAGGCTTTGACAAGGCTCTCGATAGCCTCGGCTCCAAGTCGCTGCCCCCGCTCGTGCAGGTGGCGCCGCCCAAGCCCGCAGCGGTAGCTCCCGCCCCTGCGGCGGCCGCCGCCGCCGCGCCCAAGCCTGCGGCGGCTCCCGCCCCTACGGCGGCACCCGCGGCTGCGCCCAAGCCTGCGGCGGCCCCCGCCCCTACGGCGGCACCTGCGGCTGCGCCCAAGCCTGCGGCGGCCCCCGCCCCTGCGGCAGCACCCGCGGCTGCGCCCAAGCCTGCGGCGGCTCCCGCCCCTGCGGCAGCACCCGCGGCCGCGCCCAAGCCTGCGGCGGCCCCCGCCCCTGCGGCTAAACCTGCGGCGGCTCCCGCCGCCACGGCGAAGTAAAAGCCATGGGGCGCCACAAACCCCGCCTGCGGTTCCCGCGGCTGGCCGCCCTCGTCGCCGTCACATGCCTGGGCGGGCTGGCGGCGGGGGACGCTCTCACACAAAGCATAGTGCCCGCCGACGAGGCTGCGCGCATGATGCGCCAGTTCGAAAGCCAGCAGTCCGAGCAGCAGCGGCTGCGCCAGCTTGAGGAGCTTCAGCGCAGCAACCGTGCGCCCGCTGGCGAAGTGCCCGCGCCCCCCGCCGTGCCCCAAAGCGCCCCCGAGGGCGAGCAATGCTCGCAGGTCACCACGGTCAAGGTCGACGGCGTGCACCTCGTCCCAGAGGCGGCTTTGCGAGCCACGGTGTCGGCCTGGGAGGGGAAATGCCTGGGCCTGGCCGAGATCAACAGCGTGCTCAAGGCAATCACGTTCCTCTACGTCGAGCGCGGCTACGTCGCCGCACGTGCGTACCTGCCGGAACAGGATCTCTCGGGAGGCGTGCTGGGTATCGCCGTGGACGAAGGCAGCCTCGAAGGCATCCGCCTCAACGGGCAGGAGGCCAGCAGCGGAGCCATCGACAGCGCCTTCCCGGGGATGGTGGGCAAGCCCGTGAACCTGCGCGACATCGAGCAAGGGCTCGACCAGATGAACCGGCTGCCCTCCAACAGTGCCACCGCCGCGCTGGGTGCGGGGGTGCAGCCCGGCGGCTCGCTGCTGGACATCACCAACAACCCGGAACGGCGCGTGCGGTTCAGCCTGGGGACGGACAGCCTCGGGGCCACGGTATCGGGCAAGTACCAGACGCGGCTCGATGTGCGGGCCGACAACGCCATGGGCTTCAACGACCTGTGGCAGCTCGGCTACCAGCGCTCCAGCGGGCGCAACCCGTTCTACCTGAACGGCAGCCTGCCCAACAGCGACACCGTCAACGCTTCCATGTCCGTTCCCTACGGCTACTGGATTGGGGGGCTGGACGCTGTCTGGAGCCGCTACCGCTCCTCGGTGGCGAGCCAGCCCGTGGACATCGACACCTCGGGCAGTTCGGTCATCGCCAGCCCCTACGTGACGCGCGTGATCGGGCGTGACCAAGTCTCCAAGACCTCGCTCACCGTGCGGCTCACCTGGAAGGACACCAAGAACGACATCATGGGCACCCGCATCGACGTAGCCAGCCGCACCCTGTCGGTTGCCTCGCTCGAACTCAACCACAGCCGCCAGCTCTGGGGCGGGCAGGCCACGGCGGGCCTGGCCTACCACCGCGGGCTGGCCGTACTGGGCGCCTTTAACGACTCCAACGCCCCGGAGGGCTCGGCCAAAGGGCAGTTCTCCAAAGTCACCGCCTCGGTGGGCTACACCCGGCCGCTCGGCCAGGGGGGCGCGGTCCCGCTCTTTAGTACCTACGTGATGGGGCAATGGACCCCCGACCGGCTCTTCGGCACCGAGCAGATGTCGTTCGGTGGGTACTCAAGCATCCGCGGGGTGCGCGACGCGATGCTGTTCGCCGACAAAGGGGCGCTGTCGCGTACCGAGCTCTCGGTGTTGCTGCCAGCTCCCTCGCAGCACGGCGCGGCGCAACTGCTGGGCCGCGTCGAGCCCTACATCGGCGTCGACGTCGGCTATGCCGCCGCTATCGAAGGCGACCCCATGAGCAGCAACGGCACGATGGTGAGCGCGGCCATCGGCGTGCGCAACCGCGCCGGCCGCGTGGCCTTCGATCTCTGGTACGCAAAGCTGCTCGCAAAGCCGTCGATGCCCGCCAACAGCATGACAGGGGGTTCCCTGGTGCAAGGGCGGATATCCATCTCGTTTTGAACGCGGCCCCGCATGCCGCGGGGCCAAGGGGAACATGCCATGACCAAGCCATCACAGCCCGTAATGACAAAGGTGACAAAGCAGCGCCGCCCGGCACCCCACCTGTGGCAGGCGCGCAGGCACCCCGCTGTCCGGCTCCTGGCCTACGCCCTGAGCGCTGTCCTGGTACTCCAGCCGACGATGACGCTGGCAGGCGGCACCGTCCCCCTGAACGCCGACCCGAACGCGGCGGCGGCCAACCGCCCGGGCATCGGCGCGGCGGCCAACGGCGTGCCGCTCGTCAACATCGTTGCGCCCAACGGCGCGGGCCTGTCCCACAACAAATACGCCGACTTCAACGTCGGCACCCCGGGGCTGATCCTCAACAACGCCAACCAGACCCTCACCCAGTCCCAACTCGGCGGCTTGGTGCCGGGCAACCCCAACCTTGCGGGCACGGGCACGGCCTCCGTCATCCTGAACGAAGTGACCGGTTCCAGCCGCACCGTGCTGCAAGGGGCCATCGAGGTCAACGGGCGTGCGGCCGGTGTCATCATTGCCAACCAGAACGGGCTCACCTGCGACGGGTGCGGCTTCATCAACGCCCCGCGCGTCACGCTCTCCACGGGTAGCCCCGTGGCCGGAGCCGACGGCGCGATCGCGAGCCTGCGCGTGGAAGGCGGCGACATCCTGATCGGCGCCAACGGCGCTAACGCCACCACCGTCAATGTGTTCGACCTCGTCTCGCGCAGCATCTCGGCCATCGGGTCTGTTGCCGCGGGCGGCCTGCTCAACCTCATCGCCGGGCGCAACTCGGTCGCCTACCAGACCGGGGTCATCACCCCGCTGGGTCCGGACGGTAAAGAGCCGGGCATCGCCATCGACTCCTCGGCCTTGGGCGGCATGTACGCAGGTCAGATCAAGATTGTCGCCACCGACAAGGGCGCGGGCGTCAACATGGGCGGCACCATGGTGGCCAACGCCGCCGACATGACGCTTGCCGCCGACGGCAAGCTCACCCTCAGCAACGCCCAGGCCGCAGGGCCCATCAGCGCCCAATCGGTGGGCGATAGCGTGGCCGTCACGGGCACGCTCTACACCAGCGCGCCCATTACCCTGCAGGGCCTTACGGGCATCGCGCTTGCCGACAACGCGCTCGTGGTGAGCGCAAGCGACCTCACCATGACCACGGGCGGGGCACTCACCGTGGGCGACAACGCGATCGCCGCCTCGGGCACCACCAGCGACGGGGTGCAGACGGCCACTGGCACCTTGAGCGTCCAGGCCGGCACGCTCAGCGTCGGCAACGGCCTGCTTGCGGGCGGGGCTCTCCTATCCATTGCGGCAGCTACCCTCGACCTTGCCCGCGGCAGCGACGACGGGCAAGACTCCTTGCGTGCGCTGGGCGACGTGAACATCGCCGCCAGCCGGGTCAACGCCGCCAACGCCCGCATCACGGCGGGGTCCGGCCTTGTCGTGCACTCGGACGGCGCGCTCACGCTCAACGGCGGCACGTACCTGGCGGGGGGCGACCTGCTAGCCGAAGCGGCCAGCCTCACCACGGGCGCCAGCCTTGGCGCGCAGGGCACCGCCACCGCACGCGCCACCGGCGGCAGCCTCGCCAACAGCGGCCAGGTCGCTGGCAACGCCGGGACGCTGGCCACCGCCACGGGCAACCTCACCAACACCGGGCAAGTCGTCTCCACGGGCGACGTTACGGTAGCCGCTGGCGGCAGCCTCATCAATGGCACCGGCGGGCTCATCGCCGCCAACGGCAACGTCAGTGCTACGGCGGCCACGCTGGGCAACGACGGCACCATCCTGTCGCAGGGCGGCACGCTGTCCGTCACCACCCAAGGCGGCCTTGCCAACAACGGGACCCTGCTCAGCCTCGCGGCAGCCAACATTGTCAGCGCGGGCAACCTCACCAGCGCGGGCGAGATCACCGCTGCGGGGGATCTCAGCGTTGCCGTAGGCGGCACGCTCAGCGTCGCGCCCACGGGCCAGCTCCTCTCAGGGGGCGCGATGACGCTCACTGGCCTTAACGGCGGCGCGATGGGCGGCCTCACCGTCGCCACGGGCGGCCTCATCAATGGTGCCGCGCTGCTGGGCATCAACAGCGCCTCGCTCAACAACGCTGGCGAGGTCGGCTCCGCCTATGGCGGGCTGCTCGCCCAGGTAGCGGGCGACATCACCAACACCGGCACGCTCTATGCCGCGACGAACGCCGTCTATCAACTTGACGGCACCTTCGCCAACACCAACGCCTCCGTGATCGCCGAGGGTACCCTGGTCATCCAGGGCCTCACCGGCGCACGCGCAGCGGCCATCGACAACGCCTCCGGCACCATCGAGGCCGTGGCGGGCGACCTGGGGCTGGCGGCGGACAACATCACCAACCGGGTGCAGGGCGGCGTCACCGTCACCACCACCAGCAATACGACCACCAGCACGGTGGGGCCGGTCCAGGTGGACAGCATCACCACGCGCACCACCGTCACCACGGTCACCACCACCGACGAGTACGCCACCCTCAACGGCGTGGCCGGGCAACTGCTGGCCGGCGGCAATATGCTGATCGATGCCGGCGCCAACGGCACGCTCACCAACAGCTACAGCCAGATCGCCGCCAACGCCGACCTCACCATCAACGCCGGCACGGTCACCAACGAGGGCCGCGACCTCATCGAGACGATATCGACCACCACGGTCAACAACTATGACGTGAAGCATTGCGGCTGGACGATATTCGGTAGCTGCGAGTTCGAGTCCCACGACTATTCCAGCGACCCTCCCGTCAACACCACCACCACGAGCACCATCGGCTCGGTCTACGCCACCATCCAGGCCGGCGGCAACCTCATCGCCAACGTCAGCGGCTACGTCGACAACAACGCCGTGCGCGGGCAGGCTGGGCAGATCGGGCTGACCTCCGGCGACCGGGCGATGGATGCCGTGGACATCACCGGGCCGGCAAGCACGCTGACGGGCATCCAGACGACCGCCACCGTGCTGTTGAGCCGCCAGGCCATGTTCGGTCAGGTGACCGACCCGGACGCGCCGTTCCTGATCGAGACGCGCAGCGCCTTCATCGACCCCAACCAGTTCCTAGGCTCGGACTATTTCCTAAGGCTCATCGGCTACGACCCGGCTCACTCCACCAAGCGCCTCGGCGATGCCTATGTAGAGTACCAGGCCATCGAAAACCAAATCTTTGAGCTGACCGGCAGGAACAGCCTGGGCTCAAACGACCCCGCCGCCCAGATACAGGCGCTCTACGACAACGCCGCCTACGAGCAGCGGCAGTTGGGACTCACGGTGGGCACGCCGCTTACGCCCGCGCAAATTGCGGGGCTAAGCAAGGATATCGTCTGGCTTGAGACGCAGACCGTCAACGGCCAGCAGGTGCTGGTGCCGCGCGTCTATCTGTCGGCCTCGACGCTGGCAGTCACGAGCCTGGCCAGCGCCCAGGTCAAAGCGGGCGGCGCGGCGGTCATCATGGCCGACAGCCTCTCGAACTCCGGCGCGGTCATCACCGGCGGCGGGCTGGGCATCCAGACCACCGGCGACGTCGTCAACACCGGCGGCGGCCTGTACTCGGCGGGCGACATCGTCGTCCAGGCCGGCGGCAACTTTGCCAACCGCTCGGGCGTCGTGGCCGGCGACAACGTCGCCATCGTCGCCGGCGGCAACGTCGGCAACGACACGGTTTCGGTGCGCGACACCTACGGCGCTGGCGCTGGCGCGGGCAGCCAGCAGTCGGCCAACATGGTCAGGTCCCTCATCAACGTCGGCGGCGGCACGCCGCTGCCCGGCATGAGCAGCGCCGACAACTATGGCGACCGCCAGCAGCAGATCGGTGTCATCAGCGCGCAAGGCGGCCTGCTGGTGCAGGCGGCGGGCGACGTCACCGCGCAGGGCGGCCAGTTCGTCTCCGGCGGCGACATGACGCTGGTGGCGGGCAACGACATCACCCTGAACCCCCTGACCCTGAACAGCGCCAGCCGCATCACGTTCGACGGCGGCTACGCGCGTTCGGCCAACACCACCAACATCGGCGCTGTCCTCGTCTCCGGCGGCGACATGACCCTTGCCGCCGGCAACGACCTGAGCGCTACGGCGGCGCAGGCCAGCGCGGGTGGCCTGCTCACGGTGGTTGCGGGCCGCGACATCGCGCTGTCCGCCGGCACCGACCAGTCGCTGTTCGAGCGCCAGACCTCGAACACCCACGACTACTTCGTCGGCTCCAGCACCACCAACACCTACGACTACCGCAACGCCACCACCTCGGTGCCCACGAGCTTCACGGGCGGGAGCGTCGCCATGGCCGCCGGGCGCGACATCGGGTTGGTCGGCTCCTCCGTCACCGGCCAGGGCGACGTGGCGCTGCAGGCGGGCGGCAACGTCACCCTCGCGTCCACCATTGACACCTCCACCGTCACCCACAACAGCGAAACCACCACCTCCGGCTTCATGGCCGCGCCCACCACCGGCGCCTGGGGCTTCGCCATCGGTTCGCGCGACGTGCGCGACCAGAGCACCACCACCACGCTGAGCAACATGGCCTCGCTGGTGGGGTCGGTAGGCGGCAACGTCGCCGTTTTGACCAACGGCGACTTCAGCTCCAACGCCAGCGTGCTGGCGGCGCCCAGCGGCGACCTTACCGTGGTGGCCAACTCCATCGCCATTGCCGCTGGTATCGACAGCACCACCACCCAAACCAGCCACGACGACCACTTCTCCGGCCTTATCGTCACCGTTGGTGGCGGCCCGGGCAGCCCGCTGAAAAACGTGCAGCAGGTCATGAACTTCGAGCGCGCCGCCGGCAAGACCAAAGACCCCCGCGCCCAAACGCTCTACCAAATCGCCGAGGCCGGGCAGGCCATCAGCGCCGTCTATTCCCTGGCCACCGGGGGCGTGATCCGCCTGCTTAGCGTGCAGGCCACCATCGGCTTCGGCGTCAACGACAGCCACTGGCAAAGCTCCTCCCATGCCGAGCAGGCCACCAGCACCCAGTTCGTGGCCGGCGGCGCGGCGGCGCTGCAAGCCACCGGGACCGACTTGACGCTGCGGGGCGTCAGCCTCCAGGCCAACGACGTGCGGCTGTCGGCGGCCAACGACGTCGACCTGCTGAGCCTGGCCGTCAACAGCGGCTACGACGCTTCCTCCACCTACTCCTCGTCCCTGATCGGCATCACCCTCTCGGCGAGCCTCAAGCCAGAAGACGCCGCCGGCGGCGGCGGCTTCGGCTTCGGCGCCGGCGTTACCGCGCGCCTCTCCAACTCGCAGTCGCAAAGCCACGACGAAAAAACCAGCTACGTGCCCACCGTGGTCACCGGCGCGAACTCGGTCAGCATCGACTCGGGCCGCGACACCAGCGTGCTTGGCGCGCAGGTTTATGGCGGCAAGGTCGACCTCACCGTCGGGCGCGACCTCGCCATCGTCAGCGACCAGAACACCGAAACCCAGACCGCCTCACAATCGTCCTGGAGCCTGGGCGGCACGCTCGGCATGAGGGCGGGGGGCATACCGTATGGCTCCATCAGCGCCAGCGAAAGCAGCGGCAAGGCCAGCGGCAACTACATCTCGGTCGTCAACCAGGCCGGCCTGTACGCGGGCGACGGCGGCTTCAACGTCAACGTTGGCGGCGTCACCACCCTCACCGGCGCGGCGCTGGCCTCCACGGCGGACGCCTCGCTCAACAGCCTGACCACCGGCGCGCTGGTCACCAGCGACCTGCAAAATTCCTCCAGTTGGAACGCCTCATCTTCCGGCTTCGGCTTCAGCCTGGGCATGACGGGCAGCAAACCCGGCGAGACGAGCAGCCGGCCCGGCATCGGCGGCCTGCAACCCAGCTTGCCGCAAAACGAGAGCGGTTCTTCCAGCGGCACGGCGGTGGCTTCCATCGCGCCGGGAGCGATCAACATCCTCGACCCCGCCACACAGAAGATGCTCACCGGCATGACGCCCGATCAGGCCAAGGCCGCGGTCGACCGTGCCGCGGCGGCGCAGAACAAGGAAGCGGACACGCTGCCCAACCTCAGCCAGACCCTGCAGAACCAGGCGGCGCGCACGGCGGCGTTCGGGGCGGCTTCCAGCACCACGGCGAACCTTGTTGGCACCTTTGCCAACGCCGAGATGCTGGCGGCGCGGAAAACAATCAATGAGCTGAATAATCAGCTCAAAGCCAACGGCGGCCTGACGCCCGAGCAGCAGCAGCAATACGCCGACGCGCAAGCCGCCTACGACGCGTGGAACGAAGGCGGCGCGGCCCGCGTGCTGCTGCACGGCATCACGCAGGGCGTGCTGGCCGGCATTGGCGGCGGTTCTGCGACGGTGGGTCTGGAAGGCGGGCTGGGCGCCGCCGCTGGCGCCGCCATCGGCCCGCGCATCGCGGACGCCGTAAACCAGGCGCTGAAAGACGCGGGGCTTAGCGATGGTGGACCATCAACGCTGGGCAATCTCGTCAGCCAACTGGTCGCCACTGGCATCGGCGCCGCCATTGGTGGGGGTGCCGGTGCGGCGACGGCGGCCAGTGTCCATATCAACAACTTCGAGCTCACGGGTCCCCAGATAAAGGCTATCCAAAAGTTGGTGGCGCAGGGGAATTACGACACGACATCGATCTTAGCTGTACAGTGCTACTTCAATAGGTGTAGCCAGCAGATTGCTGACTTGACTCCGGAAGATGCCTGGGCCTTTTACATAAAATTTAAAAATCCGAGTAATGGGTATCAGCAGCTGGAAGACACAGTACCCCTTCCTGGCGGTTATAAACTCCGTCTACAATATAAAACTGTTCGCATTAAAAATCCTCAGCTTACGGATGCGGAGTATACGGCATCAATGGGTGCCTATTTCCCAGACAAATTTAATGTTCCTGCCACGATTGAGGTTCAAGTTCCAGATTATTACAAAGGGGATTTGTTGGAACTTGAGCGTTTGGGTAAAAGATTAGCCTTTTCTGGCGGCACGTCAACAAGTATGGTTCCGTCGGCGGAGTTAGAATTAAGCCCTCTTGGCAAAGCAGTGCGCGATAGTCTGGCAACGGTGAAAGTCCCGCTCTTTGAAGGGGATATGGATAAAGTCTTCAACCCGATGTCGGGTTCATTCCCGTACCGCAAGGTAGGAGACCTTGATATCACGTACGCACCAAACAGCGAATTAAATGATCCGGCCAACCGGCATCTCAGCCCGGAACAAAAAGACGCGCTAACTTTTGCCATGCGATATGGTTTTTTGCCAAGGTCGTCCTATGCATATCTCGATGAGATAAGCAGTAACGTGTACGGAATTGATCTACAAACCGGCGGCCTCAAAATTGGAAATGGCGGTGTCGCCCTTGGTGGTGGGATGTATTTGTGCGCGACTGGCATTGGTTGTGTTCTTGGGGGGCCTGTAGCAGCTATGGGCGCGGTTTCGATGTTTTCCGGTGGCAACCAACTCTTTAACGCAGGCGACTCCATCCCGCTCGTTGCAAAAAATACCGTAGATTCGTTGGTTGCTGCTGGTAATCCAACAGCACAAATACCAGAAAGCGATAGTATTGTACTCCTCACGCAGAAACAGGCCGACTATTACAGTGAAGTTTTTGGGACCGCTATAACGCTAGGATTTGCGCTTACAGGCTTTAAATCATTGTCTCGACCCACTTCAGCCGTCTCAGCGGCCGATCTATCCGTCTTTGATCCGACAATGACATACCAGTCGTTGCGGGGTTGGTCAGTGACTGTGAACGGGGAGGTGCTGACCCCGATCACCACATCGGCCGGTTCTTCCACCGGTTGGTCAGTGACTGTGAACGGGGGGGCGCTGACCCCAGGCGAGTTCAATCCGGTCCTGCTCTCACAAATGGTGGGTGAGGATGCAGCCGCCATAGGATCAGTGAGCGGAAGATTCCAAGGGCAGTTCGGTTCCAGCGCAGGAAACACTTATACTGCGGATATTCGGCCGACCGCTGCTAAGCTGCCGCCGAATCCATTTGATGACATTGGAAGTCCACCTAACCAGTCGGCTGCTGCTAGACTACGAAATCCGTTTTTGGTGGGCGACGAAAATCCCACAATCAACGCTAGCGATTTGACGGGAGGGGAGCTGACTGTTACTCAGTCAACAGCTACTAAGCTTCCTCCGAGTCCGTTTCTAAAAGGTGAAGATCCTCCACGGACACAGCCGCCTCAGAGCCCGGGTTGGAGATTTTTTGAAACAGCACCACAGCCTGAAAATTTGACGATTCAAAATTTAAGTGAAAATGTCAATCCAGATATAAATCCGAATATTATAAGGCCGGTAACCGACCGGTTTTTAAATAGATATGGAACGCCCGGGGAGGGCTCCGTGGTCGTCATTGAGGTAAGAGATGCGGACGGTGTGGTTCGAGGGCGCGCTGTTGCATTAAACGCAAAGACCTATAGCGGAAACGCTCCGAACGAAATCATGGTTAATGGTAAAGAATATAAAGTTATTCGAGCGGATAGCGGAAGCGTTCCGAGTTATCCAATTCCAAATCTTGCTGAGACCGAAATTTATGGTAACTCCAATCATGCGGATATGAAGGTGTTCAGCTGGTTGCGCGATAATTTTAGTGGGAGAAAAGTTATTGTTGAAATGGCTGTTCAGAATTCATCACAATCGTATCAGGGTATGTGTCCTGGTTGCGGTCAAGCAGCGAGATGGTTGGCCGTGAATGAGGAAAACTTTACTATTCATATCTTTCAAGATTCAATTGGGACTACTAAATGATGGTGAACTTTATTGAAGAAATTGCGCAAGGCGCATCCTATGACGTCGCGCAAGTCGAGGGATATTCAGAGGGTGATTTAGTGAAAATCGAACGGCTTTATGATATCCGGCTGACGGGGCAGTTTCGTCAGTTCATGACGGAAATGGGTAGATCATCCGGAGGATTGATCGGCGATGATCCTATCATTTTATATAGATCGACATGGTCTGCTCGTGGTCATATAAGAAGGCAAATTTGGCTTGAAGAGTTGGTGAAGGACTTTTATTTTAAAAATTCTCCCGTTTCGGAAGGAGTGCCTTGGCCGGCAGATGGGTTGTTTGTATTCTCCATAGAAAACGAATCGCTTTTTCTTTTTGTGGCCACGAAATCGAACAATCCTGATCAAGTTTATCTCTATAATGAAAATGGAGAGACTCTAACTAATACTAAAATAGATTTTTTGGAGTATATGAAGAGGGTGGTTCGGGTGTACGGAAATGGTCGGACCGGTGTAATTTGTCGTGGCGAACTCTTGATTGTCTGATCTTGAGCATGGTAATTAAATGGACTCGCCCAAGCCGATGCGTCCAAGCGCTGCGGTGACCTCCTCAAGGTTTCAGCCAGCCCGGTAGGATGAGTTGACCAAAGTGAAACCCATCATCTCCATTGGCAAGAGGCGTTGTGCTTCAAGAATGGCAGGGTTTTGCAGGCTCAACCCGTCCTGCCATACGGCGGGAAATTTGCGGCGTTTGCCTGCATCGCCGCCGCAGGAATTGTCGGCAGCCTGAATAATGGAGGGCAACCATGCCCAGCGGAATCCGCGTTCTTCTCCTCCTTGGCACGATCACGATGGCGGCGCATTCGACGGCTTGCCGGGCGGAAGACGCCCCGGCCTTGCCCGCATCGGAAAATAATGCCCAAGGCGTCGTCAACTGGACCCCACCCACAAAGCGCGCCTTGGTTGAACGCGCCCTGTCCGATGGCATGACGGACCCGGCCAGGATGGTCGAGTGGGCCAGGAATTACAACGTGACCCTGACCGTGGCGGAGGTGCTCCGCATCAAAGAATGTCTAGCACACCCCGCCGAACCGTGCGCCGACACGCCCGCATCGGATCAAACCCGGTGAAAGCATGGTCAACGCGGGAAAAAACGGGATCAGATACCAATCTTATCCCGCTATGCTCGCAAATCATGATGGATTGGCTACGCCTGTTTGGCATGAGTTTCATAACGCGCCATAGAGGAAAGCGCAGGCAGCTATCGTTTTGGTGATGTCTGGGTTATTTTGGTTTTTCTTCGTGTATGACGAATCCGATAGGCTGTTTCCGGGTGGTCTCTGGCGGTTCCATCAATTGCCGGATCGCGTTGAAGACTTCTCTCAACTGCGTGTGGGTATGGTGCGCAAAGGCATCGTGGCGCAACGCCAACGCCTCGGTCTTTCGCTCCAGTTCTTCGAGCTTTTGCGCCAGATCGCGATGGGAGGCCAGTACCTCGCGCAGCTTCACAAAAGCGCGCACCACATAGACCGACACCTCGGTAGCACGCGGGCTGTTCAAGACCATGGCCGCCATGATCGCGCCGTGCTCGGTAAACACAAAAGGCAGGTAGCGCCTTCCCCCGCGTCCGGCGGGCTTGTCGTTTGAGGTCGCAAAATGCGACCTCAACGCAGCAAACTCTTCTTCTGTGAGTTGGAACATGAAATCGGGCGGAAAGCGATTCTGGTTGCGCTTGACCTGTTCATTGAAACGCTTGGTCGGCACGCCGTAGAGCGCGGCGAGATCGGCGTCCAGCAGCACTTTCTGATCGCGCAACAGCATGATGCGTTGCGTGATGGCCTCCAGCGGTAGCAGATCGGTACTCATTCGTGTCCCCGCTTTTGCTGCAATGGGCTGCATGCCGTTCCTGACCGCAGAGCCGCATGCGCTCTGCGCAAGATGGACTGCAGGGCCTGATGTTCGAGGCCCAAGCCTTTGAGCAGGCCGCACGCCTTGTGCGCCTCGGCCGGTCGTTGCGGAAATTTCATTGCGATCCGCGCATCCAGTCAAGCGAGGCGGTCACTTTAAGCTCCTGTTGCGTGGATGATGCCAAGAAATGGCGTATATGTTACTATAAAAACAATAGTTTGGTTCGGTAGCGCGGTAGGATGGGTAGAACGGAGTGATTCCATTTCGCGTTTCAATGACGAACCGTTCGGACTGAGCTTGTCGAAGTCCTGCGCAGGCCTTCGACCCTTCGGCAAGCTCAGGATCAGGCTGAACGGCGATGAGCATTTTTGATTCAAATCCGTACAAACTGGATTGCTTCGCTACGCTCGCAATGACGAACCTACCACGTCATTGCGAGGAGCCAAGCGACGAAGCAACCCATGAAGGTACGCATCCAAAGTAAAATCGCTCTAACGCGAATTGGAATGAAACCCATCATCTTCATTTTCACGAAGCGTGTGCTTCAAAAAATGAAGGGTTTCGCAAGCTCTACCCATCCTGCCGGGCCGGCGGGAAGCGCTCTGAGCCTGATTGAGTGCTTTGGTCGGCATACCGTAGAGCGCAGCCAGATCGGCGTCGATCATGAGCTTGAGGCCGCGCAGCACTTGACCACGCGCCACGACGCGCGCAGCAAGACGGCCCGGCCCGGTGCCCAGCCGGCGAGTTGGGACCC
>WQYV01000005.1 GCA_009781085.1 Betaproteobacteria bacterium
TCCAGCGCGTAGTACGTCAGGATGCCGTCCGCACCGGCTCGCTTAAACGCCATGAGCGCCTCCAGCGCACAGGCTTTTTCGTCCAGCCAGCCCTGTTGCGCGGCAGCCTTGAGCATCGCGTATTCGCCGCCCACCTGATAGGCATAGGTCGGCACACGCAGTTCGGTTTTGATCCGGCGCACGATGTCGAGATAAAGCAGGCCGGGTTTGACCATAAACATGTCTGCCCCCTCGGAGATGTCGAGTTCGACTTCGCGCAGTGCCTCGTCGCTATTGGCCGGATCCATTTGGTAGGTGTATTTGTTGCCCTTGCCGAGCGTCCCGGCAGAACCCACGGCGTCGCGGAAAGGGCTATAGTAGCTGGAAGCGTATTTGGCCGAATAGGCAAGGATGCGGGTATGGATGAGACCGTTACGGTCGAGTTCCGCACGAATTTTCCCCACGCGCCCGTCCATCATGTCGGAAGGGGCCACTACATCCGCACCTGCCCGCGCATGGCAAAGCGCCTGACGGGTAAGCGCGATGAGGGTTTCATCGTTCATCACGTAGCGGTTGGTATCATCGGGATCGATCAGGCCATCCTGCCCGTGGATGGTGTAAGGGTCGGGCGCCACGTCGGTAATGACACCCAGAGCCGGGAACCTCGTCTTGAGCGCGGCAACGGTGCGCGGAATGAGGCCATTCGGGTTCCAAGCTTCTTCAGCGTTTTCGCTCTTCAGGTCGAAATCGATCACCGGGAAAAGCGCCAGCGCGGGTACGCCGAGTTTAAGCGCATCCTCTGCAAGCACGAGCAGCCGGTCGATCGACATGCGCTGCACGCCGGGCATAGAAATAACCGGGGTGACGACGTTCTGGCCTTCCTGCACGAACACGGGATAAATGAGGTCATCGGCGGTCAACAGGTTTTCACGCATCAGGCGACGGGAAAACTCATCGCGGCGCATGCGGCGCAGGCGCGTTTCGGGGAAAGCGGGAATAGCGTGCATTTTGGTTTCCTTGAACTTGTGTCGAAGAATCTCTGGCCTTCCGGCCAGGAAGGTTCAAACGGGACGAGATGCGATTAAATCGCACCTGCATGCAAGATGCCAAGCGCCCTTATTCACAGTCTGTATAATCCACCGCAACCTATTGCCCCACGTCAAGCCGGGGGTACCTTCATTCCATTATTTCACCATTCCACTGTTTCATCATCGCATCGTGGACGACTCCCAACTGTGCCGTTACAGCCGTCATATCCTGCTCGATGAACTGGGCATCGCGGGGCAGGAACGCATCCTGCAAAGCCACGCGCTCGTCATCGGTGCAGGCGGCTTGGGTTCGCCCGCCGCGCTGTACCTGGCTTCCGCCGGGGTAGGCACCCTGACGCTGGCTGATGGCGACACAGTTGACGCCACCAACCTGCAACGCCAGATCCTGCATACGGAAGCGCGGGTCGGCCAAGCCAAGGCTGCTTCCGGCGCGCAATCGCTGGGCGAGGTCAACGCAGCCGTGCGGGTCGTCCCGCTTCATGAACGTCTGGCAGGCGAAGCGCTGGAAGCACGCGTGGCAGCTGCTGATGTCGTGCTCGACTGTTCCGACAATTTCACGACGCGCTATGCGATCAACCGCGCCTGCGTCCGGAGTCGGACGCCGTTCGTCTCCGGCGCGGCGATTCGTTTTGGCGGGCAAGTGAGCGTTTTCAATTTTTCGCATCCGGACTCCCCCTGTTACCACTGCCTATTCCCGGACGGGCAGCCTGTGTCGGAAGACCGTTGTTCCGTCACTGGCGTATTCGCGCCCCTCACCGGCATCGTTGGCAGCCTGCAAGCAGCGGAAGCCCTGAAACTGCTCGCCGGTATCGGTACGCTGCTCATCGGGCGGCTATTGCTAGTCGATGTCCTTTCCCAGACCTTCCGCACCGTCACCTTCGGCAAAGACCCGGCCTGCTCGGTCTGTAGCGGCAAAACCCCTAACGCCTGACCGGAAACGGCTGGAAGCCGAAGCCCGCCACATTACTCTTTATTGACCTTCGAGCTTGCGGACTGCCTTGTCGATAAGGTAGAAGAAAACTTTGCCAATTTAGAGTACTTCAACCGGAACTAGGGTTCCCCGATACGCTAAGGGAGACGCCAGGCTCACCCGATCATGGACAATGGCAGGTTGGAACCGATGATGGTGGGACATTTCCACATCGACTATTCCGGCTTTACGCTGGATGTCGATCTGCCCATGCCAGGAAAGGGCATCACGGCGCTATTCGGTCCGTCTGGTTCCGGCAAAACTACTATATTACGCTGCATGGCCGGGTTGGAACGCTCGCCGAAAGGTTTCCTATCCGTCGCAGGCGAGGTATGGCAGGACGAACAGCACGGAATTTTCCTGCCTACCCACAAACGCCCGCTGGGGCTAATTTTTCAGGAAGCAAGCCTTTTCCCGCACTTGTCCGTCCTAGGGAACCTCCAGTACGGAATGAAGCGGGCAGGCAATACAAAGGGCGAAGGGTTCGACACCATGCTCGACCTGCTTGGCATCCGCCCCCTTCTCAAACGCACCCCCGACAGCCTTTCCGGTGGCGAGCGGCAGCGGGTCACCATTGCACGTGCGCTTCTTACCCGCCCCCGGCTGCTGCTGATGGATGAGCCGCTTTCCGCACTCGACAGGAAGCGCAAGCTGGAAATCCTGCCTTACCTTGAAAGGTTGCATGACGAGCTTTCCATCCCTGTGCTTTACGTCAGCCACTCCCTGGATGAAGTGGCACGCCTTGCCGACCATCTCGTGCTCATCGAAAACGGGCGTGTCACGGAAAATGGTCCACTCGCAGACATCTTGGCACGGCCTGACCTGGGTGCTGCCTTTGGCGGGGAAACGGGTGCAGTACTAGAAACGATGGTGGCTGCACACGAAGCGGACGGCCTCACCCGGCTGGAATTTCCCGGTGGCAAGCTCTACATCGCCGGAAACGCGCACGCGCCCGGCAGCCGCCTGCGCTGCCGCATCCACGCCAGCGATGTCAGCCTCGCCTTAAGCGCATACAAGGACACCAGCATCCTGAACACCCTGCCCGCCATCATTGCTGACGTCGCCGAAACCGACACGCCTGGCCATGTGCTCGTACAACTGCAACTCATGGGCGGGGAATCCTTGTTGCTGGCACGCATCACTGAACGGTCCCGGCAAACACTGGGCATCACGTCCGGACTCCCCGTCGTCGCACAGGTGAAATCTGTAGCGATCCTTCGTTGACTTTTAGTCATGTACTTACGAAATCTCTTTACTTCCGGAATCGCTGGTAAGGAACGTTTCTGTCGAGTATTGTGGCTTTGTTCACACTGTTGCGTTTCTGCCCATACAATCCGTAATAGACCGACTTTACTTTTTCAAGGAGGAGGGTTCCGTACAAATGATAATAATAGTGGACAGAACATAATGCCTGTGGTATAAAATGTTACCATCGGAGCTTCTGAACGAGAGAGGGAAGGTTATTCCTAATGTATTGAACATGCTACCTTTTCCAAGTGGGGCATAAAATGGAAGATAAACGCAGCATATTTTTCAGATATCGCAAGATCATCTTTGCAGTGGTTCTTTTCATGGTGGCAGATGCGGTCGTTATCGGCATCAATTTCTACAATACTTTCAAAGCCGATGAATCCGCTGTGTCGATCAACCTGTCCGGACGGCAGAGGATGATGTCGCAACGCATGACTAAGGCACTCCTGACAATGGATCGTAGCCTGGAAGCGGGAGATGAGGAAGGACTCAAAATCAGCCTGAAGGAATTGACACTGACTGCCAGGCGTTTCGACAGGACCCTGATGGGTTTCCGCGACGGTGCCATGGTAACCGGCGGCGACGACAACCCCACGTACCTGACCCAAGTTGAAACAGATGAATCCCGGAAGTTCGTAGCGGATGCCTACGAGATCTGGAACCCTTATATGAAACTGCTGAAGCCGTTAATGAACAGCGACAGGGAGTCCTTTCTGGACGAAGCGTTCAAAAAGAAGCTAGGCGACCCAAAGAAGTTAGAAGAAGTGAAAAACAAATTTAAGGCAGAAGAGGTTTTTACGGACGAAGAATTCAAAGCGAAGCTAGAACACGTAGATAACTTCCCTGAGAAGTTCCAGGCGGAACTCAAGGCGGCAGTCGCTTTCGCGCTTGAAAAAAACCCGACTCACGGAGAGCCGCAGAACAACCGGGCAATCCTGAAACTCATGAATGCCTTGACCACCGATCTGGAACACGTCGCTAGCAATCGAGCCGCCACTTTGCGGATCGTGCTGATCGTCGGCATCCTTTTTGCGCTCGTTAACTTTGGCTATACTGTCGTCATTTCAATCCGGGATTTGATAAGGAGTGACCAGGAACTTGCCGAGGCTCGCAACGAGACGGTCGAAATTCTTACGACTGTGCGTGAAGGGCTGTTCTTGCTGGACAAGGACAAAAAAATTGGAACCCAGTTCTCAAAGTCCCTGCCCGACATCCTGAAAAGGGACATCGTCCCAGGTGCAGATTTCCTGCCCCACCTCGAAGCCATCGCCCCCAGGAACATTTACGAGACCGCCATGGACTACATCGAACTGCTTCTCGGCGATCGGGTAAAGGAATCCCTGGTAACGAGCCTCAACCCCCTCACGAACGTGCCCGTCCTTGTCACCGACCCACGTAACAACACCCAGACCCGTTACCTGTCCTTCTTCTTCAACAGGGTTGTCACAGAAGGCCGTATCTCGCACCTGTTAGTTACGGTACAGGATGTCACCGACAGGGTCGTGCTCACACAACAGGTCGAGCAAGCGAAGAACCAAGCAAAAGTCGAGGTCGAAACCTTGTTGCGGCTGGCGAGCAGCGATTTTGACGCACTGCAGCATCTCGTTAGCAGTGTTGGAGAGTCGCTATCGCAAATCAACGAAAAAATGAGCGCCCCCAATGATGACGCACGTGACCGCCTGCATACACTGAACTACGTCATGCGTATCGTGCACGGTATCAAGGGCGAAGCAGCGGTGCTTGGCATCGACGTGTTGGAAAGCTACGCGCACGAATGCGAAAAGGAAATGGTGGCCATGCGCGAAGAGGATTCGTTCAGCGGTAACCAGATGCTGCGTGTGGCCGTGCTGCTGGAAGGCTTTTACCAGCGCCATTCCTCTCTCGCCCAGATCGTCTCCCGCCTTGGCAATGCGCTAGGCAAGACACAGACGACAGGCGGCACAGCCGAATGGGTTCCCCAGAAGCATCCATTCGAGGACCACATCACTGCGCTTGCGCACCGAATTGCCACAGACCATGGGAAACAGGTCGAAGTTTCCTGCCAATTTGAAAGGTTTTTCTCCTTGCCCAAAACCACGGAGAAAGAGTTGCAGGACATTTCCATCCAACTCGTGCGCAACGCCCTGACGCACGGCATCGAAGCACCTGACAAGCGGGTCGAGCGCAACAAGCCACGAACCGGCGCGCTGAGCCTCTGGTGCGAATATCTGGGTCACGGCCAATACACTTTCACAGTACGGGATGACGGATGCGGTATTGTCCCCGAGCGGCTGCGCGAGCATTTCGTGAAAAAACAATTTATGAGTGTCGAGGAGGCGAGTGCCTTGAGCGACCACGAGATAGCCAACCGCCTTTTCCAGCCTGGCGTCTCGACCGCAGAGATAGCCGACCAGGATTCTGGGCACGGCATCGGGTTGGATGCGGTATTAGAAAAAGTAAAGGAGATGGGTGGGCACATGCTGGTCAAGAGCCGTCCGGATCAGTTTACAGAGTTCAACATTCAGTTCAGCACGGTACAGGTTCATTGAGGCACCAGAGATGAAACTCCTGATCGTCGACGACTCCGCTCTCATTAGAAGCCGCGTTGCCCGCATCCTGAACGACCCGAGGCTTAAATCAGTCCAGCTTTTGGGCATGGCCAAGAACGGCAAGGAAGCCATTATGCTTTTCTTGCAACACATGCCCGATCTTGTAACGATGGATATCACCATGCCGGAAATGGATGGTATAGATTGCACTGAAAAGATGATCGAAATCCATCCTGACTGCAACATCCTTGTCATTTCCGCGTTGAGCGATAAAGCCACGGCTCTGAAAGCGTTGAAAAAAGGTGCCCGCGGATTTCTTTACAAACCATTTTCCGATGAAGACCTGATCGCGGCTTTTTTGGAGCTTACCAGTCCATGAACGGCATCAACGAAAGAGACATCCATATCTTTGTAGACGCGGTCAGCAACTTTTTCTTCCATGTCACCGAGGAAAAAGTGGAGATAAAAACCGCGTACCTGCTGGAAAACGATGTCCCGTCCGCTACATACGACCTGACCAGCTACATCACGCTGTCCGGGAATTTCACTGGGCGCATCTATTTCTCCGCACCACGCAGCATGCTGACCCATCTCCTTCTCATCATGGGTGAACAGGTTCGGGACAACGATCGCCTGCTTGACACAGTCGGGGAAATCGCCAATACGATTTCCGGCAACGCACGCAAACACTTTGGCGAAACAATGGAAATCTCAGTGCCAATCTCGCAGGAAACGGAACCTGATTGGTTGAAAACCGTTGTTTCGCCCCATTCCTACATCATCCTCGTAAAATGGAAACAATATCGTGCATCTGTCGTCGTGGATATCCAACGCGCCGGACAGACATGAAACACGGATCGAGCGAAAACCCCAGGCTGAAAGTAAGGCTATATCCCGATAGCCATCATGGCGCATATACGTATTCCATTTTTTTTAACTTAGATCAAGGTTAGCTTTATTCCACGGGCTAGTATGGTGTCTGGGGTAATAGCTCCGTAGAATAACAGGAGGGGGTTTGTGGATATGGGTCGCCGCGCTTTCCTGCGCGGCCAGCGTTTGCGCGGGACAGTAGCGGTTCCGTGCCGTCCCCCTTGGGCGGTGGACGAAGCGCTTTTCACGCGTATCTGCACCCGGTGCGGCGCTTGCATAGCGGCGTGCCCCACAGGGTTGCTTGCACAAGGTGCGGGAGGATTCCCAGAGGCCGACTTCCGGCGGGCATACTGTACGTTCTGCACGGATTGCGCTTGTGCCTGCACAAAAAACGCCCAGGAAAGCGTGCCCCACCAACCACCAGCCCTGACTTTTTCCCCCGACCTCCCGCCCTGGGAACTCCGTGCTGCGATTGGCACGGCCTGCCTGCCCCGCCAAAACGTGTTGTGCCGTTCCTGTGAAGACCATTGCGAGGAAGGTGCCATCCGTTTCACCTTGCGCCAAGGTAGCCCCGCACAACCGGAGATTATGGAGTCGTGCTGTATCGGTTGCGGCGAGTGCGTAGCATCTTGCCCAGTTCGCGCCATTTCCATGCAAAAAAACCCATCACCCAACCTGCACCCAATCCCCTTCCAAGAAAAAAGAACCACGCAATGAAAATCGTCAGCCTCGTCCTGAAGTTTATGCCAATGAATGCCGAAGCCATAAAATCTGCCGTTGGAACCATACCTGGGGCCAGCGTAGCAGTCGACAGTGGCGACGGGCGCATGATCGTCCTATTGGAAGACGGTTCGGACTATGCCGTCTCCGATTCCATCCTCCAAGTCCACCATATCCCACAAGTGATGTCCGTAACCCTTTCCTACGAATATTCGGATGAAGCACACGCTCTCGAGGAGAACTGAAATGACCAACCGTCGCGACTTCCTGAAAACCCAAGCCGTTGCCGCCGCCGCTGCAGCAGCCGGGATGACACTGCCCACCGGCGCTATCGCCCAGAGCGCTGACAAGGACATCCGCTGGGACAAGATTCCCTGCCGTTTCTGCGGTACAGGCTGCTCGGTGCTAGCGGGCGTACAGGGTGGCAGGCTGGTTGCCACGCAGGGTGACCCGGATTCAAGGGTGAATCGCGGGTTAAACTGCATTAAGGGATATTTCCTGTCCAAGATCATGTACGGCAAAGACAGGCTCACTCAGCCCCTGCTACGGAAAAAAGGTGGCAAATACGACAAAAACGGTGAATTCACGCCCGTTTCGTGGAAAGAAGCCTTTGATATCATGGAAGAAAAATGGAAAGCGGCTCTGAAGGCAACCGGCCCGGCTTCCATCGCAATGTTCGGCTCGGGGCAATGGACGATCTGGGAAGGCTATGCCGCCGCAAAATTGTGGAAAGCGGGCTTCCGCTCCAACAACCTTGACCCGAACGCCCGTCACTGCATGGCGTCCGCTGTGGTCGGTTTCATGCGTACCTTCAACATGGATGAGCCGATGGGCTGTTACGATGACATCGAAAACGCCGATGCCTTCGTGTTGTGGGGCTCCAACATGGCGGAAATGCACCCGGTTCTGTGGTCACGCGTCACCGACCGCCGCCTGACCCACAAAGACTGCGAAGTCCACGTGCTTTCGACCTACGAACACCGTTCATATGAATTGGCCGACAACGCGATGACATTCCATCCGCAATCCGACCTAGCTATCCTGAACTACGTCGCCAACTACATCATTCAAAACAACAAGATCGATAAAACCTTCATCGACAAGTGCGTCAACTTCAAGAAGGGCGTCACCGACATCGGCTATGGCCTGCGTCCAGGCCACGATCTCGAGAAAAACGCCACCGCCAACGGTTATCCAGATCCGAATAACGACAATAAACCCAAGGGCGACACGGGTGCGTCTGAACCCATGACTTTTGCGGATTATTCCAAATTCGTTTCCGAGTACACGCTGGAAAAAACCGTCGAACTCTCCGGTGTGCCCGCCAACCGGCTCAAGAAACTGGCTGAATTGTTTGCCGACCCAGCCAAAAAAGTGGTTTCTTTCTGGACAATGGGCGTCAACCAGCATGCGCGCGGTACCTGGGTCAACAACCTGATCTACAACATCCACCTGCTCACCGGCAAGATTTCCAAGCCAGGCAGTGGCCCCTTCTCCCTGACTGGGCAACCTTCCGCTTGCGGCACGGCACGGGAAGTCGGCACTTTTGCACACCGGCTGCCTGCCGACATGGTAGTCGTCAACCCGGAACACCGGAAAGTAGCAGAAGCACAGTGGAAGCTGCCAGAAGGGACGATTCCTGACAAAATCGGCTTGCACGCCGTAGCGCAAAGCCGTGCCTTGAAAGACGGCAAACTTAAGTGTTACTGGACGAGTACGACCAACAACATGCAGGCTGGGCCGAATATCAATGTCGAAGTCCTTCCTGGTTGGCGTAATCCCGACGCTTTTGTAGTGGTTTCCGATGCCTATCCTACGGTGTCCGCGCAAGCAGCCGACTTGATCCTTCCCTCTGCCATGTGGGCGGAAAAGGAAGGCGCTTTCGGCAATGCCGAACGGCGTACTCAATTCTGGCGGCAGCAGGTCAAGGCACCAGGCGAGGCTCATTCCGACCTCTGGCAATACCTGGAATTCTCCAAGCGTTTCAAGGTGGAAGATGTCTGGCCAGCCGAGTTGGTCAACAAAAAGCCGGAATACAAGGGTAAGACCCTGTATGACGTCCTCTATGCCAACGGCGCTGTCAACAAGTTCCCCAAGACCGATGTCGCTGCCGTCAACGCGCATGCCATCCAGGGCTACGCCAACGACGAATCCGAATACTTCGGTTTCTATGTGCAGAAGGGCCTGTTTGAAGAATACGCTGCCTTTGGTCGGGGCCATGGCCATGACTTGGCTGAGTTTGGTGAGTATCACAAGGCACGGGGCCTGCGCTGGCCTGTCGTGGATAACAAGGAAACCCTGTGGCGCTACAACGAAAAGTATGACCCCTATGTGAAGAAGGGCGAAGGTATCAGGTTCTACGGACAAAAAGACGGCAAAGCGATCATTTTCGCCCTGCCCTATCAGCCGCCTGCTGAAATGCCGGACAAGGAATACGATCTCTGGATGTGTACAGGCCGCGTGCTGGAACACTGGCACACTGGCTCCATGACCCGCCGCGTGGAAGAGTTGCACCGCG
Source organism: Betaproteobacteria bacterium (assembly GCA_009781085.1). Taxonomy (GTDB): domain Bacteria; phylum Pseudomonadota; class Gammaproteobacteria; order Burkholderiales; family Rhodocyclaceae; genus WRNU01. The sequence continues at coordinate 9,886 of WQYV01000005.1, forward strand.
CCGTACCGGAAGCGGTCGTTTTCATGCACCCGGATGATGCCAAGGATCGCAAACTGCAACGGGGTTCCAAGGTAAAAGTCGTTTCCCGCCGGGGTGAAATCATCCTGCAAGTCGAAACGAGAGGACGTAACAAACCGCCTCGCGGCTTGGTGTTCGTACCCTTCTTCGATGAGCAGAAACTCGTCAACAAGCTCGTCTTGGATGCCACCTGTCCGCTTTCCAAAGAAACGGACTTCAAGAAGACCGCAGTCAAGGTAGTGACTGCCTGATTGTTCTTTGCTGAAAGCAAAAGCGCCAGACCATGAATGCGGAAAAACCCGCCGAACGCACCCGCTCCCCGGAGAAAACCACGGTTTCTCCGGGACGGAGGAAATTCCTCTCCGGAATGGCTGGGGCGGCGGGCGGCGGCTGCCTCATGGCAATGGGCGTCGGTATCTATTCCCGCCAGGCCAGCGCGCTCCCCGCGCTGGCCCTGCGGCCTCCCGGCGCATTGCCGGAACCGGAATTCCTTGCGGCCTGCACGCGCTGCGGCCTATGTGTCCGGGACTGCCCTCCCGGCATCCTAAAGCTCGCCGCGCCGGGCAACCTCATACCGACCGGTACGCCGTACTTCACGGCTCGCACTGGCCCATGCGTGATGTGCGAGAACATTCCCTGCATCAAAAATTGCCCCACGGGTGCACTCGACCCGAAACTGACCGACATCAACGACGCACGCATGGGGCTGGCCGTCCTCATCGACCAGGAAACCTGTATTGCCTTCCTCGGGCTGCGCTGCGAAGCCTGCTATAACATCTGCCCAGTTGCCATCAAGACCGACAATGACATCACGCACAGAGCCATCTCGCTGGAGAAACGCCACAACCCCCGATCCGACCGCCACGCCATGCTCCTGCCAACGGTGCATTCGGAATACTGCACCGGATGCGGTCTATGTGAAAAAGCCTGCATCCTGAAAGAGTCGGCTATTAGGGTGTTGCCGCCCAAGTTGGCTCAGGGCAAGGGTGACGGGCATTACCTCAAGGGATGGGAAGAACGGGAAAAACATGGCAGGTCACTGATCGGCGACCAACTGGAACTTCCTGTACGCGGGCTGGAAAACAAACCCCTCGGTGATGTCCGCGTTTATGACGAACCGCCCTCCAATACCGACCCTGCCGACACCCACGGATCTGATCCGGAGGACAAGCAATGAGCACCCGGGATCCGAACAAACGTCTCGGACAGGATGCCATCGCGAACAAGGGGTGGCTTGTGGCCAATAAATGGCTGCTGCTGCGCCGCGTCAGCCAGTTGGGCATTTTGGCCCTATTTATGGTTGGTTCATGGTTTGGCGTCTGGATCATCAAAGGCAACCTAACCTCCAGCCTCGTGCTGGGCGTTGTGCCCCTGACCGATCCCTACGCGTTCCTGCAGATGCTAGCAACGGGGTTTCTGCCCGCCAAAACCGCCATCATCGGTGCGCTCATTGTGGCTCTCTTTTATTTGCTCATCGGTGGGCGCGTGTTTTGTTCCTGGGTCTGTCCAGTCAACATGATTACCGATGCCGCCGCGTGGACGCGCCGACGCTTCAATATCAAATCCAACCACGCGCCCTCCGCCAACACCCGCTACTGGTTCATGGTCGGCACGTTCGTCGCTTCCGCACTCACCGGAACCTTGGCCATGGAATGGGTCAACCCGGTATCAATCGCCCATCGTGGACTGTTTTTCGGTATGGGCGCAGGGCTGTGGTTTCTCGCTGCACTGTTTATTTATGATTCGTTCGTCGCCACCCGTGGCTGGTGCGGCCACCTTTGCCCGATGGGTGCGTTCTACAGCCTACTCGGCAAAGCTGCCCTGTTGCGCGTCGCTGCTCCCCGGCGGGACGCCTGTGACGATTGCATGGACTGTTTCGGCATCTGCCCAGAACCCCAGGTGATCCGTCCAGCGCTCAAAAAAGCAGGGCAAGACAGCCCGGTCATTCTCGATTCCCGTTGTACAACCTGTGGGCGCTGCATAGATGTCTGCGGTAAACAGGTTTTCAGATTAACCCATCGCTTCGACCAGAGGAGTTCATCATGAAAAAACGCTTCTTTGCCATTGTTCCCGCCACCGTGTTGGCAACAGGTTTAATGTTGCTCACCGGCGTTTCCCAGGCCTCGGACGACGGCGGCCTTGCCACGTTGCGTGGTGCACCTGTTTCAGCATCGGAAAAGTCCCCCACCGGCGATGGGCTCAAGAAGGCAATCGAAACTGAACCGGTAGAGCGTAATTATCTAGATCAGCCGCCAGTAATTTCGCATGCGATAGATGACTATCGTATTACCAAGGACGCCAACAAGTGCTTGGATTGCCACTCTGTGGAAAACTACAAGAAAGAAAAAGCCACCAGGGTTTCAAAAACCCACTTTGAAGCGTATGACGGAAAAACCTTAGCGAACGTCTCGTCCCGGCGTCAATTCTGTACGCAATGCCACATTCCCCAGACTGACGCTAAACCGCTGGTTCCCAATACTTTCCAACATGCGAAGTAACATCTGCTGACCAAAACTAACTACTACATAACTGTGAGGAGCATCAATGGGTACCGACCCCTCTGTCAAAGTTTCCGCTTCCGACCGACCAGGAAAACGCCGGGGGGAGCGGAAACGCATTATTTCGATTTCCGTCATGGTGACTTTCGTCCTCGGCATCGTGTTCGCGGGCGTTTTCAACGTGGCGCTGGATTGGACGAATCAAGAAGAGTTCTGCCTCTTCTGTCACGAGATGAAGGACAACGTATACCGGGAATATCAAACGACCATCCATTACACCAACCGTACTGGTGTGCGGGCAGTTTGTGCGGACTGCCATGTACCAAGGGAGTTTGTCCCCAAACTCATTCGTAAGGTCAAGGCCGCCAAAGAAGTTTGGCACAAGATATTGGGTACCATCGACACGCCTGAGAAATTTGCGGAATACCGCCCGGTAATAGCGCAAAACGAGTGGAAGCGCATGAAAGACAACAACTCGCAGGAATGCCGTAATTGTCACGACCCCAAATTCTTCGACTTCAGCCAGCAAGGTTACCGTTCCGTCAATCAGCACCAGGTCGGGCTGTTGGCGAAAGGCCAGGCTTGCATCGATTGCCACAAGGGTGTTGCGCATCGCCTACCGAGACTCGATCAGGGGGTCAACTTAGCAGACCCGACGGGTATCTCTCTGGAGATTTTCCGGCCGCCTGTTCCTGCGAAAGAAACTCCTCTTACGGGGGAAACCACCACCGAAAGCGCAAAATAATCGGCCTTGTAAAAATCCATTCGCAGGGTGATGTGATGCACAATCTGCACAGAGTGGTGTCTTGCCTCGACAATTTGCAGCGCCCTCTGTGCGATTTGCGGATTTCTGTGACGGATCGTTGCAACCTACGTTGCACGTATTGCATGCCGGGTGAGGCTTTCGGACGGGATTTCGTTTTTCTGCGTCACGCCGAGCTCCTAAGTTTCGAGGAAATCGTCTGTGTCGCCCAGCAATGTGTCGCGTTGGGCGCACGCAAGATCCGCCTCTCGGGTGGAGAACCGTTGCTGCGGCACGGCGTCGAACGGTTGGTCGAGATGCTGGCCGGGCTGCATGGCGACGATGGCAAACCCATCGAACTCGCCATGACAAGCAATGGCACGTTGTTGGCGAAAAAAGCTCGTTCCCTGAAAGATGCGGGTCTGATGCGGTTAAATATCAGCCTTGATGCATTGGATGAAAACATTTTCCACCGCATGAGCGGCAGCAGCGTCCCACCTGGAACCGTGCTCGAAGGCATTGCCGCCGCGCAGTCAGTGGGGCTGACGCCAGTCAAAGTCAACGCAGTTGTTAAACGTGGTATCAACGAAGGTGAAATCCTGCCGCTAGTTCGTCATTTCCGCCATAGCGGCGTCATCATGCGTTTCATTGAATATATGGATGTTGGTAACACCAACGGTTGGCGACTTGACGACGTGGTGACATCCAGTGAAACCCTGGCACGGATTAATCGCGAATACCCCCTGACGCCCATCGAACCTCACGCCACAAATGAGGTGGCCCAGCGATGGGCATTCCAGGACGGTAGTGGTGAAATCGGCGTCATTTCTTCGGTCACGCGGGCGTTCTGCCACACATGCAGCCGCCTGCGGCTTTCCACGGATGGCAAGCTCTACACCTGCCTCTTCGCCACCGAGGGCGTCGACCTGCGTGCCCTCCTGCGCACAAAATTCACCCACTCCGATGACGATGCGGCATTACGGCAACGCATCGCCGCCACCTGGCATTGCCGCACTGATCGCTACTCCCAACTGCGCCACGAAATGACCGAAAAACCACCCGGAAGAATAGAAATGTCGTATATCGGGGGTTAGGGCGGTTTCGATTCATGTTTGGACACTCTTTTCCTCTCTTCCCCTACCCCTCTCCCCTTGCGGGAGAGGGTGGCACGTAGCGCCGGGAGAGGGGAAAACCGTTCGATGAAAAACGCGCCCCCTTCTTCAAGAAAGGAACTCCCTTGAACGAACCTGACAGCTTGAGCCACTTTTCCGCCACGGGCCGCGCCCGCATGGTCGATGTTTCCGCCAAACCGGACGGCAAACGCTCCGCAACTGCAAGCGGTATCCTGCGCATGCGCCCAGCAACCTTGGAACGTATCCATGCGGGCACGCTCGCCAAGGGCAACGTGCTTTCCGTCGCCGATGTCGCGGCAGTCATGGCTGCCAAGCACACCCCCGGCCTAATCCCGATGTGCCATCCCCTGCCGCTGTCTGCCGTCGAAGTCGAATTCAGCGAAATCCTTGCGGCAGACGCCGAAGGTTGCGTGGGCATCCAAGTCAGGGCCACAACCCGCTGCACCGGCCCAACCGGGGTCGAAATGGAGGCTCTCACTGCCGCTGCTGGCGCATTACTGACCATTTACGATATGTGTAAGGCTATCGACCGGGGCATGCGCATCGAAAACATCCAACTGGAAGAAAAAAGTGGGGGCAAGAGCGGTACATGGCAGCGCAACGCCCCTACCAGGGAAACGTCATATGATTAACGTGCTCTTTTTCGGCCCAGTTGCTGAACGCACCGGGGCGCGCCAGATTGTGCTGAATTTCCGGGAAGGTTTACGCTGGCAAGACGTGCGCGACACTCTGCGGGCACGCCACCCTGAAGCCTTCAAGATCGTTTCCATCGTGGCGGTCAATGGGCAACGCGTCGGCGAACAGGACACGGTTCCGCTTGCCGACGGCGCTGAAATTGTTTTCATGTCAGCCTTCTCTGGGGGATGAGGATTTTGATGAACGATGCAGTCCGTCTGCAACTGGAAGATTTTTCCCTTGACGTAGAGGTCGGCGCCATGCGCGCACGCTCGAAACGCATTGGTGGCATCGCTGCTTTCCTTGGCTGTGCGCGCGATTTTTCCGGGGAACACGAAGTCTGTGAAATCGCGTTTGATGCCTATCACAACATGGCGCTTGCCGAGCTGTCGAGTCTACGCGATGAGGCCATCGCACAGTTCGGCCTTATCGATGCATGTATCGTCCACCGCCTAGGCATTGTGCACGCAGGAGAAAATATCGTCCTCATCGTTACAGGTGCAGAGCACCGTTCCCCCGCTTTCGATGCCTGCCGTTGGCTGATCGACGAACTCAAGGCACGCGCCCCAATTTGGAAAAAAGAAATCACCCCCCAGGGTGAATCCTGGGTAACACCACATCCCTGAACCCCAAAAAAATATGATCCCTCCCGTTTTCATCTTCGTCGGCCATTCCAATTCCGGCAAAACCACCTTCATCGAACAGCTCATCCCGGAGTTGACCCGCCGAGGGTTGCGCGTAGCTACCATCAAGCACGCTCATCACAAAATTCAGCTCGATACCGAAGGCAAGGATAGTTGGCGCTACAAGAACGCGGGGGCTGCCCTCAGCGTGCTCGTCACCACGAACGCGCTGCAACTAGTGGCAGATACCAACGCGCAACGCGAACCCGCGCAACTGGCCAAACGCTTCCTGGGTGAAGCCGACATCGTGCTGGCTGAGGGGTTTTCGCACGCGCCTGGCCCAAAAATCGAAATCCTGCGCCATGCGCTTGGCAAACCGCCGCGCTGCGAAATCGGCGACGGCCTGATTGCTATTGCCACCGATTGCCCCGAGGTTTACCCGGAACTGCCGCACTTCACGCTCGACGACCACGAACCACTGGCCAATTTCCTTCTTCAGTACACTGCTGTCCGGACATGATTGCGAACTGTACGGCGCTGGTTTTCGCGGGAGGCAGTTCCCGCCGGATGGGGTGCGAAAAGCTTTCCCTGCAATTCGGCGGGCAAAGCCTGCTCCAACGCGCACTTGTCCTGGCGCGAACGCTTTTCCCATCGGTGCTGGTCAGCGTCCAGCATCCCCGCGGTGATATCGACGTGCCACAAGTGTGCGACGAAATCCCCGAAGCCGGACCGCTTGCCGGGCTTTGTGCAGGGCTGCAATGCGCCACAACTTCCTGGGTCTTCGCCGTGGCGGCGGATATGCCTTACCTACTGCCGGAAGTCATCGAACGGTTAGCTGCCAAACGCCCTGGGTACCAAGCCGTCATGCCCGTCATCAGCGGGCAGCCCTACCCACTCACGGCATTCTATGCCGTCTCAGCACTGCCCACGCTACGCGGCGTACTAGCCCGCCCTGGGAAACCCGGCTTGCTCGCGGCGCTCCCGGAACTGGACACTTGCCGCATCGACGAACACCACCTAACCGATATTGACAGGGAACTTCTTAGTTTTGTCGACCTCGATACTCCTGAAGACGTAGCAAGGGCACTACAACATTTTGAAAATTGAAACCTCCATGAACCCACCCATCGAAACCCCTATGGCCATCGGTTTGTCCGTCTCGGAAGCGCAAACCTGCATCCTCGACAGGATTGTCCCCCTGGAAACGGAAGAAATCGGACTTGCGCAGGCGCTTGGCCGAGCGCTTGCTGAAGAAGTCTACGCCAACCGCGACTTACCACCCTACAACGTTTCCGCGATGGATGGCTTTGCCGTGCGTGCCGCCGACCTTTTCGAAGTCCCCCGGACACTGCAAATTATCGAAGACATCAAAGCGGGCGATACCCCCCGCCTTACCCTCCAACCCGGCCAGTGCGCCAAAATCATGACGGGCGCACCGTTGCCCCCCGGCGCAGATACCGTCGTCCGCGTAGAGGACACCCGCCCACTGGAAAACGACAAAGCCGAATTTCCCATCTCCGTCAAACTGGGAACGGACATCCGCCTGCGCGGCGAAAACATGCGTCAAAGCGATGTCGTACTACAAGCGGGCGAAGAGATCACCCCCGCCGCAATCAGTGTGTTGGCCACAGTCAAGCGAGCCAAAGTAAAAGTGGCCCGCAAACCGCGCGTCGCCATCCTGTCGAACGGCGATGAACTCGAAGCCCTCGACGAGCCGCTCGACCTCCGCAAAATTCCCGATTCCAACAGCCATGCACTCATGGCGCAAGTACAGAACTTGGGCATCGAACCCGCCCTTCTCGGAATCGCCCGCGACAAACCGGACGAACTGACCAGTTTCCTCAAGCGTGGGCTCGAATACGACATACTGCTTATCTCTGGCGGAACCTCCGTCGGTGACCACGATTACGTGCGCCCCACACTCGCAGCCCTTAATGTCGTCATGCATTTCTGGCGCGTCGAAATGCGTCCCGGCCACCCCATAGCGTTCGGTACTTTGGGCAACGCCTTCGTGTTCTGCCTACCCGGCAATCCCGTTTCCAGTATGGTTTGCTTCGAACAATTCGTCTCGCCCGCGCTACGCCGCCTCATGGGGCATCGCCGTCTGTTCCGCCGCACGATCCCTGTTCGTCTGGCGCAAGCGGCCAAATCCAGGCAAGGCCGCATCGAATTTGTCCGCGCAACCCTTTCACGCGATACATCGGGGGACTACATAGCAACGCCTGACGCATCGCAGAGCAGTGGCGACATTCTTTCCATGACGCGCGCCGATGCCCTGCTCGCAGTTCCAAGCGAACATAATGGCCTTGCCATGGGCGAAACAGCGCAGGCACAGCTTCTGGAAACCGCCATGTGGCAACATAGCCCTAATATAGAAAAAATATTGTAAAAATTTAGCGTGACGGCTTGCACATTCACAAACAAGGGAATAGGCTCATTCACAATACTTGACACGCTTCGGCAGCGCCTGTAAGACAGCAGAACATCTGCTTTGTTCCCGATGTTCGGCGTTTTTTCGGTGTTTTTATTGCAGTTTTTGCCAGGATACCAATAGCGCGCCAGTCATAAAGGGAGATACACATGTCCGAACAATCGTCCGGTGGTTTCTTCAAAGGTATTATCAATGCCTTACCAAACGGGCTCATCGTCCCACTGTTTGTGTTTGGCGGAGTTGCGTTGGGGTTTTTCTTTTTAAACATAGGCGCGTCACGGCTATGGACGTACCTTGGGAATGACGCCGCTACTTGTAACAACTGCCACATCATGTCTGCTGCCTACAAGTCATGGGAAAGGGACGCACACTCAAAGTGGACTACGTGCAAGGATTGCCATACCCCACAAAACAGCAAATTGGCCGAGTTGCTGTTTGATGCGCAGGACGGGATCCACCATGCCTCTGTGCTCCTCAGGAATAAACAGCCGGATGCCCCGCGCCCCCTTATGCCTGCCACAAAAGTCATCCAACAAAACTGTGTCCGCTGCCATACCCAGCTCACCACGGAATTCGTGAAAGCGGGCAAAGCGACATCCGAGGATATCGAACATGGCAATCAGCGGGTTTGTTGGGATTGCCACAGGCATGTGCCGCATACCAAAATCAGTGGGTTAAATTCAGCCCCGAACGCCATCGTACCCCATCCGCCTGCCACAATTGCGCCAAATTGGCTCAAAAACTTATTGCAGTAAAAACTAACTAACGCGTTAAAACGGTAGAACCCTTCGACTCAATGGGAGCATTGTCATGAGTAATCTCGCCGAGACCATCAAGCGCAACCCAGCAGTTGGTTGGCTTATTCTTCTCCTTGTAATGGCCATCGTTATCTTAGCTGCGCTCATCTTCTCTGGCATCACGGAGAAGAGCGCGCAAACCGCTTCCCTCTTCAATAATGTAAGGAAGCCAATCGAAAGTATCGCCCCCTCTTTCACCAATGCCCAAGCTCCGTCCAAAGAATACGAGAGGAAGAAGGTGGAGATCGTCAAAACCACCCCTGCTATCAATGCACATAACGACGAGTGGGGAGTCAATTTCCCACGGGAATACGACACCTGGAAAAAAACACGGGAAACCGACTTCAAGAGCAAGCATCTTGGCAATGCGCCGGACGACGTGCTCAAAGATCGTCCCAATATGGTCGTGCTCTGGGCCGGATACGCCTTCTCCCGTGATTACTCAGCTCCGCGTGGTCACTGGTACACCCTCTACGATATGCGCGCAACGTTGCGTGTAGGTGCTCCTGGTGTCGAAAAAACCAATGAACTACAGCCTGGAACCTGCTGGACCTGTAAGAGCCCGGACGTACCGCGCATCATGCAGGAAAAAACTCCTGGCGTGTATTACAGTGCCCATTGGAGCGAGTGGGGACCCGAGATTGTGAACCCCTTGGGTTGCGCGGACTGCCACGACCCCAAGACGATGAACCTCAACATCTCTCGTCCAGCACTGGCCGAAGCTTTCAGGCGGGCGCCTGAGTATAATAAGGCCATGGAAGAAGATAATCCGAACCTCGTCCAGTTCCTCAAGAGGATCAGGGAAGCTGGTAACGATGTCAACAAGGCCACCCCAAACGACAAACGCACCCTTGTCTGTGCCCAGTGCCACGTCGAATACTATTTTGGTGAAGGTAAGGGCAAATACCTGACCTTCCCGTGGGACAGGGGACTTACCGTCGAAGATGCGGAAAGGTACTATGACAATCCTATCTTCACCTCTGTCACTCCCAGTAGCAAAGGCGAGCTAGTGGACAACCAGCCGTTCTCCGACTGGATACATGGAATGAGCAAAGCGCCGATGCTGAAGGCTCAGCATCCGGACTTTGAGATTTTCATGTTGGGTACACACGGCAAGCGTGGTGTTTCGTGCGCCGACTGCCATTTGCCCTACAAGGCTGAGGGTGGCATCAAGTACACTGACCACCAGATCATGAGCCCGCTCAAGAACATCGCTGGAACCTGCCAAAACTGCCACCGCGACAGTGAAGAAAGGCTCAGAAGCTATGTCTATGACAATCAGGACAAGGTTCTTGAGATCCGTGACCGCGTCGAGAAAGAGCTTGCCAAAGCACACATTATGACGAAAGCGCTGCTGGATAGCGGGAAAGTCACGGTAGAGAGTGACGAAATCAAGCCTGTGCATAAGTTGCTCCGCGAAGCCAGCTGGCGTTGGGACTATGGTGTTGCCTCTCACGGTGGTTCCTTCCACGCACCGGTGGAAATAGCGCGTATCCTCTCGCACGCTCTCGACAAGAGCCTGCTCGCGCAGATTGAAGTGCAAAAGCTGCTTACCAAGCACGATGTCGCGGTAACGTTCCCTGACCTCGATCATTGGACGAAGGAAGACGCGCAGAAGTACGTCGGTCTCAACATGGAAAAACTCAATGCCGAAAAACAAGAGTTCCTGAAGACGGTCGTTCCAGGTTGGATCAAAGACGCCGCGGACAAAGGCAAGTTGACAGACCCTGAGTTGGTGAATCAATACAAGTGACAGTATCCGTTGCGCCTAAGCGCGGCGGATTACACTTCCTTGATAAACGGGCATGAATACCCGCCGAAAGGCGGGTATTCTTTTATCCCTATAAAAACATGTCTCTCCCCCTCTCCTTGTTCTCGCACGCTCATCCCATGACAAGAAAACTCTGGCAATACCCATGGGGGTATCCGGAAGCTGCCCTGTTCGTTGCGGGTATTGCCTTAACCGGTTTCCTGCTGCAACTGACCGTCGGCCATTTCGATTTCGCTCTCCTGCACCACCCGGCAAATTTCATCGCCCTCGCGGTTCTGGTCGGATTAATCACCCTTGGTATCCGCTTTCAAAGTAATCTGCTTGTGCGCTGGATTGCGGGCATTCCGCTGGCCGTCACGCTCATCGTGGCACTCCTCCTTTTTGGTTTCTACATGGAACTGACCCCGCAGCTCCCCCGGCTTCCACCGCAAACACCTGATATCGTTTCCCGCCTTGGATTCAGGATGGTCACCTCCTCGTGGCCCTTTGTGCTCCTTTACGGCATGACGCTCATCTCTTTGGGTATTACCACTTTCAAGCGGTTTCTGCGCTTTTCCCGACGCGACATCACCTTTCTCTGCAACCACCTGGGATTATGGATACTCCTCGTCTCGGCTGGATTTGGCGCAGCAGATATGGTGCGTGTCGTCATGCACGTCAACGTCGGAGAGACCGAGTGGCGCGTCTTCAACAAGGACGGCGAAGCCCTGGAACTTCCCATCGCCATTACCCTGAAAAAATTTACGATGGAAGAATACCCACCAAATTTGACAATCATTGACCGTCAGGCTGTTCCTCAGACCCAACCTGGAGGCAAGGATGAGGGCAAAAACGAACCCAAACCCAAACAGAAATTCTTCCAGATCGATCCCAAACGTCCTGACGGGCAACTCGGCGACTGGGCTATCACGCTCGATAAATATTTGCACACCGCCGTGCGCATTGGAGGCGAATATCGCGCCAACCCGATGCCCGAATCCACCCCTGCCGCAAAAATCACCGCTCGAAACCTCATCACTGGAGAAACCAAAACAGGCTGGGTTTCCTCCGGTGGCAATATTCCTGAATTCTTTTCGTCTCTTCCCCTGGACGACGGCCATATCCTCACCATGGCGCAGCCGGAACCCAAACGCTATGCTTCGGACGTCACTATCCTCCCGAAAGGCGGCACGAGTATCAACACCACCCTGGAAGTCAACAAACCCGTTTCGGTTGGCAATTGGATGATCTACCAGTATGACTATGACACCACCCTTGGAAAAATGTCGAACTGGAGCGGAATGGAACTAGTCTTTGACCCCTGGTTGCGACCCGCCCAAATCGGCATGGGGATTATGGCAATCGGGGCATTCCTGCTGGTATGGAATGGTACGGGCAGGCGGAGGAGCATCTGATGAGCTTGAGTTGGAACGAATTCCCCTTCATTGCCCTTCCGGCGACCCTATGTTGGCTTACAGCCGGCCTGCTCGCCTGCCGCCGTGCCCGCTCGCCCCAATCTGTATACGCGGTTGACGCGCTGTCACTCGTCGGAATCATTCTCTTCACTACCTTCATCGCAGCGTTTTGGAACGCCCTTTCGCGCCCGCCACTACGCACGATGGGCGAAACCCGGCTCTGGTACGCCCTCTTCCTGTTCCTCGCTGGATACATCACCTACCGCCGCTGGAACTATCCGTGGTTACTGCTCCTGTCGGCTATTGCGGCAGCTGCATTTACCGGCGTCAACTTACTGAAGCCGGAAATCCATTCCATCGCGATGAAACCTGCCCTGCAAAGCTTCCTTTTCATCCCCCACGTCATCATCTACATCATCGCCTACGCCCTCTTTGGTGTCGCCACGCTTGCCGCCTGCGTACTACTCGTCCGACGTAGGCAAAATGGCAACAACCACGAACTGTTATCCTTTATCGACAACCTTATCCACATCGGCTTTGGTTTTCTCGCGTTTGGGCTGTTGCTCGGCGCAGTCTGGGCCAAGGAAGCGTGGGGCCATTATTGGGCGTGGGACCCCAAAGAGACGATCGCCTTCATTACCGGCGCGGCCTACCTCGTCTACATTCACCTGCGGCATCAAGGCCGGGAAGACAACACCATCATTTGGACGCTCCTCGTTGCCTTCCTCCTGTTGTTGCTGGGTTGGTTCGGTACGACCCTCTTCGCTGACGCCGACCGCAGCGTGCACCTCTATTACTGACGGGTGATTTTCGATATGAACGACAACACCATATGTATCGGCATCCTCACCGTCTCTGACCGAGCCAGTTCGGGTGAATACGAAGACAAGGGAGGGCCTGCCATCCATGACTGGCTTACCCAGGCGGTCAAAGGCCATTGGGAAACCGTCGCCCGCGTCATCCCCGACGACGAAGTGCTGATTGAAGCCACGCTACGGGAGCTCAGCGACCGCGAAGGCTGCTGCCTCATTGTCACCACCGGCGGAACCGGCCCGTCTCCCCGTGACGTGACGCCAGAAGCCACCGAAAATGTCTGTTCCAAGATGCTGCCTGGCTTCGGGGAACTGATGCGTTCGGCCTCGCTCGCCTCCGTCCCCACAGCGATCCTCTCCCGGCAGACTGCCGGTATCCGTGGTCAGAGCCTCATCATCAACCTGCCCGGCAAACCGGCGGCCATTGCCGAATGCCTTCAAGCCGTCTTCCCTGCCGTGCCTTACTGCATCGACCTCATTGGCGGCGCGTACATCGAAACCCACCCGGATTTCTGCGCCGCCTTCCGACCGGCTGGCGCAAGGCGCGGGGGAAACTAGAGCGTTTTCGTTCAATCCTGTACACAACTGGATTGCTTCGCTACGCTTGATCAGTGAGTTGAGAAGCTCGTTTCAATAAGTCATTTTTTGTTGCGTCGCGTATCGTTACGCGATACAATCAAAGGCATGATTATCAGCTTTCGCCACAAGGGTCTTGAAACCTTCTATCGCACTGGCTCAGTGCGAGGCATACAGGCTGCTCATGCAACAAAACTCGGCCGCATTCTTGGCCTGCTGGATGTGGCAACAGATACTGAAGACCTGAGTATTCCGGCGTTCAGGCTGCATCCTCTCAAGGGTGACCTGCAAGGGCATTGGGCGGTGTGGGTTAACGGAAACTGGCGTGTCACGTTCCGGTTTGTCGGAACTGGTGTCGAGTTGGTTGATTATCAGGATTACCACTGAGGGAACGAACCATGATGAAGAACCCACCCCATCCCGGTGAATTGTTGCGCGAGGACGTGCTTGCTCCGTTGGGTCTGTCTGTGAAGGAAACTGCCGAACGCCTTGGCATGTCTCGGGTGGCGTTATCGCGTGTTCTCAACGGCCGTGCGGCGATCAGTCCGGATTTGGCGGTACGGCTGGAAATGGCTGGTGTCAGCACGGCACGGGCGTGGCTGTCGATGCAGGCGAACTACGATCTGGCGCAGGCGATGAAGCATGAGCAGCCCCCAGTAAGGGCGTTGGCGACGGCCTGATTGCTGGGCAAGGTAAACTAAGGCATCCAAGGAATAAATCATGGAAAACAAAAACTCTTCAATTTTCGATTTCGAATTAAAGTTAATTTATGAATATTTCTCAAATTTTGAACGTCAAGGGGTTGGAAGCCCTGAAATGACTATTAAGGCATTAAGCTTTATTGATAACCATACACAAGAGTCAAAAATTTTAGATATTGGCTGCGGAACGGGCGGCCAAACGATGACAATCGCACAAAATACAAAAGGAAATATTACAGGGATTGAAATTTTTCCCAACTTTATAGATATATTTAATAATAATGCAAAAAAACGTGGTCTCCAAAACAGGGTGAACGGCATTGTTGGATCAATGGATAACCTTCCATTTCATAATGAAGAATTTGACATCATTTGGTGTGAGGGTGCAATATATAATATTGGTTTTGAACGCGGATTAAGTGAATGGCGTAAATATTTAAAAAAAGACGGGTATATAGCAGTAACAGATACAACATGGTTTACAGAAAAACGCCCAACTGAAATTGAAGACTATTGGAAAGTGCATTATCCGGGAATAACAACAATTTCTAACAATGTAAATACGATGCAAAAAGCAGGCTATATTCCAGTCGCTGTATTCACTTTGCCAGAAAACTGTTGGATTGAGAATTACTTTACACCACAAGCCTCTGTTCAGGAAAATTTTCTAAGGAAGTATAGTGACAATAAAAGCGTTGAAGAATTTATTAAAAACCATTGCCGTTATGAAGAAGAAATGTATCATAAATACAAAGAATATTATGGGTATGTGTTTTATGTTGGGAAAAAATATTAGAGCGGTTTCGGTTTAAATCTGTACATTCGTTCCCCTCTCCCGCTTGCGGGAGAGGGTGCCCCGAAGGGGTGGGAGAGAGGAGTTTTGTATCCACTTAAACCGAAAACGCTCTAATAAAAGTCAGGCTCTGCATAACCCCCTTCGCTTCGCTCGCAATAACGACTATCCACTCCGTCATTGCGAGGAGCTTTACTCCGAAGCAATCCAGAAAATCAAAAACGCCCTATGACGTTTACGCACCGCTCACCGCCAGCATCAACTGGTTGATCCTTTTCACGAAGCTCGCCGGGTCGTCGAGCGTGCCGCCTTCGGCAAGCAACGCTTGATCGAAGAGCACCGCCGCCCAGTCGTCGAACTGTTTTTCTTCGGTCTTGAGCCGCTGCACTGCCGGATGATGCGGGTTGATTTCAAGGATGGGCTTGGAGTCCGGGGCGTCTTGTCCGGCAGCCTTGAGGATGCGCCCCAGGTTCATGCCGAGGTCGTGCTCGTCGGCCACAAGGCAGGCCGGGGATTCGGTGAGGCGCAGCGTGACGCGCACTTCCTTTACCCGCTCGCCAAGGCTAGCCTTTACTTTTTCGAGCAACGGTTTGTATTCGTCGGCAGCCTGTTCGGTTTCCTTCTTCTCCGCTTCGTCTTCGAGCTTGCCGAGGTCGAGCCCGCCACGTGCGACCGAGACGAGCGGTTTGCCGTCGAACTCGGTGAGGTTGCCCGTCACCCATTCATCGACACGGTCTGAAAGCAGCAGGACTTCGATGCCTTTCTTGCGGAAAATTTCGAGGTGCGGGCTGTTGCGTGCGGCATTGAAACTCTCGGCGGTGACGTAATAAATCTTCTCCTGCCCTTCTTTCATCCGCCCGATGTAGTCCTTGAGCGAAACGGTTTCATCCGCCGTATCGGCATGGGTGGTCGCAAACCGCAGCAGGGATGCGATTTTTTCCTTGTTGGCGAAGTCCTCGCCCACGCCTTCCTTGAGGGCACGCCCGAATTCTTTCCAGAAAGCAGCGTACTTTTCCTTGTCCGCCGCTTCCTCGCTGTCGGCGAGGCCCTCCAACAAACCAAGGACTTTCTTGGTACAACCCTGGCGGATGGCGTCGATGTCTTTCGACTCCTGGAGGATTTCGCGTGAGATATTCAGGGGAAGATCGGCAGAATCGACCACCCCGCGTACGAAACGCAGGTAGAGCGGCATGAGCTTTTCGGCGTCATCCATGATGAAGACGCGCCGCACGTAAAGCTTGATGCCGTGACGGGCGTGACGATCCCAGAGGTCGAACGGGGCGTGCGAGGGAATGTAGAGCAGTTGCGTGTATTCCTGCCGCCCTTCGACTTTCGCGTGCGTCCAGGCCAGCGGCTCGTCGTAGTCGTGCCCGACATGCTTGTAGAACGCCTTGTATTCGTCATCGCTGATTTCATTGCGGGGGCGCGCCCAGAGGGCGTTGGCCTGGTTGACGGTTTCCTCTTCGTCGGTCAGGACTTGCGCCTTTTTCTCTTCGTCCCATTTTTCCTTCTTCATCAGGATGGGCTGGACGATATGGTCGGAATACTTGCGGATAAGGCTTTTCAACTGCCAACTGGAAAGCAGGTCTTCCTGGTCTTCGCGCAGGTGGAGGGTGATCTCGGTTCCGCGTGCGGCACGCTCAGCCGCTTCCACCGTGTACGCACCCGCCGTGTTGCCGCTCATCGTGCATTCCCAGCGCACCGCGTCCGTGGCAGGCAACCCGGCACGGCGGGTAACGACGGTCACCTTGTCAGCAACGATGAAAGAGGAGTAGAAGCCGACGCCAAACTGGCCGATCAGGTGCGCGTCTTTCTGCTTATCACCGGTAAGACTGCCGAAAAATTCGCGTGTACCGGATTTGGCGATGGTTCCCAGATTGGTGATGGCTTCCTCGCGGCTCATGCCAATGCCGTTGTCGGTAATGGTGACGGTCTTGGCTTCGGCGTCGAAAGCCGCGCGGATTTTCAGTTCGCTGTCGCCTTCAAACAGTTCGGGCCGGTCGATGGCTTCAAAGCGCAGCTTGTCGCAGGCGTCCGACGCGTTCGAGATGAGCTCGCGCAGGAAAATCTCGCGGTTGGAGTACAGCGAGTGAATCATCAGGTGAAGCAGTTGCTTCACTTCGGCCTGGAAATTGAGGGTTTCTGCGCTCTGGGTCATGGGTTTGCTCCGTAAGGTTGCAGGGATTCATGTGCGTGGGAATGTGGGGGTGCTGGGTGGGGGTTTCAAGCCCAATACCTTGTCGGAGTGAACGACTCCCGGCAATTTGAGTCACCTCGGCCTGAATGCCGAGGATTCCTCGATACGGTTTAGGGGAGCCTTCGGCTCCGTAAACGAAAAGTCTTGCTTACCCCGTCATCAATGACGGGGATTGCGCTCGACGCGTGTTCAAGCACGGATAAGGTTTTCGGCTTGCTTGCGGGTGATCCATAACGAATGCCGTGCGTGATGAAAGCGCAGAAAGCGGAACTTTTCGTAGAAAGCGGCTGCACGTTCATTTTTCGCATCCACCAGAAAAACAGCCCAGGCGATCTCACTGGCACAAGCACGCTTGAGTGCGTCAAAGAGCAAAAGGGGACCAATGCGGCGGTTCTGCATGGGCAGTGCTACAGCCAGCCTACCCAAAAGTATGGCCGGGACATTCTGGTAGCGAGGCATTTTTCCGGCAATTTCCACCGGTAAAGAGACAATAGGGATAGAAGCCGCTGAAAAGGCGTAGTAACCGAGGATAGCGGCAGGGTCATCCACAGCACAGGCAAGAACGACGGTAGCGAAACCACGCGCAACATCCTGACCGGCCTGCCGGTGCAGATAGGCATCCAGTTCTGGCGAGCCACAGGCGAAGCCCTGCCTGTCAGATTTCCCTGTTTTCTCAGACAAGAGCGAAAAACGCAGATTCATTCGCTGACGACCCTGCCAGCGTACTCCCGTGCAATGTCCTCAACATACTGCGGCACCTCTTCCGCCCGATCTTCCAGCAGCGACCTGACGAGCAAGTCCTGATCCTGCATGGTCAGGCGGATTACCTTTCGCCGTTCAATGACCTGCTCTGCCCTTTCCAGGGCAGCCGCAATGACAAAATCCGTGCGCGTCCGCCCCTCCATGGATGCGGCACGATCGATGATGTCCCTTACTTCCTGCGGAACGCGTAGATCCATACGCGATGGTTGTACGGCGTGCTGAGCCATAATGTCCTCCATGCCGTGAATGTACGGATTATTTCTGTACGCGTCAAGAAACTGTATGCAACGTATCTCACTTCCTGCGAACTGCACCCGTTCCAAGCCAAGTTTGGTCTTAAATTAATTTTTATAAAATACCTTGTAATTTTTATATATATAACCCACATTAATAATGTAAATTTTTTTGGAGTCCTAAAATGCGTAAACGCCATGAAAACCGTTTGTACGATCTTTTTGACCATGTCCAATACGATGGGTACGCCGTTGCCAAGTGTTGGAAACTCTTAGTCTGGTTTGGTTATGAGAGATATACTGTTGGCATACGTCGTGACATTCAAAATTATTGGACTGAGTGGGAGGACAGAGATAAAAACACTGACGAAGAGTTGGTTTTCCTCCGACCCAAAGGCAGCGCTGGCTCAGATGTAATTATTATGCAAAAAAGGTATTTTGTTGCCGAAGACAGCGAGTAGCGCACTCTTAACCTTTTCTCGACCTCGGTACGCATTCCATGCTCATCCAGCCCGCCACGCTCCAGTTCGCCCCGGACGGCACACCCTACTCAGGTCTGTTCGACGATGTCTATCACTCCGCCGACGGAGGGCTTGGGCAGGCGCGGCATGTTTTTCTGGGCGGAAACGACCTGCCGGAACGCTGGCGCGGGCGGGATCGTTTCGTCATCGTGGAAACGGGGTTCGGGCTTGGGCTGAATTTTTTGGCTACCTGGGCGGCCTGGCGGGAAGACGCTGCCCGTTCGCGGGTGCTGCATTTCATTTCCTGCGAGTTGCACCCGTTCCGCGTCGACGATCTGGCGCGGCTCCACGCCAACTGGCCGGAGCTTGCGCCGCTTGCCGCGCAGTTGCGTGCCCAATGGCCCGTGCCCGCAAGCGGGATGCACCGCCTGCATCTGGACGAGGGGCGGGTGTGCCTGACCCTGTATTTTGGTGACGTCCGCGAGGGGCTGGCGCAGGTCGACGCTTCAGCCGACGCCTTTTTTCTGGACGGCTTTTCCCCTGCCAAAAACCCGGTCATGTGGTCGGCGCGAGTCTTTCATCTGCTCTCGCGACTGGCCACCCCAGGGGCGACCCTGTCGACGTGGTCGGTTGCGGGAGAAGTGCGCGAAGGTTTGCGCCGTGCACGGTTCATCGTGGAAAAAGCACCCGGTTTCGGCGGCAAGCGGCAGATGCTGCGCGGTGCGATTCATCCAGAGGCACGTGCCCGCCAGCCATCCCCACCCCCGGCCTTGCGTCAGGCGGTCATCATCGGCGCAGGCGCGGCGGGGACGGCAGTTTGCGAGCGTTTGTGCGCACGCGGTTGGGATCTCGACATCATCGATTCCGCCGATGGCACAGGCCGGGGGGCTTCCGGCAACCATGCCGGGGTGTTGCGCCCACAGCCCAGTTTCGACGACAACCGGATGAGCCGCATCACACGCGCCGGGGCGCTGTATGCCTGGCAACGCATCAATGAAGCCCTCGCTTCGGGTGCGAAACTCCGGGCGGCGGCTTGCGGGGTTTTCCATCTCGCACGCGACGCGGAACAGGAAATGAAGATGCGGGCCGTGGTCGAACGCCTCGCCCTGCCCGAAGAATTGCTTCGGCAGGCCGACGGCACCGAGGCGAGCGACATCATCGGCTGGCGCGTTCCTTACGGCGGCTGGCATTTTCCGGGTTGCGGATGGGTGCAGCCCCCAAGCCTTTGCGCGGCCAACCTCGCCAAGTTCCCGGAACGTGTCCGCATGCACTGGTCGTGCCTCGTCGCGGGGATCGAGCGCCGTGGGGAGTGCTGGCATGCGCTCGCCGCCGATGGCCGCACCATTGCCAGCGCACCGGTCATGATCCTCGCCGCCGGAACCGGGCTGCCCGGTTTTGCGCAGGCCAAGGATGTGCCGGTGTTCAGCGCACGCGGACAGGTCAGTGTGTTGCCCGCCGTAACAGGCAGCGCCCCGCGTGCGGTCGTCTGCCAGGGCGGCTACGTGACGCCCGAAGTCGACGGCTTGCGCTGCGCGGGATCGAGCTTCGATGTCGGCGACCCCGACCCTGCCCCGCGCCTGACTGACCAGCAGGCCAACCTCGCCAAGCTGGAAAGCATCCTGCCCGGCTACACCAAAGGGCTGGATGCCGTCACGCTTGGCGCACGGGTCGGTTTCCGCCCGGTTTCACCAGACCGCCTGCCACTGGTTGGACCTGTACCCATCGACGCCCAATCCTGTCATCCGGGGCTGTATGTCCTCTCCGGCTTCGGTGCACGCGGGTTGGCTTGGGCGGCACTCACGGGTGAATTGCTGGCGTCACGGATAGAAGGCGAACCGCTACCGCTGGAGCGTGAGCTTGCTGACGCCATGGATCCCAAACGGTTTTTCATACATCGAAACCGGAAACGTATCACGGATAAAACAATTATCTGAACTGACGGCGTGAAGAAAAACCAGTGTCAACTTTCACTTTCGTAATATACAGTCTAGATAAATTTCCAACCATATACTTTTATGCCCTACAGGCTCTCCATCTTATTGAGCAGTCTTGCGCTTGCCACTGTTTTCGCAGCCATCGGCTGGGACTTGTATGGGCAGGCTGACAAATATTTTGAAATCGCCCTTGTCAGCAGCAGTGCTAGGATTCGCAGTGTTTATGCCGCCCAGAACGAAGCGCTGGCGCAGCGTGCGCAAACCCTGGCTTACAGCATTGCCTCCAATGCCGAAATCCAACGCCTGCTTGACGAAGCCAACGAAACCGTGCACGCCGGGCGCGGACACAATAAAAATGATGATGATATGCGAACAGCACACGTGCGGCACGCCTTTCAGGAACAAGTGGAGTACCAATGGGACAAACTGCATACCCGCTACGAGGTTCAGCATCTGCAATTCCTGCTTCCTGATGGTACATCCTTCCTACGCATGAACGCGCCAACCTGTTTTGGCGATACCTCTACTGCGGTTCGCCCCATGCTGGCTAGCATCGTGCTGCAAAAACGCGGCTCGCTTAGCGGTTTCGAGATCGAGCGCGCCTATGCCGGCGTACTCGGTATCGCGGCAGCCGAACGTACCTTGCCTGATGGCAGCGAACGCCATGTTGGTATCGTGGAAGTCGGTTTCGACATGGGCGCACTTCTGAACAGCCTCGACAAACAGCTTGATACAGGCATTGCCCTGCTGCTCGATAGCAAACGGGTTTCCGATGTCATGCTAGAGAGTTACTGGCCCACGATAGGAACCCAGCAGCGTTTCATCCTCGCAGCAAACCGTCCGGAAGCGAAAGACTGGCTCAAGGCCGGATTATTGCCCGAAAACGGAAACTCGCCACAAGGCCACCTATTCACCTGGAAAGGACATAACTTCCACCTCATCGCTTTCGCGCTCAACGATTACCAGAGCCTGTCCGATCCCCAGTTCAGTCCGCCGGGAACCGTGCTGATCTGGCGCGATATCACTGACCAGGCCAAACTCCTGCAAGAAAACCATAAGACCGTGATAGTCAATACGCTGGTTGCCTGGGTAGTCGCCCAAATTTTCCTGCTCGTACTACTGTACGCGCTACGCCGCGAATGGGAACGCCAACTGAAGCAAAACACGGCCACCATCAAAAACCTCCTGCAACACAACGCCCTGCTCCTTGATACTGCCGCCGATGGTATTTGTGGTGTTGATAAGTATGGTTGCATCACCTTCATCAACCGCGCTGCGCTTACTATGCACGGTTTTCAGCTAAAAGAAGTCATGGGCAAGGATCCAAACGAGCTTTTCTATCATCATGGTTCCGACGACCACCCTGGTTCGGCGAAAGTTTGCCCGGTCACGCAAACCTTGGAAGATGGCAAGCCACGCGAATCGGAAGAGTGGCTTTTCCGGCGCGACGGTAGCAGCTTCCCTGCGAAAGTGGCGATTACGCCCATCTTTGAACAGGGACAGAGGAATGGTGCGGTAATCGTCTTTCACGACATTACCGAACAACGTAACCGTCAAGAAGCCCTGCTGCACTTAGCCACCACCGATTCGCTTACCGGGGTCAGCAACCGCCGTCATTTCCTCCACCAACTCGACGCCGAACTGGCACGTCAGCGTCGTCATGGCGGAAAGGCATCAATCCTGATGACCGACCTCGATTTCTTCAAGCGTATCAATGACGAATACGGGCACGCCACCGGAGATGCCGTGTTGAGCCACTTCGTACATATCGTCCGTCAAACCGTGCGGCGCAGCGACATCATCGGCCGCCTGGGTGGCGAGGAATTCGCCGTCCTGCTACCCGGCGACGGCACGGACGGTGCGCGCGAACTCGCCGAGCGGTTGCGGCACGCTTTCGAGAACAATTCAACCAAGGTCGACGGTACAGCTATTGCATGCACGGTCAGCATTGGCATCTCGGATTTACTCACTGATGACGTAAGCGCCGACGAGCCGCTACATCGGGCTGACAAGGCTCTCTACGCCGCAAAGGCGGCAGGGCGTAACCGCACTGAACTCTACGATCCGGCCTGGCAACGACCCGACCCTGAAGATGGAAGCAAGGGCATGGACGAACGCAGGTGCGAACGTTGATCAGCGCAGCCGCGTCAGCCTTTGCAGTGTCCGTTCGCGCCCAAGCACTTCCAGGACAGCATCGATCGACGGCGTATGTTCCACGCCAAGCAAGGCTACCCGCAGGGGAATGGCGATTTGCGGCATTTTCAGGCTGCATTCTTTCATCACGTCTTTGATCGCCTGGTTGATTGCGCCCTTTTCCCACTCCAGCAACGCTGCAAGCCGCGTTTTGAGAACCACGAGTGCCTCCCGTGCTGGGGCGGTGAGATGCTTATCGGCAAGGTCAGCGGGAATTTCATCTAATTGGCAGAACGGTGCAGCGGCATCTGCCAGTTCGACGAGGCTGCCTGCACGTTCTCTGTAGAGCGCCACGACGGCGGCGAGGCCGGGGCTGGCTTGCGGGTTGATGCCGCGCTTGAGCAATCGGACGGCGACGTCTTCCACAAGGCGGTTCACATCCGCCGCCTTAATGTAATGCGCATCGAGCCAGATCAGTTTGTCCATGTCGAAGCGCGCTGCCGAAGGTGTGATGTGATCAAGACCGAACCATTCGACGAACTGTTCACGGCTGAAAAGTTCATCGTCGCCGTGGCTCCAACCCAGGCGCGCAAGGTAATTGACGACCGCCTCCGGCAAAAAACCGTCTTCGTGATACTGCATCACGCTCACCGCGCCATGGCGCTTGGAGAGTTTCGTCCCGTCGCCGCCGAGGATCATCGACAAGTGTGCGTACTGCGGCAACGGCGCGCCAAGTGCAGTTAGCACGTTGATCTGGCGCGGCGTGTTATTGACGTGGTCGTCCCCTCGGATGACATGGGTGATACCCATGTCCCAATCGTCGACCACCACGCAGAAGTTATAGGTTGGTGACCCATCTGCACGGGCAATGATGAAATCGTCCAACTCGGCATTGCCGATCTGGATTGGCCCTTTGACCAAGTCATCCCAGGCCACCAAACCGTCAATCGGGTTCCGGAAACGCACCACTGGTTCCACACCCTCTGGCGGGGGCGGCAGCATCCTGCCAGGCTCAGGTCGCCAGCGCCCATCGTAACGTGGCTTTTCATTACGCGATTCCTGCGTAGCGCGTAGGGCATCGAGTTCTTCTTTCGAGGTGTAACAGTAATAAGCCGTACCGGCAGCAAGCATCTGCCGGATCACTTCCCTGTAACGTTCCATGCGCCGCGTCTGATAGAACGGCCCTTCATCGTGTTCCAGCCCAAGCCATGCCATGCCGTCGAAAATGGCCTGCACGGCCTCTGGCGTAGAGCGCACGAGGTCGGTATCTTCGATACGCAGGATGAAACTGCCACCGTGGTGGCGGGCATATGCCCACGAAAACAGCGCGGTACGCGCCCCTCCAATATGCAGGTAGCCAGTTGGGCTGGGAGCAAAGCGGGTACGGACAGTCATGATTGTATTCCGGATTCAGCGGCAAAATGCAGGCGCGAAAGCTTACCGCACTCAACCGGGAACAAAAACAGGTGTGTTACGAAATGAAATGCTTACGACGCATTTATTCCATTATTGCATACGCCCGTAAACGTCCTCGAAACGGACAATGTCGTCTTCGCCCAAGTAACTGCCGGACTGCACTTCGATGATTTCAAGCGGCACGCACCCTGGATTGCTTAGGCGATGACGGACACCCAGCGGGATATAGGTCGATTCATTCTCGCTGAGCAGGAAGGTCTCCTCACCACATTGCACCTCGGCCGTCCCCCGCACCACGATCCAGTGCTCGGCACGATGGTGGTGCATTTGTAGGGACAGGCTCGCCCCCGGATTGACCACGATGCGCTTGACCTGGAAGCGGTCCCCGCTGTCGATGGAGTCGTACCACCCCCAGGGACGGAACACCTTGCGGTGATGATGGCCGTGGCTACGCCCTTCCGCTTTGAGGCGCTCAACCACTTTCTTGACATTCTGGGCGTTGTTTTTTGAAGTTACCAGTACAGCATCAGCAGTTTCCACCACTACCATGTCTTCACATCCCACTGCCGCCACCAGTCGATGGCTAGCGTAGACGAGCGTCCCGTGGCTGCCGTGCAGAAGCACATCGCCCCGCACCACGTTACCGTCGACATCATGCGGCAAAACCGTCCAGAGCGCGTCCCACGCCCCCACGTCTGACCAACCTGCAGCCAGCGGCACCACCACGCCCTGCCCCAATTGCGGCGCACTACGCAGTTTTTCCATCACTGCATAGTCGATGGAGTCGGGAGGGCATGCCTCAAAAGCAGCGCGCCCCACGCGCAGGAAATCGGCGTCTTTCGCACGCCCGGTATAGGCATCGCGACACGCTTGGTCAATGTCAGGCCGAAAATGTGTAAGCGCGGCCAGCCATACCGAGGCACGGAACATGAAAATGCCGCTGTTCCAGAAATATGCGCCGCTAGCGACGTAACGTGTAGCGGTTTCAGCATTGGGTTTTTCGACGAATTCAGCCAGTTCCCGCGCCACGTTCCCGGAAACGATAGTGCCTGCGCGGATATAACCATAGCCGGTTTCTGCATGTTCAGGCACAACGCCGAAGCATACCAGCGCACCTGCCTCCGCCTGGCGTGCGCCTTCGGCAACGGCTTGCTGAAAAATAGCGCGGTCATTGATGACGTGATCAGCCGGCATGACCAGCAACACGGGGTCTTCACCAGCAACGACCGCCTCTAGCGCCGCCAAGGTCAAGGCAGGCGCAGTATTGCGCCCCATGGGTTCAAGCAGGATGCACGCCTCTTTTACACCGATCTGGCGAAATTGTTCGGCAATGATGAAGCGGTATTCTTCGTTGCTCACTACCAGCAGGCGTGGATCGATTTTGTCCTCACCGCCAAAGCCTTCAAGCCTCGCCACCGTTTCCTGAAGCATAGAATGCTCGCCAATCAGCGGCAAGAGTTGCTTGGGATAAGCCTCGCGCGAAGCTGGCCATAACCGGGTTCCCGAACCACCGGAAAGGATGACTGTTCTGATTGTCATTTGTTATTTCTCTGCGCCTGCCCAGGCAGGAACCTCACAAATCGCAGGCTTCCGCGTCTTTCAACCGTCGCCCTACCCTATCTTTTTCGGATAGCAAGGGTTCACCCAATCCCGCCAGTGGCCATTCGATGCTGATGTCCGGATCGTTCCAGAGGATACACCGCTCATATTCCGGTGCGTAGTAATCGGTGGCCTTGTACAAGAAATCGGCGCTTCCGCTCAAAACAATGAACGCATGCGCAAAGCCGGGTGGAATCCAGAACATGCGATGTGTGTCCCCGTCAAGCTCGACTCCAGCCCAACGCCCGAAATGTGGGGAACCCCGGCGCACATCCACCGCCACATCGAACACTCGCCCCTGCGTCACCCTGACGAGCTTGCCTTGCGCTTGCCGGACTTGATAATGCAGCCCCCGCAACACGCCGCGTGTCGAGCGCGAATGGTTGTCCTGCACGAAAACAGGGTTAAGCCCGGTTGCCTCATGAAATACGCGCGCGTTGTAGCTCTCAAGAAAAAAGCCGCGTGCATCGCCAAACACTTTCGGTTCAAGAACCAGCACGCCCGGCAACGAAGTGGGAATGACATTCATCAAAATACCTGGTCTTCAAGCAAACGTTGCAGATAGCGCCCATAGTCATTCTTTGCCAGCGCAACCGCCTGGCGCATAAGCGCCTCATCATCGATCCATCCCGCCCGCCAAGCAATTTCTTCCGGACAAGACACCTTGAGCCCCTGGCGCTTTTCGATGGTCTGGATGAAAAGCCCCGCCTCCAGCAAGCTCTCATGAGTCCCAGTATCGAGCCAGGCGTGGCCGCGTCCCATTACCTGTACATCAAGTTCCCCCCAAACCAGGTATTGAGAGTTGACATCAGTGATTTCCAGTTCCCCGCGTGCACTGGGCTTCAAACCAGCGGCAACATCGGCCACCCGGTTATCGTAAAAATAAAGCCCTGTTACCGCGTAACGGCTTCTGGGCTTTGCCGGTTTCTCTTCCAGGCTCACGGCATGACCGGCAGAATCAAACTCGACCACGCCGTAACGTTCGGGGTCGTTGACCGGATAAGCGAACACCGTCGCACCTGATGGCTGTGCGTTGGCGCGAAGCAGGTCATTGCCCAGGTCATGACCGTAAAAAAGGTTGTCGCCCAACACCAGCGCTGATGGGGCATCGCCAACAAAGTCCCTGCCGATGATGAAAGCCTGCGCCAACCCATCCGGACTCGGCTGTACCGCGTAGGAAATATTGATTCCCCACTGCCCGCCGCTACCGAGCAATTGCTCGAAACGTGGGGTGTCCTGCGGCGTGGAGATGACGAGAACATCTCGGATACTGGCAAGCATCAGCGTCGAAAGCGGGTAATAAACCATTGGCTTATCATAGACCGGCAGCAATTGCTTGGACACGGCCAGCGTGGCCGGGTGTAGCCGGGTTCCAGAACCGCCGGCAAGGAGGATACCTTTGCGTGTTTTCATTTTTTTATGATAGTACGGAATCCAATATCACATCCAACAGCCGCATCACTCCAAATTGCCAGTCTGGCAAACGGAGACCAAAATCGACCCGTAGTTTCGTCGTATCAAGGCGCGAATTCAGGGGACGCGTAGCGGGCGATGGCCAATCGGCCGAGCGAATTGGTGCAATTTCCTTTACTTTGAGCGCCAAACCCCGGCGACGTGCTTCTCCAATGACAAAGCTGGCATAAGCATGCCAATTCGTTTCCCCCGCTGCGACGAGGTGGTACAGCCCACCTGGATGACTCATTGTCCCAGCCAAGATGCTGCGTACAAGATGGGCAGTCACATCAGCAATCAGATCGGCCCCAGTCGGTGCCCCTACCTGATCGCTGATCACAGTCAGACGGTCACGTTCCGCCGCCAACTTCAGCATGGTGCGTACAAAGTTGCCACCGCGCGCACCATAGACCCATGAAGTACGCAAAATTAAATGACGGCAACCGCTTGCCCGGATTGCCTCCTCGCCTGCAAGCTTAGTTTTGGCATAGACTGAGAGTGGCCCAGTGGGATCATCCTCGCGCCATGGGCGTTCGCCGCTGCCGTCAAATACGTAATCGGTTGAGTAGTGCACAAGCCAGATACCGCGCGCGGCCGCCTCCCCGGCAAGTACCCCAAGCGCAGCAGCATTGATACGGTGTACAAGTTCAGGTTCGCTCTCGGCGCGGTCGACGGCGGTATAGGCAGCAGCATTGACGATTACGTCAGGCGAAACCGCTGTCACCGTGGTACGTAGACCCGTTTCGTCAGCCAGGTCGCCAACGAGCCCTTCCCCGCCGTCCAGATCCAACGCCACTACCTCGCCGAGCGGCGCAAGCGTGCGTTGCAATTCCCAGCCAACCTGCCCATTTTTGCCCAAAAGCAAAACTTTCATTTTTTATTCCATAGGCTCCCAGAGATCATGTCGACAGGTAACGTAACCAGAGGAAAAACCCCTTTCGGCTCCCTCTCCCCATTACGCCCCGTCTTCAGTCATTCCGTATTGCACAGCCAACCAGTTGCGGTATGCCCCACTCTGTACATCGGCGACCCAGCGAGGATGCGCAAGATACCATTGCACCGTCTTGCGTAAACCCGTCTCGAAAGTTTCCTCCGGACGCCAACCAAGTTCACATTCGATCTTCCGTGCATCAATTGCGTAGCGGCGGTCATGCCCAGGGCGATCTGCCACGAAAGTAATAAGCTGGTCACGGCGCCCCACTGCGTCATCCGGCCAGAGTTCATCGAGCAACGCGCAAACCATCCGCACAATGTCGATATTGGTTCTCTCGTTCCCGCCCCCGATGTTGTACGTCTGGCCTGGTTGCCCCTGCTCAAGCACGGTGCGCAACGCACGGCAATGATCGCCTACATAAAGCCAGTCCCGCACATTCAGGCCATCCCCGTATACCGGCAGAGGTTTCCCTGTAAATGCATTGGTAATAACGAGCGGGATCAACTTTTCCGGAAATTGGTACGGGCCGTAGTTGTTCGAGCAATTCGTCGTCACCACCGGCATCCCGTAGGTATGAAACCAGGCTCGCGCAAGATGGTCTGACGATGCCTTGCTTGCGGCATAGGGACTGTTGGGTTGATACGGGTTTTCTTCGGTAAACGGCGCATCATCTGCCTGCAAGGAACCAAACACTTCATCCGTACTCACATGCAGGAAGCGGAAAGATTCACGCTCCGTCCCTCCCAGCGTGCCCCAGTAAACACGTGCCGCTTCGAGCAGGGCAAACGTACCTTCGATATTGGTATGGATAAATTCGCCTGGCCCATGAATCGAACGGTCGACATGGCTCTCAGCGGCAAAGTGCACAATCGCCCGGGGTTCATATTTGTCCAGTATCCCGTCAAGCAGGTTGCGGTCACAGATGTTGCCCTGCACGAACACATGGCGTGGATCCTCCATCACCGCCTCCAGCGTCTCCAGATTACCCGCGTAGGTCAGCGCATCTAGATTGAGTACTGGTTCCCCGTTTCCTGCCAACCAGTCAAGAACAAAGTTGCCCCCGATGAAACCTGCACCGCCTGTCACCAGAATCATGAAAACACCCCACCACAAACAAATAATGCAGAGAAGAGCACGATACTAGCGCATTGAATGAAGCTGCGCCAACGTATAGAATCAGCCCTTGTGCACTTGTGCATTATTTTCTCAGGGAGTGCCCTGCCTCACGGTAAAATTTGGTTTGAGTAGGATTTAGTGTACTCTCAATTTTTAGAAGTCAGCTTGTCCCCTCGGCAAGATGATGGCTTCTTGAAAAGTTTTATTCGGTATCATCAACAGTCCTCACTCCGCAGCTCGCATGACACCCTTTGCCCGTCGCGCTACCCTCCTTGCAGTGCTCATGTTGGGCGCATCCGTGTTGTCGGTCGCGCTCACACCGACCCGATATATAGCGGTCGAGACTACACGACCTGATCTTGAAATCATCATTCCCCGCCAGTTCGGCGACTGGCAGATGGATGACCAGATCGTCCAAGCTGTCGTCAACCCACAAAAACAGGCATTCATAGACTTAGTTTACTCACAAACCCTATCGCGTACCTACGTCAACAGTAAAGGCCGCCGCATCATGCTGTCGCTAGCCTACGGCAAAAACCAGTCGGATAGCAGCAGAATGCATATCCCGGAGGTTTGCTATCCGGCACAAGGATTTCAAATAATCAATAAATGGAAAGATGTCGTTTCTGTTGATTCAATGAAGATTCCGGCCATGCGTATTACGACACAGCTCGGAAATCGTCACGAACCTGTAACCTATTGGATGCGAGTGGGAAATTCAGTAGTACGCGGAATGGTTGAACAAAGTTTTGCTCGGATCGGTTACGGGCTTACAGGAGATATTCCGGACGGTATTCTTTTTCGTACTTCCGAAATCAATCCAGAAACCCAAAACTCATTTATTCTTCAAGATCAATTTATTCGTACATTGTTGTCGTCGCTGGCACCGATTGATCGTCAAGTCTTAGTTGGCTCAATTGCATCGAAAAATGATAGTAATGTAAAATAATGTTACTTTTTTCGTTTTCTTCTCTATTAATTCTGCTTTATGGTATTCATATTTTTACCATTAATCAGAATATACGTTCACGAGAGAATTCGTTATGAATACACAATATACAAAATTTTTAGCAAAATTTAGTCTTGTCGCGTTAATTACTGCTTCAATGATCCTACCTTCGGGCGTCCTTGTAGGGATTCCTGTAAAATATTTGCTGTATATTTTTTGTGTTGTAATGCTTTTTGCTCACTGGCTTAGGGGTGCAAAAATAGACAGTGCGTATCTTTTTTTATTCGTAGCAGTTTTACTGTTTGTTGCTTTTTTTGCGCTTGTAGGGTCTTTACACGCAGCCGTCCCTTTTTACTATGTATTTTCCGAAGGGATGATCTTTGTTTCTACCACAACTGTCACGTTACTTTATCTAATTGGTAACTCATGTAAAGCAATAGAAGATGAAGAAATTGTTTTATCCGTATTTTATGGAGTACTTATTTTTTCGTTATGGAAATTTATCGCACTTATGTTGGTAGTTTTTCATATAATACCATTCGAAAAATTAATCTACTATCTTGAAAAATATGCGCAATGTAGCCCAGTTACCGCCGATATGCCAGGAGGGTTTCATAGGATAGCCCTTACGGGTCAAGATTTTGTGTGTGCCTTCTTTTTATACTTGATACCTGTGTATCCAAAATTATTATCAAAAATATCTCTTTTTCTTCGTATCGTATTTATGGTAACCGGAACATTTGCTGTCGTTTCTTCATATTCTCGATATATTTTCGGTTTTCTTGCTGCACTTTGGCTTTACGCTTTTTTGTTTAAATTTTCTTTCAAAAAACGCGTTATCGCTTGCGTTATAGTTGCTGTGATATTATTGCTATCACTTCCATGGCTTATAGAAACATTTGAAGCGAGATTTACGTCTCTAACAGCAGAACAAAGCGATTCTATCCGATATCTACAAATTTCAGCTTTACTCGATGCATGGCAAGAGTTACCAATTTTAGGTGGTGGGCTTGGTTACAATGCAGGTAATTTTACTAGAGATGCATACATTTATGAAGTACAGTGGGTAAGTTTCTTAGCTAAATTCGGTTTAATCGGTATTTCTTTTCTTATTTTTCTTTTGCTTCTTCTTTTTTATAAAATTTTAGCTGGGAAAAGGTCTAATGATCACTATATTTTAGCTTTCGCTCTTTTGTGTTATGTTTTATGCGGTTTCACGAATCCTATTCTTCTTAGTTATATTTCCTCTATCCCTTATGTACTTCCTTTGATACTCGCTTCAATTTTTCGAAAAGAATTGCTTGAATCGCTACAATCTGAAAAATTGGAATTTCCATCAACCCAAAATAGATTTTTCACCCCGACAGGTAAAGCTGTAGGCGCTCAATGACCTCCATCATGCTAGCGCCCAACCTGATATCAGCGGATCAATTGCAGCAACCGCTATAAGGAAATAACACATGCACTGCATGGTCATCCTGGTAAATTGGAAAAGAACACTCGATACCTGTGCCTGTATTACCAGCCTCGAACGAACCATTGGTATTGAATGGTCTGCAGTGGTGTGTGAGAACGGTTCGCCAGATGGCTCTGCTGCCGGGTTGCAAAACTTTTTCGCCGAAAAGTACACCGAGCGTATACGGTCAACCGCAACGCCGCAGGTTTTTGACTACTACACTGAAAATACCGACGTACCGCGCATTACGCTCGTGCTGAGCCCATCCAACCTGGGGTTCGCAGGAGGTAACAATCTTGCCTACCGGCACGTGCCTGTTGACGTAAAGGCAGAATTCATATGGTTTCTCAATAACGACACGGAGGTTGAGCCTGATACTTTGCCTCAAATGATCGAACGGATGAGGCAAGACCCGTCTATTGGTATCTGTGGAAACACCATTATCTATGCGCATGATAGAAAAACCGTACAGGCTTTTGGTGGGGCTTTTTATCATCCTTGGTCTGGCTTAATACGCGAAATCGGCCAAGGGAAAACTTGGCCATGCGCTGTAGATATCAATGCGGTAGAGGCACGCATGCGTTACGTATCTGGCGCTTCGATGCTGGTCACGCACGAATTCATCAACCGCGTTGGATTGATGTGTGAGGATTATTTTCTCTATTATGAGGAAATTGATTGGGCCGAACGAGGACGCAAAGTTGGTTTCCGACTTGGATACGCGCCGCAAGCGGTTATTTTTCACAAGGAGGGCGCGGCACTCGGTTCGGGCAAAAGTACACGCCGCAGCATGTTGTCGGAATACTATGGTATTTTGGGAAAACTCACCGTAACCCGCCGTTTTTTCCCTTGGGCCCTACCTACCGTCTACTTGTTTTGTTTGCTCCAGATACTGCGTCGTTACATACAGGGATACCGGGTACGCGCACGCATGATGGCTGAGGTTTTGCTGGGGTTCCGATGCACTCCGCCGGAGGAAGAATAATGAAGCTACGTTCCCTTTTCGCCTTGTTTAACGCTATTGTCTTAATACAGGTTGCAGCACCTGCAATGGCGCTGCAATGCACAAACCAATCCATCGACCTCATCGCGAAGGCTATCCCCGCACAGGCTGTGGAATCAAATGTATTTGACTGTATACTTGAAGGCGAAGCGGCAGTTCATCTGACAGGGAAATTGGTTTCATCCCTGGTACTGGCTCGGGGCTACGCTGGGATCCGCTTCCTCGACCAACAGGGAAAACAACTCTGGATGCCCCGAAGCGGCCCTTGGATGGGGACTTTTTCCGGTTTCGTGTTTGATGAATCCTTTGCAGTGCCTCCAAATGCCACTCGCATACATATCGTGGCGCAAATCGAAACTGGCAGCAAAGAAGCAGCGGGCGAATGGCGTATCGCTGGACTCATGGCATCTCCAGGAACAGTTGTAACGGGAGATGCTGCGGAAGGCTCTGTGATCTCGGCCACGCAGGCAGCACGCTGGCGCTTTTCCACCGTGCCAGCAGGGGCACAGGGGACATTCCAAGCGGAATTGCGCGACCTGGCTGGACAGATAAAGGGAACACGGTCTATTCTGAAAACGGGAACACAAACTGAGGTCGACTTCGGGAAACTGCCCACCGGCTATTACCAGATGCACGTAAGGTTTACTCCGGAGCACGCGGACGCAGGTACATGGACAAGCACGTTAGTTGTGTTGCCTAACGGCGACCCTCCCAATGAGCCGCGATTCGGTATAGATGGTGCTCTGAGTTGGTATCTTGGAGGCAAGGCTGAAACGGTAATGCAGTCAGTAAAAATGATGCGCCAAGCTGGAGTTGGTTCTGTGCGTGACCGTATGTCATGGAGCGAAGTTCAACCAACGCGCCAACGCTTGGAGTGGGGGCGTTTCGGGAAAACTGCCGAGATTATTGCGCAAGCAGGAATGGAGACAGTGCAGGTATTCGTTGATTCCCCTGTTTGGACACGTCCTGGCGGTAGCCCTCAAACAACCTTCCAAGTGCCGCTTGACGATAACGCAGTTTTTGAATTTGGGCAGATTTACGCAAAAGGGCTTGGCAAGACGGTTCGTAATGTCGAGTACTGGAATGAGCAAAACGCCGGTTTTTTCCCAGGTTACCCATTTCAATATGCCAATGGTTTGAAATCTTTTTTTGCAGGAATCAAATCGGTCGACCCGGGTATCCGCGTTCTGATCGGCGCTGCCGCCAGCGTACCCGGACAGTTCTTCGAAGAAATCTACAACAATGGCGCTGCCGGTTTTTTCGATACGCGCAACTTGCATTACTACGCAGAAATCAACGGATTGGATAAATTTCTTGACGCTCATCTAGCATCAATGGAGCGCAATGCCAGTGTCGCTGGCAGACCCGGCTGGATAACCGAGACAGGCTATTCGTTACGAAGGGACGCACATGGCGACTGGGGAACTGCCGAACGCGAACAAGCGGAATATCTGGTCAAAACCTACATGAGCGGTTTTGCCGCTGGTTACGAACGGGTTTTTTTCTTCTTTTGGGGTGAAATGGTTGAAAACGATCTCCACACGTGGGGCATTTTACGTAAGGACTTCTCCCCCCGTCCAGCCTATCTCACCCTTGCCCTTCTCACCCGACATCTGGCGGGAGCTTCCTTGGTCGCCTCTGAACGCCACGGCGCAGGACATACCATTTATTTTCGCCGAAATGACGGCAGTTTGGTCGCAGTGACTTGGGGTGGCGGCGCACCGATCAACCGCCTTGGAGTCAAGGTGGAAGTCCGCGATATCTTCGGGCAACAACTGGACAGCGCTTCAGCCGGTTCATCACCACTTTTATTGTCGCAGATCGACAAACTGCCTGAACAAGCCAAGAGCGTGAATCTCCCACCGGAACAACTTCGCGGCCCACCCCCCTTGTGGTTGAGCGCCAGGGTATTGATCAACGGCAAGAACTTGGAATATCGCGGTAATGAGAAACACCTAGCAAGAGTCAGTGAGAGGGCAACAATAGAAATTGCCGCTCGCGCTTTCCTGATTGACCCAAAAACTGAAAAAATAACCGCCGACTGCGTTCCAGGGCCGGGACTTACGGTGATTTCTCCGGCACAATTTACAATCGAACACCCTAAGCCAAGTGGAGAAGCATTTACCTGCCGTTTTCAAACTAACAACTTGGTAGCAGTGGGTAAAAGTTATGCCACGGTTCGGGCTAGAAGTGGGAATTCCGATGACACCGTACGGATTGCGTTGATTCCGGATACAGCCTCCGCCGGAGCGACGAAGAACATTGCGACTCGCCCGCTGATGCCGAACGGCGCATGTCCAGGTTGGATACCGCGTCATTCGCCCAATATCGTCCTAGCGATCGAGCCTGCACGTAACACACAGGGAATCTGCCCAGTAAGCGTAACAGGCCATGTCAACCAGTCCAGGAATAATACATGGGCATCCCCTTCCATTCCGCTCCCAGCAAATGAACTCAATGCCGCGCTTGGTTTACGCCTACAGATATCCCAAATACCCGGATACTCTTTCCCCCCGCTCCCTCTGCGGCTTCAGTTGTATGAAAAAAATGGAGGGATATGGATTACAGAACTACAAAGCGACGATGGCGGTAGAGTATACTCCGCGCTGTTTAACCTTGCCCGTCCAGCCCCTTGGGCGCGTAACAGCAATGGTCGGCTGGATCTCGGCAATGTTCAGCAAATCCTGGTCGGATGGGGCGGACACAGCGCTGTCGCTGGTCAACGGTATGGCTTCATGATCGAAGCAACGGATTTACTCCTGAAACCAGAATGAAACTGATTTGCAACCTTTCCATGCTCGGTCCCCAGCCTACAGGTTTGGGCATTTATTCGGAGAACTGCATTGCAGGCTTAGCCGAACGATTTGACCTCGATTTCATTGTGGGAAGCGGAAAGTTGCCCCGCGGCAATGTGTTGGCCAAGGCACCTGAATCAGTTGCCATCGATAAGGGGAAATTCGTCGGGTTGCGGCGCTACCTATGGGCGCGCTCATTGCGTTTCAGCTCTGATAGGTTGGTGTATTCACCGACTCACCACGGACTGCCCAACCAGCCTGGACAGATCATCACCGTGCACGATCTCATCCATTTGCACTTCCCTGGTCAACACCCACAAATTTACGTCTATTTCCGTTTTCTGCTTCCGCGTCTCATGAAAAAATGCCGTGCGGTTTTTACCGTTTCCCAAGCAACGCGGCAAGACATCTTCAAATCATACGGCTATCCCCTGGAGCAGATTTACGTCATACCCAATGGTGTCGACACCACCGCTTTCAGCCCGAACCCCTCCATACGCGCTGTTAGCGACCCCTTCTTGTTGATGGTCGGGGGACGGCATCCACACAAAAATGTAGTTGAAACACTCGACATGTCTCATTACTGGAAAAAAAACTATCGGCTTGTTATTGTTTCTTGCAACCAGGGTTCATATCGACGAATGCTAGAGCAAAAAGTACTCGACCTTAATCTGACCGACCGGGTCGAATTCAAGGATTACCTTACACATGCCGAGTTGCTGCACCTCTATCAGGGAGCAACCGCTCTACTGTACCCATCGCGCATCGAAGGTTTCGGTATTCCGCCGCTCGAAGCACTTGCCTGCGGGACACCGGTGATTGTTTCCGACATTCCGGTATTTCGAGAAGTGTTGGGCGAAGCAGCCCAATTTGTAAAACTGGGTAACCGCCCTAGCTGGGACGAAGCTATCCAATCGCTCGCCACCCCATCTATTGTCAAAGAACGTTTAGCTGCGGGGCAAGCGCTTTTGTCAAAATTAACTTGGAATAATGCGGTAAACGCGCTTGAAAACGCTCTGTTGAGTGTCGATCCACGCCTTGAAGAAACAAGACGGTACAGCATATGAATGCTATCCAAAAAAAATTAAGTGTAGTTATTGTCAATTACTGTACACCTGATTTAGTCAAAACATGCGTTCAATCGCTCCGTCAATGGCAGATTGCAAAAGACGATCAAATTATTGTGGTCGATAATGCCTCGCCGGATGGGTCTTTTACCCGTTTGTGTAAAGAACTTGATGGAATAAAAATTCTAAACTCCGGACGTAATGGAGGTCTCTCCTACGGAATCAATATCGGAGCCAAGGAAGCAAGTTGTGAATACTTATTGATTCTTAATCCAGACACTTACTTTATCGACAACAGTATCGGGTTTGCTTTTGAATTTTTTGACAAAAACCCTGATGTTGGATTGATCGGTCTTGATTTAATTTATCCTGACGGACGCCGTCAACTTTCTGCACGACGTTTTTATAGCGTCATTGATATTTTTGCCCGACGGTTACCAATCGGGCGCTATTGGTTATTCAAGAGAAGGTTGGATAAACACATGATGCTTTCGGATTGGGAAAAAGGTATCCCGTTTAACGCAGACTGGGTAATGGGAACCGGATTTATTATTCGTCGCAATCTGTTTCAAAATATTGGCGGTATGAATGAATCTTATTTCATATATATGGAAGATGTAGATTTATGCACACGAATATGGCTTTCAGGGTCACGCGTAGTATGTGTACCAAACGCACGGTTGGTTCACCATCATCAACGTTCAAGCGCATCTGGAATATTCAGTTGGGCGGGGCGAACGCACATTAAAAGTCTTTTAACATATTCACGAAAATACAGAGTTCCCTTGCTCACCTCACCAACTGTAGATACAATCAAGCGGTTTTGAAAATCATGTTTTTTCAGGGTTTGCAAAATTGAGGAAAATAACATTTCTTTGTATTTCAACAGGATAACGCAATGTCTACCACATCTCTTACCGACAGTAACGATTTTATCTACGGCAAAGCGAAAGCGCTGCTTCCGTGGTTCATTGTTTTGGTCGGATTGTGCTTCATGTACATTCCCACTTTTATCAACCTATTTCTTCAAGGCGTTTGGGGTTCAACCGAGCAAGCCCATGGTCCCATTGTGTTTGCTATTTCGCTGTGGTTAATTTATCGTAAATGGCCTGAGATTCTTGCAGCAAGGGTCGAACAAAAAAAAACAGTCGTTGGTTGGTTCATTCTGGTTGTTGGGTTGTTATTTTATATCGTTGGGCGCTCACAAAACGTATATCTACTCGAAGTCAGTTCACTAATCTGGTTGCTACTCTCCATTGGGCTCATCCTGCTTGGAACACGGTCTGTCAAAGTGGCGTGGTTTCCATTATTCTTCATGTTATTCATGATTCCGTTGCCTGGTATAATCGTCGATGCGATCACGATGCCGATGAAGATAGCCGTCTCTTATGTAGCGGAACAGGTACTCTACGGAATAGGTTATCCGATTGCCCGTAGTGGTGTCATCCTTCAGATCGGGCAATATCAATTGCTCGTTGCCGATGCTTGCGCTGGTCTACACACTTTGTTTACTTTGGAATCTCTAGGACTGCTTTATCTCAACCTAGTTCGACACGAATCATTCAACCGCAATCTCGTTCTAGCAATTCTGATCGTACCTATCTCTTTTTCAGCCAACGTTATCCGCGTAATGGTGTTGACTTTAATCACTTACTACTTCGGCGATGCGGCAGGTCAAGGTTTTTTGCACGGATTTGCAGGTATGGTGTTATTTTTGAGTGCTCTTTTACTGATTATCGCCGCTGATGCGTTGGTTCGTGTGCTATTTACCCGGAAAAGTATCACCAAACAACCGCCCTGCTAAAGATCGACGCATGTTTCGCAATATTTTCTGGATGGGATTAAGTAGTGCAGTACGGCTGTGTACGGGTCTCATTTTATTCGTTCTGATTGCCCGTCACCTCGGACCGGAAGAATTCGGGCATTACATGTTTTGGTATGGAAGCACATTTCTTTGTGCACTGTTAGCAAACTATGGGTTGAGCAATATGCTTCTCAAGGAAATTGCACAGCATCCGGAGAATATTGCAGATGTGTTAAGCGAATCCCTGAGTTTACGGTTCACGCTCTCAGCAGTTATCCTCTTGTGTGCTATGGTAAGTTCAGTGATGGTAGATCGCCCAGAACTTCTTCTTGCACTTTTGCTTGCCCATCTTATTGAAAATATTTCTGATACATTTTATGTCACATATCGGGCAGCGGGTTACTATGCACGCGAATCCCAGCTTGCCGCGTCCGTGGCTATCGTACAACTCGCTTTTGTCGTTGTGGCAGTGTTAACAAATCAAAACGCTGCTGTAATTGCCATCTCTCATCTAGCAGGAAAAGTTGCACAGCTTGCATTAATTCTACCGCTATCAAGGCGAGTATTCGGTGTTTTCTCATTACAACCTGTCTATACATCATTCAGGTTAGCAATCCGCACCAAATCTTATGCAATTGATTATTTTTTGGGTAGTTTATTTGGAAATATCGACAGTGTGATACTTAGAGCATATGCTGGTATAGACGCCGTTGGGATTTATCAATCTGGAATGCGCATATTTCAAGGAGGAAATCAGTTTGCACCGATTTTGTCAAATGTTTTTTTACCCGAAATAGCTAAACAAACAGTTTACGAGAAAAAAAATTCTCGTATAACTTTTACCTTACAAGTTTCTTTTTTAATATACGGTTTATTTTTTGGCCTCGCTTTGGCTTATTTTTCAGATAGAATTGTTAATTTTGCTTTCGGTGAAAATTATAAACAATTAATTTCTTTATTCCCATTTTTCGGGCTACTCTTTTTTATTCGATTATTTGCTGCTGCATGGGGTGTAATTTTGACTGCAACAGGTCACCAAAGGTATCGAGCAAAGTCAACAGCCATTCACCTGGTATTTGCACTATCAGTAGGAAGCTATTTCACCTACATTATGCAAGCAAAGGGTTGGTTAATTGCACTTATTTTGGCAAATATATTGCTTGGCATACTTTATATGATTCGTGTAGTGCAATCAGATACAAAAGTATCTGCCACTTTAGGGGTGGTTACGATGATTGTAGGGGTACTACTCTTTGTTCCTCAATTATTTTGATTGGAGATCGTTTCCATGAATAAAACAGTAAACAACGTCATAACCAGGAATCTCTGTATTGGTTGCAGCATTTGCTCAGAAATGTTTGAACAACCCGCAGTTAAGATGAAATTCTCTCAGAATGGTTTTCTTCGCCCACAATCAATTAGAAAATTCAATCACTCAGAAATCGAATTATTCAACAGCGTTTGTCCAGGAATTAACGTTTCCCATGTTCAGCGTGACAACTCTTTTACCCCTACATGGGGGCCTGTGTTAGAAGTTTCAACAGGCCATGCAATGGATGGTGAGGTTAGACATAAAGGATCGTCAGGAGGTATTGTGAGTGCACTAGCCATACATCTACTTGAAAGTAGGCAGGTGCAAGGTGTACTTCACATTGTTCCTTCGGATCATGACCCATTTGAAAATATTGCACAAATCAGCCGTACCCGTGAGGATGTCCTGCGTGGCGCAGGATCACGTTATGCCCCCGCTGCACCTTTGTCACGCCTTTCGGACTGTTTAAGCCAAGAAGGAATATTTGCTTTTATTGGAAAACCTTGTGATGTTGCAGCTTTAAGATCGCTTATGTGCTCACGTTCTGAGATTAAAAAGAAATTTTTATTTTTAATTGCATTCATGTGTGCAGGAACTCCGGGTTTACAAGGAACAAAAGAGGTTGTACGTGTGATGGGGTTTGATCCCTCTGAAATTTCAAAATTCAGATATCGCGGAAATGGTTGGCCAGGTATGGCTCGTGCAGAAACAATAGATGGGCGTTCAGCTGAAATGGATTATGATACCTCGTGGGGTCGTA
Source organism: Betaproteobacteria bacterium (assembly GCA_009781085.1). GTDB lineage: Bacteria > Pseudomonadota > Gammaproteobacteria > Burkholderiales > Rhodocyclaceae > WRNU01. Next base: position 50,233 of record WQYV01000005.1, read on the forward strand.
TTCTAGGTCGTTACCAACAATATCGATGCAAAATTTGCCCCGATGGAACGGGAGAATTTGCAGACATAAGCTGTGCTGATGCTTGGAATACAAACGAAAAAGGTTATCCACTTTTTTCTGAAGATGCTGGGCGCAGTTTAGTGATCGTACGCAGTAATGCAGGTCTTCAGCTTATAAAAGAGGTCGTAACAAAAAAGAAAATATTTCTTGTTACAAGCTCTCTGATCGATGCAGAAAAAATGCAACCTTATCAAGTTCAGCGCAAACGTACTTTACTTGCCCGTTTGCTCGGTTTTACATTGGCATTTAAAACAACACCTAATTATAAAAACATGGGGCTTATTGCTTCAATGAGAGAAAATCCTTTCACCAAACAACTCAGGGCATTCGCAGGCTCTTGGTTACGCGGGTTGAAAGGAAATTTTTAATCCATTCAGTGAATTTGTTCTCTATCAACCACCACGAAACCCAAGCTACAAAAATAGTAGTTGGAATGATTACGAATATCACCAAAACCACACCAATGAGTGAATAGCTATCTGTACTGTAAACGAGGCGATTAAAACCCTGTAGTACAAATAAATGTGTCAAATACAACGAATAGCTGATATTTCCCAAAATAATCAATGGACGCGGCACTGAGTGTTCTTCCAGAGCCTTAAATACAAGCAGGAAAAACACAAATGTAGCTGGACCATATTTTACGAGCTCAATTATCCCAGTAGTTTGTGGAATATACTTTAACGCAAACAAACTCACCCAAATAAATGAAGCTATGAACAGAGCAATAATCGAAGCTGATCTACTCCATTTTTTTGCATTTGATCTAGTCAGTAATTTATAAGCGAAAATCCCTAATGAAAATTCCAGCAAAGTTGGAACACAATAAAAACGAATAAATGTATTATCTGATTTAACTGTTAAACCAATAATATTCATAACTACAAAAATTCCAGTAACAATGTAATGTCTGTTTTTATGATTAATTTTCATAGAAATAAAAAACAATAAATAAAAGAAAACCTCCATAACCAATGTCCAACCGACTGGAAGTATCGAATTAATCGGCTGCTCATTTAATCTATGATAATAATATGGGGTAAACAGCATGGATTTAATAAAATACTCCAATGTTAATATGGATGTTTTGAAAAGATCCGGTTTAAAAAACATTACAACTGAAACAACGATCGTAGTAAACCAGTAAAGCGGAATAATTCTTATTGCTCTTTTTTTCAGAAATTGGTGAGCACTCCTTTCCGTTACATGCATCATGATGAAACCGCTGATGCAAAAAAATAGATCCACACCAAAGGCACCGTTCCCTATCATTCCGATGTGCACACCTATAACACTGAAAGCCGCTATACCGCGCATCATTTGGATACTGTCAAATTTCGTCTGCATAAACATTCACCTGAATCACTAACTCACTCCCAAATAAGTACCGTAAACCAACCGTAAAATCAAACGTTGAACATATCCGCGGTTTGTTCCTTCAGTTGACTTGTGCCCTACGCTAGATCCTCCGCCAAATGTACCCTGCATTGGATGCGCAATTGGCAAACAATCTCGCGGAAAGCAAAACCGCTGATCCCTTTCACGTTCTACCCGGTGATTGCATCAGCTTCACTGACTGTGGTGTCCGAAGTTGATGATTCTCCATGCTCGAGCTGAAACGGTTCCGTGCTTCGAAAATGCGTTGCCCCGGATAACATGATGCCATGGTGAAGAAATTTACAGAAGAATATTTATATTTTAACGTATCTTTTTGCGAAAACAGTATTTTTTCCTTTATCGATTATATTTAATTTATTTAAAAAAATGAAAATCCATTTTGAAAAAATCAAATACCTACTTTAATTGAGATTGAATTTTTAACACCCCTTTAAATCTTTCTGCCCAAGATTTCCAACTAAGCTTTTCTTTATATAATTGCTGTCCTCCTTTTTTTAATTTTAATAATTCATTTTGATTAATACATTCAATGATTTTATGAGCAAACGCATCACCTTTTTCAGATAATGGAAGGCGATATCCATTGCAACCATTAATAACATAATTAGCTATTCCACCGGTATCATATGTAAAAATAGGAAGCCCAAACGCTGAAGACTCACAGAATACAATACCAGCACATTCTATTTTTGTTGGGAGTAAGAAAAGATGAGATTGTTTGATTATAGAAATATATTTCTCATATTGCTGCACTATATTTTTGTTGAGAAACCCCACGTATTCAATGAATGATATATTTCTGAATTTTTCAGGAACCGTATTTACCCCCACTATAATTAGTTTAGTTTTAATATTTTTTTTATTTAAAAAGTCGACGGTATCTATTGCTATTTCAGCTCCTTTTCTTTCCCAATTGGTACCTGAGAAGAGTATTTTTAATTCTCTATTTGTAGTGTATGTTTCGGAATCTTCTATATCATTATCATCTAAATTTGCACCAAATTCTAAAATGTGACATTTTGTTTTTGAAGTTTTATAAAAATCAATTGCTGAGGTATTTGCCCATTTGCTAGCATGAATTACAATGCTAGATTTAACAAGAGCCGTTCTCTCTATTGCATGCCCTTGTTTAATGTTCCATGAGGCAAGATTACGCCAATGATAATTTACCGTTAAATCAAAGGTTGCGTCAGAATAGTAAATTATAGGTTTTTCTGTTTTCAAATTAGATAAGAGTAAACTTTGTCCACTAAAAAAAAGATAATCACATTTATGGAAATTTCTTTTATCTACTGTGAACGATTGAAGTTTTCCAATGATTTTTACATGATCCAACGATATATTTTTCTTAAATAATTTTGCGTATGTTTTCAAGATAACTTTAACGAACAAGATTGGAAGAGAATTTTTTTTGTAAGGAATCCAAATTACTTTACAACCAGATAATTCTATAGCCTCTCTAACTTTAAAGATAGTTCCACTCCAATCTTTTCTATCTTTGAAAGGATTTGAATAGGAAACATAACCAATTGTAGTAATTCGATTACTGCACTGGTTACAAATTATAGGAGGTTGAGTCATACTGCTTACTCCGAATTGTTATTCACCAAAAGAATGAAGATTTTTTCTCATATTGGCAACAGAGAACTGACTTGTTCGGTATATGTTTCCAACTTGATATGCGCTATTTTATTCCCAACTTCTATCTCATTAGCTAGCTGTTCTCTATTTTCAAAAGCTTGGATAAGTTTTTGCATGGCACTAGAGGTATCAAGAGTTAAACAGTCGAGTATATGAGGATAGTTTAAAGAACCAAAAAGTCCGTTGAATTTGCGGCTGTATGCCATTGGTAGCACTGGTACACCGCTGGAGAATGCGGCAATACATGCATGCATGCGCGCTCCTGTAAAAAAATCCATCCCAGAAATAAAGCTTTTCGCTTCACTCGGAGTACGAAAAATTGGAGCAATCCGTAATTTTGGGTAACGCTTCTGCAATTGCATATTAACATGCAGGTCATTTTCAGGGTGAACCTGGGGTATATCCGCAAACACGTGATGGACGAGATAAACTTCTATGTCAGGTTGTACAAGAAAGTATCTACAAACCTCTTCGATCAGCGCAGGATAATCAACTGTAAGCTCAAATTCATTACGCCCACTGTAACCTTTATTATAAAGCAAACCTGATACATTTATTCCAATCCGCATAGATGTGTTACTATCGCGAGACGGGCGTTCGAAGGGTAACGCAAAAGCAACATCAATGACTTCCTCTGATTTGTTTTGAAATTTTGCTTGAAGCAAATATTGCATGGATAGATTATCTCGTGCGTAAATACGAGTGGCAACAGAAAGTCCAATTTTACCGAGTTGTTTTCCTAAAAAAGACTTAAAAGGACCAATAGTTTGAGGTGACACCACTAACGGTTTTCGGTATAAGCGAGCCAGTATGTTTGCGATAACCTGCATCGCTAATCGTTTATTACCATAAATATCTGAAAAACTATCTCCCGCTCCTATATTAAAAATAATATCACACTGCTTTAATAAAGTAACAGCTTCAAAGCGGCCTTCCATGAAAGCGCGTCGAGAAAATTCCGCCCTATGTATGATTTCAAAATCTTCGGCTAAACCCGATTTTTCCTCAACAGGACTAAGTATGATGAAACGAACCTGCACGTTGCGTCGCCGTCCGGCCTCAGCAATAATTTTCATCTGACTTAATGTCAGTGCTACTGCGCCAAAATTTTCAGATGCGATCGTGTGCCATAGCAAACCTATCGTAAGAGAATGTTTTAGTGATTCAGCCATTACCTTGTCTCCCATTTTTGTTTCAACGCTTAAATAAAGGGCACTGGTTGATCTTTGAAGACGTAATTAATATTCCTATTTCTCTCACCTATTTTTCTTGCAGGAATACCAGCATTGATTGAAAACGGTTCAATATCTTTGGTGACAACCGACCCAGCTCCAACAACAGCTCCCTCTCCAATCGTACAACCTGGCAAAACGATAACCCTAGGACCAAGCCATACTCTGTCGTAAATTGTTATTTTCTTTTCTTTTGCAGATTCACAACCAAAATCCGGATCATTATGATTATGTTGTTCTGTCCACAACCAAACACCGTGGCTAAAATTCACATTTTCCCCAATTTCAATAAAATTACGTGCATCTAAAACACTATAATGGCCAATTATAGACCCTTTACCAATAGTTAGTTTATTAGGGCTTCGTATTTCTGCTTCAGAATAGATAATTACATTTTTCTCTATATTTGCTTTATAAAAATGGCGATAAATAAAATTCCGTATAGTATGAAATGGAATTTTACCTGTTTTTAATAGCGAATAAAACACAAACCCATTGGCATAGCGTCCCAATAATTGCCTTGCTTTTTCTTTAAACAAACCATCGTTTTCATTCACTTGAGAAGTAGGTGCTATTTTATTTTTTACATAACGAAAATAAATAATACTGACAATGTATGAACAAAAAACAAACGCCGACTTTAGCAAAAGAATAAGCAGAATAAAAAAAAGAATTCCGGAAACCACGGCATGCCTCCTTCATGGCAAGCAAATTTTCGTAACTGCTATCTTACCATAACCGCGCAAATTTGTTGTGCAACATCGAGCTGCACCCCCGCTTACGCACCGATAAATTGACTTGCCTGTGGAATACTTGTCATGCTTGTGGTTGTTTTCCACCCACCTGTTTAAGCCAACTTTGAGAGCAACTGTAACTCATAGTGCGGCGTCGACGTCTGTGGATGGATCGTTCCTAGGGATTCTCTGAACAACCAGTGAGTTGTTGACATGAAATTGTTTTAGCATCCCCAAAACAGCAAAATGGGCCGATATTCGGCCTTTTATGCGTAAACCCGAAGGCTTTTCCCCTTGTTTTTCCTCTCATGGACGCACCTGTCCTGTCAGGGCCAATAAATGCCTCCGCGTCATCCACAGATTCGA